>JAFGIV010000007.1 GCA_016929435.1 Candidatus Uhrbacteria bacterium | reverse complement strand
GAAGCTGCTGGAGAAGCAGAAAAAGGGGAAGAAGCGGATGGTCCGGTCCGGGAAGGTGGAGATTCCGCCGGACGCCTTCCTGCAGGTCTTGAGGAAGAAGGATTGATTGCGGGCGCCGGGGCGGACCGTTGGGGCGGCCGCGTGCGGGTTGCCGTTCGGCTGCCCGGAGCCCATCGGACCGATTTAATCCAACAAATAACGATAAAAAATTATGAGAATAAACGGGAAACGAATTCGTCGGCGACATTTGCGCAAGACGGTTTGGATAGCGATTACGGCCGTGGCGACCCTGGCCATGGTCGGGGCAATGGTCGCCCCGGCGTTTACGGGGTGAATCCGATGGGTCGCACCGATCAAAAGGGGAAACGGTGGCGTTTGACCCCCCAACCGGACCGTGAGGCGATCCGGAACCTTCAGGAATTTCCCGAAGCCGCAGTGCGGCTCCTGTGGAACCGCGGCTTGAGGGAACGGGAAGCCGTTACCCGTTTCCTGGAACCGGATTGGGAAAGGGATACCCATGACCCGTTCCTGTTCCGGGACATGCGGTCCGCCTGCCAGTTGGTTTGGGATACCCTACAGCAGGGCGAACCGATCGTGGTCTACGGGGACTATGACGCCGATGGGGTAACCGGGAGCGTCGTTTTGGTATCGGTTTTTCGGGATTTGGCCCGGAGGATGGGGCAGGATCCGGGATTGGTTTCCAGCTATATCCCGCACCGGGAACGGGAAGGCTATGGCATCCAGACCGAAGCCGTTGAAAGGCTTTTGGCCGGGGGAATGAGACTCCTCGTTTCCGTTGATTGCGGGATCGGATCGGCCAGGGAGATATCCGCGGCCCAGGCCGGCGGCGCCAAGGCGATCGTCGTCGATCACCACCAGGTTCCGGAAACCGTACCGGATTGCCTCACCATCCACCCCTCGGCTCCGGGGGAGACCTACCCGTTCCGGAACCTGGCGGCCGTGGGCGTGGCCTTCAAGCTGGCCTGCGGATTGGCGGCGTTTTCCAGGGAACGGGGGATCGATTTTCCGGCCGGATACGAGAAGTGGATGCTTGACCTGGTGGCCATCGCCACGGTGACGGACGTTGTCCCGCTTCTGGGGGAGAACCGGGTGCTGGAGAGGTTCGGCCTGATTGTCCTGAACAAGACCCGGCGGTTGGGGTTGGCCAAGCTGATGGAGGCGGCCGGCCTGGATTCGGGTTCGGTTGATACCCGATCGATCGGTTTCGGGATCGGTCCCCGGATCAATGCCGCCTCCCGGATGGATCACGCCTCGGTCGCGTTTGAGTGCCTGATGGCGGAAAGCGGGGAATCGGCGGCCACCCTGGCCGAACGGCTGAACCAGATCAACCTGGAACGGCAGCGTCTCACCGAACAGATGTCCCGAGTCGCCTTGGCCCAAGCCGCGGAGAATCGGGATCGTCCGATTCACGTCATTTCCGGCGACGGCTGGTCGGCCGGCGTGGTCGGCATCATCGCCGGAAGGATGACCAACGAGACCGGCCGTCCCAGTTTCGTTTTCGGACGGGAGGGGGACCGTTTCGTCGGTTCAGGACGGAGCGTTCCGGAGTTCGATGTCATGGCCGCCCTGGATGACGTCAGGGACTGCCTGTTCCGGTACGGCGGCCATCCCCAGGCCTGCGGCATGACGATCGTGGGACAGGACAATTTCGAACGTTTCAGAGGAAAGATGGAGGAGCGGGCCGGAAAAATCCTGGAAGGCATCGATCTCCGCCCGGCGATCGATATTGATGCCGAAATCAGCGCCAGCCAGGTCGATTGGCGGTTGGTTGAATGCCTGGGGAAGATGGAGCCGTTCGGGGAAGGGAACCCCAAGCCGCGCTTCCTGATGGCCGGGCTGCAGGTGGTTTCGTTGGCCTGCATCGGGAAGGACAGCCGCCATGTACGGATGGGAGTGCGGGGGGATTCGCCGCGGGAGATGAAGACTATCGGGTTCGGGTTGGCCGAGGCGGCCGTGGCCTTTCCGCCCGGCAGCCGGATCGATTCCGTAGTGGAGTTGGGAATAAACGAGTGGAACGGAAGGAAGGAGATACAGGTTCAACTGATCGATATCCGTCCGGCTGCCGAACAAGGGAACGTTCGGGAATCGGCCTATGCCGCCGGTAAGGCCGCCGGTAGCGGCTTGGTAAGATAAAAAATATGTCCAAACTGATCATCCATACCGACGGCGGGGCCCGCGGCAATCCCGGACCGTCCGGGATCGGGGTTTACGTTACCGACGACAGGGGCAACGTGCTGCTGGAATACGGCGAATATCTGGGGAGGAAAACCAACAACCAGGCCGAGTATCAGGCCGTGGTCGTCGCCTTGGACAAGGCCAGGGAGTTGGGTGGAACCGAACTGGATTTCTACCTGGATTCCGAACTGGTGGTCAGGCAGCTTAGGAGGGAATACCGGGTCAAGGATCCGGGGTTGGCCCAGCTTTTCGTGCAGGTCTGGAACCGTTTGCCGAATTTCAAGAAAGTGTCGTTTACCCACGTCCGGCGGGAATACAACAAGGAAGCCGACCGGCTGGTGAACATGGCGATCGACAGGGGCTGACCGGGTCTTGCCGCACCCGGCGGCGCGGGACGTCGCCGGACAGGTTTTACCATTGACAAAACCCCCTTTTTGTGCTATGATTTCAGTAGTCGTTTGAAAAACATCGCCTTGAGGGCGATTAGAAAAGGGGAGCAAGAATGGAAAAAATAATAATGACGGTGACGGTTCTTTTTGGCCTGATTGGCGCTGCCGCCTGTGAAGAGACGGAAGAGACGTGTGACGGGGAATGGAACGGCGATACGGACGATGTGGGTGATGAGGGGGAGGATGGCGATACGGACGATGCGGACGCCGATGCTGACGCCGATACGGACGGTGTTTATAGCTTCTGGATAGATCGGAACTGCACGCCTCTTGAGAGAGAGGCAGTGTATCAGGGGGTTGATAAGGTCAACGGTTTTTTCCTCGAAAAAACCGGAAAAGGAAGTTGGGTGGAGGTCTTGGGGGAGTATTACCCGGATTTTAGGGGTTTAACCCCTAAGAGATTAAATGACGGGAAAAACACTCTCATTTGTGCGCACGAGTACAATTGGGAGCTGATGGAGGTTTTCTCCCAAACGGATCTTTCGGGAAGGTTAGGAAGGGCGTCCTCCAGTGGGGACATTTTTATCTTCTCAGACAGCATGCCCCGGTATGGGGGGAGTGCATGTCCGATTCCGTCCGAATGGCCAGAGGACATCCCCCTTGAGGAGGGGGATCCTTGCCCGGGTAATTTCCGGACGGTTGTCATGCACGAAATTGGGCACATGCTTGGTCTCGGGCATGTGGAGGGGGATGGGGCGGTCATGAACGCCTTTCTGGACAGGAGCCTTCTGGATTTTACAGAAGCAGACGGACGTCATGTCTGTGAAAGGCATGAATGTCTCTAAGATAGAGGAGGTAGGTTTTTTCCTTCCGGTCAGGACAAGGGTCCTGACCGGTTTTTTTTCTTGGGTTGCGGGAGGGAGACGCCCCATTTCGTGTTGCCCCCGTTTTGCTATATAATGAAACGGTGATATGCCTACCGTCATCCCTGCCGTGAAAATCAGGTTCCTGGCGATTTTTTCCGCAGTCGCCATCTGCTTGTTTTTTTTCGGATCGGAACCGGCCCTGGCCGGAAGCGCCATCCGCGGATACCTTTGGTCATCCGTGGCCGGTTGGATCTCCATGAACTGCGAGAACGGCGGCACCTGTGCCGCTTCGGATTACGGCGTGGAAATAGGTTCCCCGGTCTTCCTGTTCGATCCGGCTGACGGCCAGACCTACATGCGGGCGCCGATCAGCGGCTTTGCCTGGTCGAACAATTTCGGCTGGATATGTTTCGGCAAGGCCTGCGACGGGCTGACGGACAAGTCCGGCAACCCGATCCCCAACCCCGAGGGCATGGCCGGCAATTACGCCGAATGGGTCCAGGCCGATCCGGATTCACCCTACGGCAGGCTTTACGGTTGGGCCCGCGTCGTCGGGGAGGCTGAAGGCGGCTGGATTTCCCTTAATTGCGACAACGGTGACCCGTCGGTGAAGGCCTGCGATCCGGAAGCGGGAACCGGCCGGTTTTTCTATGTTGCCCTTGATCCGGAAACCGGATCCTTTTGCGATCCGGACGAATGTGACGACCCGCCGGCTCCGGCCGCGGCCTATCCCGGCCACTGGGCCTGGAGCGGCAATGACGACGGTACCGGTTTGGGGTGGATCGACTGGAGCCTTGCGGAGACCGACTGGACCCCGCCGTTCGTCGGGGAGGTCAGGCGTCCGCAGGGGATATTCGAGCCGGCCAATTCCCCGGTTCCCGGAGTCCACCCCTCGGACTATTCCGTTACCGTGGAGGACGTGTTCGCCCCGATCGGATACATGCTGCGGTGTGACCTCCTTAAACCGAACGGGGACACGGTGGTTTTGGGGCGGACATTCCAGACCGAACCGGCCAACGGTTCGGACGCGGTCTTTTACGGTTCGGTATCCGAGGCGGACGGCATCAGGAACCCGGCCCAGCCCGGTACCGATCCGATCCAGGGCAATACCCTTTGGTTCGTGGATGGCTGTTACCTGGCGGGGGAACCGACCCCGGCCGCCTGTACGGGGGATTCGGCCTGCGATTCCGGTCAGGTCTGCGATTTCGGCATTCCGGGCGGATCCGGTTTCTGCCGGGACATTGTCCTGGATACCGGCCGCCTGCCGTTCTATGCGCACCACAACGAATGGACCCTGTTCGGGCCCAGCGAGGATTTCTATCGGGCGGTGAAGTGCTACGCCCAGTTCGAGGGGGAGTTTTTTCAAAATTCGGCCCGGTGCGATTTCGCGGGAAACGCCACCTTCAGCATGGCCATGAACAAGGCAATTCCGATCGAGCGGGAATGCGTCAACGGCATCGATGACGACGGCAACGGCCTGACCGATTGCCTGGATCCGTTTTGCCGCAGCCTGTCGGTGGACTGCATCGAGCATCCGGCCCTGAATTGCGATTGGCAGGAGGCGGAATCGACCATTGGCCGCTGCGATTCGCCGGGATATGAGGTGGGGGACATCTGCTGCACCAGGCAGAATCGGGTCGTAGGCGGAATGGAATGCCTGTACGGGTCGGATAACGACGGATATTACGACTGTGACGATCCCGCCTATACCCCCGGTGACCTGTGCTGCACCGGGCGCAATCGGGTAATTAGGGTGAACCAGCCATGAGGAATCCCGGGTTTTTTACGGTCGCCGTCGCCTCGTTCGCCACGCTCCTGTTGGCGTCGGTTACGTTTTCCGTCCCTTCCTCCAGGGCAATAGTCGCGCCCCTGACCTGCGACGGAAACGTCTGCTCCGGTTCCCTGACCGTTGGCGGCCAGCCGATACGTTACGAATACACCCAACACGTCAATCCGGACGGGAAATTCCGGATTCGGTTCGACGGCGGCAGTTACGGCCCGACGACCGAAATGCTCTCCTTCATACTTTTCGATGTCCCGCCGTTCGTTTCGGCCTCGGCCTACGCCAACCCCAACGGCACCCATTTCCTTCCCCCGGAGTCGGACATCACCTCCGGAAGGAACGGCTACGAGCGCCGCTCCTCAGCCGGTTGTCCGGGGGGGTGCGATGTTGATTTCGCGATGTCCGTGGACTATGCCGGCCTGTCGGAAGGGGCATACGATTTCAGCCTTTACGTTTTCCAGTTGGGAGCGAGCGGGAGCAGGAGCGGGCTGCGTTTTTACGTTGACGGCAGTGCGCCGGGAAACGGGGATGAGACGGAATCGCTTTTGCCGATCGGCGATACCGGACTGACCTGCGCTGACCTGTCCGGCGGCAACCCCGTCGACAATGACCTTGACTATTACCCGAACTGCGCCGACATCCGTTGCGTGGGGAAACAGGGGCACCCGCTGGATGCCGGCCTGCTCTGCGAGATTCCGGAAACCACCTGCCACGACGGTTTCGACAACGACGGGGACGGTTTGGCCGACTGTCTTGATCCCGACTGCAACCTGCGCTGCGGACGGCTGAACCTTTCCGGCACGGCCTGCACCGGCTATTGCCAATACGGAAACGAGTACGGTCCGCCCGGCATCCTCAACGGCCAGGATCCCTGCGGTGACGGTTTCGACAACGACGGGGACGGTCGGACCGATTGCCGGGACAACCGGGAGTTCCTGGACGGCACGGAGACGGTTTTCCGTTTCCTGCTCGATGTCCAGGACAGTCCGGGTTCCCGGATATGCTGGCGGCACCCTGAATACGGCTGTCCGGTGGGCGAGGTCGGGCTTTGTGCCGATGACCGGGACAACGATGTTGACACCAGCTTCGGGGACGACGAGTATGACGCGATCGATTCGACCGGGCGGGACTGCCTTGACTACGACTGCGCCGGGGATCCGGCCTGCCCATCGGTAGAGCACCGGGCCGCCGACGGATCGGATGCCCCTGGGCAGTGTTTCGACGGGATTGACAATGACCTGGATCACCTGATCGACTGTGCCGATCCGGACTGCATTGGGGTGGAGAACCCCTCCAACCCCAACGTTTTCTGTTCGGATCGGGAGTTTGACCTCGGTCAGGGCATCAACCTCTGCGCTGACGTTACGGATAACGACGCGGACGGTCCCATGGATTGCGACGACAGCGACTGTCGGCGGAAATTCGGGCATTGCCAATGGTGCCCGGACCACGAGGATTACCGCTTCGACGCCTGTGCGGACGGTTTGGACAACGATACCGGGGAGGGGGCGGACTGTCGCGATCCGGATTGCCTGAACAGGCCCGGCCAGCTGTCCGGTGCTGCCTATTGCCGGGCAACCGAATCTTCCGGGGATCCGTCCCGCCAGTGTTCGGACGGTTTGGATAACGACGCTGACGGACTGATCGACTGCCGCGATCCGGATTGTGAGGGAGTCACGACCGCTGGCGGGTATGTCTGCCAGTCAGGAGGGGAGACCGGCGGAGCCTGTTTTGACCAGGCAGACAACGACGGCGATGACCTTCTGCCGGCGGGAGGAATCGACTGCCTGGATGAGGGGTGTTGGGGGCAGGCTTCCTGCGCTCCGATGGATTGGCAGGTTTCCGCCTGCCAATCCGTGCCGGACTACAGCGGCCCGGTCTGGATCGCGGAAACCGACCCCTCGGTCAGCGCCAATGTCATGACTGCCTCCAGGGTCGGACAAAAACATACGATCGCCATTCGGGGGACAGGATCTTACCCGGATTTTGCGGTTTTTGTCGGCACGGCTTCCGGAACCGAGTTTGCCTATCCCTATGCCGATGTTTCCTGTACGGTCAGCAATCCGTCCGTTTTCAACATGACCGTTGTTCCGGGCAAGGCCCTGATGGTCTACGCCGTTGCCCCGGTTACCGACCCGTCCCTGGACATCACCTGCGACCTTCCCGCGTCACCGACCTCGTCCCGTGAGTTTACGGTTTCCCTGTCGGCCACGAAGGGAAGCGGCCTGCCGGAATACGGGGAGAGGATTTTCCGGAACCGGGTTTATGAGGAAAACCCGCCGGTCGTGAATGGGATTGAGGTGGAGGGTTGGGACGGGGTCAGCCTGACCGTCCCCTACGGTGCGCAGCGGCAGATTCGGATAGTGCCGTCCGACCCCTTCCAGCCCGACCCGCTGGACTCTTCCGGCATCTGCCGCTGCCGTCTTGGCATGGATTACGGCGGAACCAGGAATTTCGTTTCCGACAGCGGAAAATGCGTGATCGATCCCATAGTCGACGGCGTGACCATGCGGTTCCGGAATAGGGGAACGATGGTCCTGACCGCCGGGGCCGAGGACGGTGCGGACAACATCGGGGCCGATTCGTCCCCCCTGTCCGTGCCGGTTACGGTAACGCCGATCGCTAACGGTCCGCTAAAGGTTTCCCGGCCGGAAAGTTTGGGTTCCGACCAGTCGCCGTTTTTCGATCCCGGCCGTTCCGCCTACCGGGAGATGGGCCTAAGCGTCAGCTTTACGGCCGCAAACAACGTCGGTTTCATAGGCAATCCCTGTCGGGTGGAAATCACCGACAGCGCCGGATCCCTGATCGGATCCGCCTCTTTCCCGGATACCGGAGCCGGAAACCTGGCGATATGCCAGGACAGCATTGACCTTTCGTCAGTGTCCCTGTCGGACCAGAACCACAACCCGGATACCCACTATTTCGTGCAGGTCGGCATCAGCGATGCGGACGGGAATTCGGTGGCGTCAGAACGGCGGGAGTTCTACATCTGTCGGACCCTGCCGACACCGGACGAGGGTGAGGGGTATAACCCCTGCCATTGGGCGGATTTTGACGGCGACAGGGCTACGGAGGGGTATTACACCGACCTTTACGCGGGTTCGACCGAATACGGACCCGCCTACCGCCCGTGCGACAACTGTGTCGGCCTGGAGAATCCCGGGCAGGAGGACTGGAACCTTGACGGCATCGGTGACAGCTGCACCCAGTTGGGCCGTTGCGATAAGGACCGGGACTATGCCTGCAGCTGGTACTCCTACGGGTATGTCCCGGACGATCCGGTGACGCCCGACAGCTGTGCCCTTTCCGCCGAAAGCGGCTGTTGCCTGGACGAGAACGACCCGACCTGCTGTCCGGCCCCGACATGGGCAACCGACGAGTCAGGCGATTCCTGGTCCCAACAGTCCTGTCGGACGGATTGGGGTCTGTGTGAGGTTACCGGGTTCGTCTGTTTCGGCGATCCGGACTGCCCGATTGAGGGTCAGTGTTTCGATTCCGCCGGCCAGCCGCAGGACCGGGACGGGGACATGCTGATCGATGCCTGCCATGTTGACGCGGATTGCGTGGAGGGTTTCGGGGACATCTGTGCGGGGGCCGAAAGGTGCATCAGCCTCATATTCCCCTGGGTGGAGGCACCCCGCGGGAATGTCCGTTCCGGCAGCCATATCCGTTTCCGGGAGGTTCCGCCGGAAAACCGGTTTAACGCCACCTTCTGCATCACGGCCAAGGGGCTGATCGAGACAACCAACGGCCAGCCGACCTTCCGGACCGAACTCTGCCCGAAAACGGATATTGACACCGAACTGGACCGCTTGACGGTCCTGGAACGGCCCGGTAGCATCAACCACTTCAGCACGGCTTTGGGCCGGATAGACATGGCGGGGCTGCTGGACGGAAGGTATGGGGAAGTGGTGCGGGTTCGGGCCGCGGATTTCGGCGGCGTTTTTCCGGCGTTCAGCGGGCAGCCGCTGGGAGGGAAGGTATATCTCATCGAGGGGGAGGATCTTGAGGTCCTTTCCGACGTTACGGTTCCGGATTCGGTTTCCGACACCGTGGACGCCAGCGGTACGGTCGTCGTCAGGGGCGGATCGATCACCTTCCGCGGGAACGTGGAATACCAGCCCGTCCATTTCGTGGGTTTGCAGTCAGTCCGGCAGGTCGCTTCGGTCGGCTGGATGGCGATTGACCGGGAAGACCGGTCCGGCGGCAACATCTACGTGGATGAGGACGTTACCGATCTGGCCGGGGCCTTCTTTTCGGCCGGTCAGGGCGGTTTCTATACCGTGGCGCCGCCGGCTACCGACAGCCCCGAACCGCTGACGGTCAAGGGCCTCCTTTTGGCCAGGCAGTTCCACTTGAGCCGGTCCTACCGGAGCGAGGAGCGGGGTTCGGAGCGGTTCGAATATGACGGACGGGCCATACTTAACCCGCCGCCGGGATTCGGTGACCTTTCGAAATCCCTGCCGGTATACGGGGCGGCCCCCCCGTTACCGTAATCCGCAGGCTGTCCCTATGCCTCCGGCGGTTTAGCCTGTATAATAAAGAAAAGTCACTAGAGCACCAGAAAAAACTATGGGTCTGTTCGGAAAGGGAAAGAACAATTTCATTGGCGTGGATATCGGGATGGGCGGCACCAAGATCGTCGAATTGTGCAATGAGAAGGGAAGGGCCCGGTTGGTGACCTACGGTTTCAGCGAAAACCACCCGGGAAACGACCCGTTTCCGCCCATGACCGATGAGAAGGAATCCGCCAAGCTGCTGAAGGAGATATGCCGTCAGGCACGGACCACCACCACCAAGGCCGTGGCCAGCCTGCCCATATCTTCCGTATTCAGTTCCGTGGTGACGGTTCAGAAGTCGCCGGAGGACAAGGATTTCCGGGAAACCGTTACGGCCCAGGCCAGGAAACTGATCCCCCTGCCGCTGGAGGACATGGTGTTGGACTTCAAGGTAATCCCCCAGGTTGCCGCCGTTAGGCCGGTGGCCGCCAAGAAAGAGGAGGAGACGGGGCAGAAGCCGAAAATATCCAACCAGGTCCTTATTACCGGCGCCTCCCGCAGCCTGGTCCAGAGGTATGTCGGCATTTTTCGGGCGGCCGGCCTGGAGATGGTCAGTCTGGAGACCGAAACCTTCCCCCTGATAAGGTCCCTGATCGGGAAGGACCGTTCCATTACCATGATCGTTGACATCGGTTCGGTCCGGACGAACATAGTCATTGTCGAGAACGGCATTCCGTACGTGGCCCGGAGCCTGGACATGGGCGGCAACTCCTTTACCCGGGCCATGAGCCAGAGCCTAAGCATCGAGCTGCAGGAGGCGGAAAGGATGAAGTGCGACATCAAGGGCGTTTCCAGCCTGTACCCCGGGGAAGAGCTGCCGAAGATTTTTGCCGATACGGTCATGCCGATGCTGACGGAACTCCAGTATTCCATGGGCCTGTATGCCGAACAGGGAGAGGGCCAGTCCGTGAAAACGGTGGAACGGGTAATCGTCACCGGCGGCGCCTCGGCCCTCCCGTCGCTCATCTCCCACCTGGAGGGGAAGCTTTCGACCAAGGTCTATGTCGGCGACCCGTGGGCCAGGATAGTCTATCCGGAGGGCCTTCGGCCCGTACTCGACGAGATCGGATACCGCTATGCCGTCAGTGTCGGCTTGGCGATGCGTGACATCGACTGACGTCCTATGACGGAAGACTTAACCACCGAAATAAAGGGCGGAAGCCAGGAATCGACGGTCAGGAAATCGGGGATTTCCGAGGCCTTTTCCGGCTTGCGGGTTTCCCTGGTTCCAAAGGACCTTCTTGGTCAGGAAGGGCCGGATTTCAGGCTCAGGCTGTTGGGGACGGTCATGGCCCTAGTCGTCGTGACAGTCGGCATCCTGGTCGGATATTACGTGCTGAATCGCCGCCTGGAGGCCAAGTCAGGGGAAAAGGTCCAGTTGGAGCGGCAGCAGGAAGCCGTGGCATCAGAGGCCGAGGCCAAGGAGCTGGAGATGGGGGAGGCCATGCGCTTCAGCCGTCAGTTGGGACTGGCCGCCAAGGTCTTGGACCGCCACCGCTACCCGACCGAGCTGATCGAGTTCCTGGAGTCCAATACCCTTGGCGGAATAAGGTATGACCGGATGACGGTTGACACGGACAGCGGGTTGGTTTCCCTGGACGTCAGGGCCCCGAAGTATCGGGCCATGGCCCAGCAGCTGATCCATTTCAGCGGCCTGAACGAGGTCCTTCAGATGAGGAACACCTCAGTGGCCGGTGACGTGAACAAGGACGGCCTGATGTCCGGAGTTTATGCGACCGTCATACTGACCGTGGATCCGAAGGTCTGGACAGGACACCCGTCCGTTCGGGAAACGAAAGGGGAATGATATGCCGGAAGACAAAGGAAAAAAGATAGCGGTGCCGAAAGGGGAACGGATCAGGAGGGTATTGGCGGCCTGGCTTCCGGCGATTGCCGCATTCCTGGTCGTGGCCTATGTGGCCGGAGCCTGGTTCCTGGTTTTTTCCCCGAAGATTGCCCCGCTGATGCCGGGAGGCAGCTACGACTTCACTGCCCTGAAGGGCCGCATTGCCGAAGACCAGGCCTATATCGAGCGGGTTGAAGCCGGATTGAAGGCCTATCAGGCGGTGCCGGAGGAATACCGTGACCGGGTCAGGCACATGGTGCCTGAAGGCCTTGATTTTCCCGAACTGGTGGTCCAGCTGGAGGAGATCGCCGAAAGGAACGCCGTGTCCATGGAGGTCGTGGACATGTCCGTCGGTGAACCGGCCGCCGACGGGCTTCAGGCCCTGCGGGTTACGGTATCGTTTTCCGGCGGCAACTACCTGGATTTCAAGAACCTGATGGGTGACCTTCAGAACCTGGAGCGGCTGTTGGATATCGTCCAGACCGGCCATTCGCCGGATAACGGCCGCTACCAGTTCACCATGAAGGCATACCGGATGGTTTCCGGAAAGACCGTTGGGGGAACCGTCAAATAGCCCCACGAACCGAGCACGGACTATGGCCATGTCAAGGAAGGATCGAATACAGTTGGGGGTCATCGGGGCGATCATCATCGTCCTGCTGGCGGTTTTGACCTTCAGTTACCGGGATCGGCTGTTGCCCAAACCGGATCAGGCGGTCGGCCGTGCCGCTGTCGGTGCCCGTCCCAGCGATCCTGTTTCGATCGACGGCCGGATCTTTCAGCGCACGGATTTCAAGTCGCTTCGGCATTACGGACCGGATTACGGGGTGACCGTACCGGATACGGCGGGGGAGGACTACCGACGTCCGTCCCCGAAGATGGAAGTGGAGGAATAAGGGACACAAAGACATGAACAGAACCGGAAACGAACTGCTGGAGATAATGCTCGAATCCGGGCACGTCACCGACGAGCAGTTCAGACAAATTGGGGAAAAGGCCGCTCAGGCCGGGGAAACGGCGGACGAGACGCTCCGCAAGAGCCGGATCGTTGACGACGAGCTGCTGGTGAAGGGGCAGGCCACCCTGCTTAACGTTCCCTACACCGATCTGGTCGGTCACGAGATTGATCCGGAGGTCATCAAGCTGATATCCAAGCCTGTGGCCGAGAACACCCGGTCCATCGCCTTTGCCAGGGAAGGGGATTCCGTCAGCGTAGGCATGATCGACCCGCGGGACATGACCGCTGTCCAGGCGATTGATTTTTTGTCTCAAGCCAGCGGCTTCCGCCCGAAATACCACATAATCTCCCAGGCTTCCTTCCGTCATGCCCTGAAGAAGTACGAGGAAATCGGAAAGGAGGTCGCCAAGGCCCTAGAGGTGGCCAAGGACAAGCTGGTCGAAAAGCCCAAGGCGGAAAAGGAGGGCGAAATTGACCTGAGCGATGTCATAAAGGGTGCGCCGGTTTCCAGGATCGTTTCCGTTGTCATGCGCCATGCCGTGGAGGGTGGGGCCTCGGACATCCACATCGAGCCTTTCGGGGAAGAGACCCGGGTCCGCTACCGCGTCGATGGCGTGCTCCGGACGTCCCTGAAGGTCCCGAAATACGTCCACAATTCCCTAGTGGCCCGCATCAAGGTCCTGGCCAACCTGAAGCTGGACGAGACGCGGGTGCCGCAGGACGGAAGGATCCGGGAGACCTTCGGGGACAAGCAGATAGATTTTCGCGTCTCCACCCTGCCGATGACCGAGGAGGAGAAGGTCGTGATGCGTATCCTGGACACCACCAAGGGCGTTCCCCTGCTTGAGCAGCTCGGTTTCCGGCGGCAGTACGTGGAGATCATCCAGCAGGAGATCCAGAAGCCGCACGGGATGTTCCTCATTACCGGCCCTACCGGTTCCGGAAAATCCACCACCCTGTTCACCATCCTGAACATGAGGAACGAGGAGAGGGTCAACATCTCAACCCTGGAGGATCCCGTGGAATACCAGATCCGGGGGGTTAACCAGTCCCAGGTGCGGCCTGAAGTCGGGTTTACCTTTGCCGCCGGCCTGCGGTCCCTTCTTCGCCAGGACCCAAACATCATCATGGTCGGGGAGATTCGCGACACCGAGACCGGGGAGCTGGCAGTCCATGCGGCGCTCACCGGTCACCTGATCTTCTCCACCCTGCATACCAACGATGCCTTGGGCGTGGTGCCGCGCCTCATCGACATGCATGTCGAGCCGTTCCTGCTTTCCGCCACCATGAACCTGGCCATTGCCCAGCGGCTGGCCCGGAAGATATGCGAACGGTGCAAGGCCGAGCAGGAGCTGCCGCCCGAAGTGGAGGCCCAGATCAGGAAGGGCCTGGAGGCGGTTCCGAAAAGCTACCTTTCCCACATAGACATGAGCGGGCCGAAACTGAAGGTCTATCGGGGAAGGGGATGCCTGCGGTGCAACGATACCGGATACAGCGGCCGGGTGGCCGTGGCCGAACTGATGCCCTTTGACGCCGGAATGAGGGAACTGATAAACAGCGGATTCCCCATACCGAAGGTCCAGGAAGCCAACAGGAAGAACGGGATGATAAGCATGAAGGAGGACGGGCTGATAAAGGTGCTGGAGGGCCTGACGACCATGGAGGAGATCATGCGGATCACCAAGGAATAGGGAATGGGGAAGAACGAATTAGCCATAACGATGCCATAACCAAGACGATATGACCGAAGACAACAAGAACGGCCGGACCAGAATCCTGATCGTGGACGACGACTCCTTCCTTTCCGGCATCTATGCCACCAAGCTGGAGATGGACGGTTTTTCCGTCCTGTCCGCCCGTGACGGGGATGAGGGGCTGAAGGCAGCCGCCAAGGAGCTGCCGGACCTGATCCTTCTGGACGTGCTGATGCCGAAACTGGACGGTTTTGAGGTCCTTAAGCGGCTGAAGGGGGATCCGGCAACCAAGGATATCCCGGTTATCATGCTGACGAACCTGGGCCAGAAGGAGGATATAGAAAAGGGGATGGGTGAGGGGGCCGCCGATTACCTCATCAAGGCCCATTTCGTGCCGGCCGAGGCCGTGGCTAAGATCAAGGAGGTCTTGGGGATGAAGAAATAGCCGTAAAAAAACAATGCCGAAATACGAATACCGGGCGACCGACCGTAGCGGAGCGACCGTCGCCGGTCTGGTGGAGTCGGACAACCTGGAATTGGCGGCCGATACCCTGAAGGATCGGAACCTTACCGTAATTTCCCTGTCCGAACACCGGAAAGGGGGCGGTGAGATAGAGATCAACCTGCCGTTTTTCGATCGGGTGAAGATTCGGGACCTGGTCATCTTTTCCCGCCAATTCGCCGTCCTGATGGGGGCGAAGGTGCCGGTAATCCGGGCCCTGAGGACCGTCGCTTCCCAGACGGAAAACCGGCGCCTGAAGGCCATTGTCCTGGATATCGCCGACGAGTCAGAATCCGGCCTGGCCCTGTCCGTGGCCATGGCCAAGCACCCGAACGCCTTTTCCCAGTTCTACGTGAACATGATCCGTTCCGGTGAGACGACCGGCCGCCTGGAGGATGTCATGGACTACCTGGCGGACCAGATGGAAAGGGACTATGACCTGATGACCAAGATCAAGGGGGCCATGACCTATCCGATCGTCGTCATCATCGCCCTGGTTATCGTGGGGTTCGTCATGATGACCTTCGTGGTGCCGAAGATGACGGCGGTCCTGACCGAATCCGGGACTGCCCTTCCGTGGACCACCAGGCTGCTGATCGTCACGTCCGAGTTCATGAGGGATTACGTCATCCAGATCGTCGTCGGGATCGTGGCCGCTGCCGTTGGTTTGGGCCTCTGGAACCGGACCCCGAACGGGAAGCGGTTCATTGACGGGGCCATCCTGCGCCTGCCGGTGTTCGGGATGCTGCTGCAGCGGATATACCTGGTCCGTTTTACCCGGAGTTTCGGGACCCTGGTGGAGGGCGGGGTGGACATCCCGGCCAGCCTGGAGGTCTGCGCCGATGTGGTGGGGAACGAGAAGTACCGGGAGCTGATCGTCCAGACCAGGAAAGAGGTGATGGACGGGCATTCCATATCCGGCGTGTTCGGGAAGGACGGATCCATGCCGAAGATGGTCCCGCAGATGATGGCCGTGGGGGAGGAGACCGGCCGTCTGGCCGACGTCATGGACAAGCTGACGGTATTCTATTCCCGGGAGCTGTCCAACCTGGTGGACAACCTGGTTTCGGCCATTGAACCTATCATCATGCTGGTGATGGGTGGGGCGGTCGGGATCATGGTGGCCGCCATCATGCTGCCGATGTACAACATGGCCACCAGCATGTAGCGCCTGCCGTGTCGTTTTCGGACGCAATGTGGTATCATGAACATACGTTCTGTTGTGGATAAGCCCATCCCGTTTCGGGTCCGGGCCTTTCCGTAACGGCGTTTCCGGGCCGATGAAAGATTCGGAAATAATCCATTTGGTGAAGGGAGGTGTCAATATGATCAAATCCAACAAGAAGGGTTTTACCCTCATTGAACTGCTGGTCGTCATTGCCATTATCGGACTTCTGTCCACCTTGGCCGTGGTCGCCCTGAACAGCGCCCGCCAGAAGTCCCGTGACTCCAAGCGCGTCGCTGACGTCAAGCAGGTCCAGACCGCCCTGGAGCTCTACTTCTCCGATGAGAACAGCTATCCGACGGAGGCCACCGCCATTGTTTTGGGATCGGCTACAGCCAGTTCGCTTTCCAGCGACGGTTTCGCCGGTACGGCTACCGGTTCCACCTACATGGGCCTGGTTCCGTCTGCCCCAACACCGGAAGACGGTGACTGTGACGCTACGAACAACCCTTACAGCTATGTCAGCGCTGACGGTTCCACCTATGAGATTACGTTCTGCATAGGCGGTAGCGTCGGTGACCTGTCCGGCGGTGACGTGAAGGCTGATCCGACCGGTATATACAACTATACCCCCCCGGCCGAGTAGTTTAGTTCATTGCGTGCCAAACGTCGCACGTTTGGTTACCGAATTCGGTAAACCAGAAACCCCTGCCGAAAGGCAGGGGTTTCTGCTGCGGGACGGGAGGGATTTTTCGTCCGGTTATGCTACAATTACCCCATGAATGTCGTCATCCAAACCTTCGTTTTTGCCTTTGGGGCAATCATCGGCAGTTTCCTGAACGCCGTCATCTGGCGGCTGCATGTCGGACAGAGTTTTGTCCGGGGGAGATCGAAATGCATCCATTGCCGGCACGGGTTGGCGGCCAGGGACCTGGTGCCGGTATTCAGCTACCTTTTCCTTGGGGGAAAATGCCGCTACTGCCGAAAACCCATCAGCCCGCATTACCCGATCGTGGAGACCGTAACCGGCCTGCTGTTCGTCCTGGCCCTGATGGCCACGGTTCCGGCCGGGGAAACGGCGGCCATGACGGACCTGCCGCGCCTGCTGTTCCACTGGTTCCTGGTATCGGTTTTCGTTTTTGCCTTCGTTTTTGACCTGAAATACCTGATGATCCTGCCGGAGGTGATCGGTCCGGCGACGGTTGCCGTGCTGTTGGCCCATTTGGCCCTGGGTGACGGGTGGTTTTCCCCGGTCCTGGGGGCCGTGATCGCCGGGGGTTTTTTCCGCATCCAGTTCCTGGTTTCCCGGGGGCGTTGGATCGGCGGCGGGGATGCCTGGCTCGGGATGTTCATGGGGGCGGCGCTCGGCTGGCAGAAGACCCTCCTGGCCCTGTTCTTGGCCTATGTGGGAGGGGCGACAGTTGCCACGGTCATGTTGATCACCGGACGGGAGAGGCTCGGCCAGCAGTTGGCCTTCGGGACGTTCCTGTCCGCGGCTGCGGTGACGGTCCTGCTTTTCGGGGATGCCCTTTTGGACTGGTATTGGGGGCTGGTGTTCTGACGGTATGGACAGGCGGGGATTCACGCTGGTTGAACTGCTCGTGACGATGAGCATCATGGCGATCATGACCACCATGGCCGTCGCCAACTTTCGGGTTTCCGAATACGGCGACGAGCTGCGCTATGCGGCCTCCAACCTGGCTGCGGAGATCCGGCGGGCCCAGACCTTTGCCCTGGTTTCCCAGTCCATATACCAGTGTCGGGAAGCCGGGGACATGAACGGCAGCCTCTGCACGGCCGGTGAGGGCGGCGGGTGCGGCGAATCCGGGCGCTGCATCCTGGATACCCCCCGCGGCGGATACGGGGTGAGGATCGATTACGGAACCGGGGGGCGGACGGCCCTTTTCTTTGCCGATACCGGGGATGAGGACAGGAGCGGCGACTCGGACCACTCCTACCAGGAATACGAGCTGCTGAGGCGCCTGGAGTTCGCCGCCGCCGGCCGCAACGTTTCCGTTTCGGCAGTCGATCCGGACGGCGGAGGTTTCCTGGACATCAGCTTTTCGGCCCCCCGTCCGACGGCCTGGTTCAACGGACGGAACGACAGCCCGATCGCCACCGTTACCCTGACCCACGCCAAGACCGGTCAGGTCAGGACCGTCCGAATCAACGGGATTTCCGGACAGGTCAGCGTCGAGTAGTCCTATGCCTGTTTTTTTCGGCAATGAAAGGGTTAATCGGTCCGGCCAGTCGATCGTTGAAGTGATCGTCGCCCTGGCGGTCATTTCAACGGCCGTGGTGGCGGCCCTGACCCTGACCGGATCGTCACTTAACGCCCAAAAGTCCAATGAGGACATGATGGTGGCCGTCAACCTGGCCCGGGAAGGGGTGGAGGTGGCCAGGAACATCAGGGATTCCAACTGGCTGGCGGAACGGAGATGGGACGACGGTCTTGTGGGGGAAAGCCTGGACTATACGGCCATTGCCGTTTTCGACCCGGTTTCCGGGGATTGGTCCCTGGACTTCGCTCCCGACTCCCTGTCCGGGGAGGGGACGGAAGTCTGGCGCCTGACTTCCGAACACCTGGGAATCCATACCCAAGACACCGTCCGGCCGGCGGACAGCTTTCGGACTCCCTTCAGGCGGCTTCTGGTCCTCAATCCGGTTTGCCGAAGCCAGGAGGTTAGGGAATCCGGTTCGGCCTGTGACATGGCCGATCCGCAGGTCGGCATCCGCATAGAATCCCTGGTCGCCTGGGGCGGCGGCAAGCGTCCCCGTGACGTGGCCGTGACGGAAACGATCTATGACTGGCGATAGGGACAGGAAAGGAAAGGGCGGGTTTACGCTAATGGAGACGCTGATTGTCCTCGGCCTGTTTTCGGTCGTGCTGACGACCGCGGCCGACATTTTCCTGATGTCCAATCGGGCCCAACGCAAGACCGTCAGCATGGAGCGGGTCCAGTCGGATGCCCGCTATACCATGGAGGCCATGGTGCGGGAGATCCGTTCCGGGGCCGTCGATTACGCGTGGTATGGGGAGAACCTGCCGCTGGACGGTGCGAACGCCGTCGATACCCTGGCCCTCATCGACGGACAGGGTGACAGGATACGTTTCTTTCGGAACAGGGAGGATTCGGAATGCGGGTCAGGGTCAGAGGCGGTGCGATCCTGCCTCCTGGTGTCCATTAACGGCGGTGCCACGCAGGTCCTGACCCCGACCGGCATCAACGTGTTTCGGGCCTCGTTCTTCATCCGTCCGGTTGCCGACCCGTACGGTTTTGATGCCGTCACCGGTCTTTACGGCGCCTCCAGCCAGCCGGCGGTAACCATAGTCCTGGGGACCGAGAACATTTCGGCTGATCCGCGCGAACGGTCCCTGGTCTACCTGCAGACCACGGTCGGTACCCGTAATTTCCGCCGCTGATATGGATTTTTGCAAAGAAAGGGGGGGAACGGTCCTGATCGTCGCACTGATCGTGATGTCCTCGGTAACGATATCCGCCCTGGGCCTGTCCTCCCTCATAATCAATTCCCTGCAGCAGACGACTGTCCTGGATCAGGCGGCCATTGCATTTTATGCGGCCGAAACCGGGGTGGAACGGACGATCTGGGAGATTCGCCGGTCCGGTGAGTTCGAGTCGTCCCTTCCGGAATCGATCGCCATGGGGGACGGGGTGGGCCTACCCAACGGTTCCGCCTGGAGCCGCGAGGTTTACGGGGATGAGCCGGAGATAAACCTGTCCATTCCGGCCAACGGCTTTTCCGAGCTTCACCTCTTTGAGCCGACGGAAATTCTCGGCAGCCTTAACCAGTGGTCAATGGACCGGGGCGGAGAGACCATCGACAGCCTGGAGGTGGATTGGGACTGGAACCCGGAGGTCCCGTGCGACCCGCTCGGGGATTGCCCGGTGCTTTTCGCCGAGTGGCTGCGGTGGTCCCCGGACAGCCTGGATGTTGACCCGTTCAACGTTACCCTTCCCGGAATCCTCCCGTTCACCAGGCGATACCTGCCCGGATCGGTTGCCAGGATCCCTCCCCTGGGGGAGGATCCGGATTTTCCGAGCGGTTTGGGCATTCCCCAATACGCCTATCGGGTTAGGTTGCGGGCCGAGTATTCCGACCTGCGAAACGTTACCGTCAGGGCCTACAACCAGTTCGGCGACCAGGTCAACATCCCAGGCCGGGCCGTCATCGACTCTTGGGGCCGTTTCGGGAACACCACCCAACGGCTTACCGTCCGGATTCCCAGGAAGATCCCGCTTTCCCCGCTTTTTTCCTTTGCCGTATTCAGCGAATGTTCGTTGGTGAAGGGATACTCTATTTCCTGTCCTTGAACCGATCCGTCCGTATGGGGGAGATGACCAAGCCAGAAGCGAAAAAAAGGGTCGGACAGCTCCGAAAGGTGATCGATCGCCATCGCCACCTTTACCATGTCCTTGATCGGCAGGAGATTTCCGAAGCCGCCCTGGACTCGCTGAAGCACGAGCTATACCTGCTGGAACAGAAGTTCCCGGACCTCATTACCCCGGATTCCCCCACCCAGAGGGTGGGAGGGAAGGCCTCGGACCGGTTTGGGAAGGTGAGACACTCGGTTCGGATGCTGTCCATCGAGGACGTCTTCAGTCCAGAGGAGCTGGAGGACTGGAGAAACCGGATCGCCCGGATTTGGCCCGGACTGGATGACCGGTTCTACTGCGAAATGAAGATGGACGGACTGGCCGTTTCCCTGGTCTATGAGGACGGCATGTTGGTTACCGGGGCGACGCGCGGCGATGGCCATGTGGGGGAGGACATTACCTCCAACCTGAAGACAATCGAGGACATCCCGTTGCGGTTGCGCATCCCGGAGGATGGGGAGATGGGGGAATTCGGAAAGAGGTTCGCATCGGATGGGGGTGCGGGCCTTAAAAGGTGGGTCAATGGCGGGATGGCCGGGCGTTTCGAGGTCCGGGGAGAGGCTTACATGTCCAGGAAGGCCCTGGCGGACCTGAACGTCCGGCAAAAGGCCAGTGGCCTTCCTGAATTCGCCAATCCCCGCAATGCCGCTGCAGGCAGCCTTCGCCAGCTTGACCCAAGGGTCACTTCCGAACGGCACCTGGGGTTTTTCGGTTATGGGGTGGTCTTTCGCCCGGGTTTTGATGTCGGACTCAAGACCCATGAGGCGGAACACGGGCTGATGCGGCTTTTGGGGGTTCCGACCAACCCGAACAGCCGATTGGCCGGCGGATTGGCGGCAGTGACCGACTATTACCGGGAAACCGCCGGCAAAAGGGATCGGCTGCCGTATTGGATAGACGGTGTCGTGGTGGTGGTGAACGATTCCGCGGCCTTTCGGGGATTGGGGACGGTCGGGAAGACGCCGAGGGGCATCGTGGCGTTTAAGTTTCCGGCCGAACAGGCCACGACCGTGGTGGAGGACATCAGGGTTCAGGTTGGGAGAACCGGGGCGCTGACTCCGGTGGCGGTGATGCGTCCGGTTCGCGTGGCCGGCACCACTGTCAGTCACGCCTCGCTGCACAACCAGGACGAGATAGACCGTTTGGGCCTGAAATTGGGCGATACGGTTGTTATCGAGAAGGCCGGAGACATAATTCCCAAGGTAATAAGGGTCCTGAAGGAAGCCCGAACCGGCCAGGAACAGAGTTGGCGAATGCCCAGGACATGTCCGGCCTGTGGCCAACCGGTCAGCCGTCGGGAAGGGGAAGCGGCCCATTACTGCCTCAATCCAGGGTGTTATGCCCAATCCAAGGAATCGATCCGGTATTTTGCGGCCAAGAATGCCGCAGACATTCCGGGATTGGGCGAAAGGATCGTGGAGCGGTTTCTGGACAGGGGGCTGATTTCCGATGCCGCCGACCTTTTTAGCCTGGAACCCGGGGACATTTCCGGACTGGAGGGTTTTGGGGAGGTGTCAGCCAAAAAACTGGTGGCTGCCATCCGTTCCCGGAGACGGATGCCCCTGAACCGGTTCATCAACGCCTTGGGCATAAGGCACGTGGGGGAGGAGACGGCCCTTGACCTGGCACGGGAGTTCGGTGACATTTCGGCCATCCGTTCGGCGACCGTGGAGCGGCTGGAGGAGGTGCCGAACATCGGTCGGGTGGTGGCGGAGAGCGTGGTCGGGTATTTCTCTGACCGTCGGAATGGGGATCTGGTTGACCGGCTGCTTTCGGAGATTGAGTTGGACGGGACGGTTGGGGAACCGTCCGGGCCCCTGTCCGGAAAGACCTTTGTCCTGACCGGGACACTGGAGCGCCTGACCCGGGATCAGGCCAAGGAGGGGATCCGGCGTTTGGGCGGAACCGTCAGCGACAGTGTCGGTACCCGGACCGATTTCGTGGTGGTCGGAAAAAACCCGGGATCAAAGGCCAAAAAGGCCAGGGATTTGGGGGTCAGGATTTTGGACGAAAAGGAATTTTCCGCTATAATCAAATAGCTATGAAGTTGTCCTTGGAGCAGATTCGGCACATTGCCGCCCTTTCTCGCCTGGAGTTGGTTCCGGAAGAGGAGGATCAGTTTCGGGAAAGGGTATCGGCCGTCATTGAGTATGTCGGCCAACTTTCGGAGTGCCAGACAGATGGGGTGGAACCCATGGCCCAGGCCATTGCCTCGGAAAATGCCTGGCGGTCGGACGAGTCGGTTCCGGTTGGTGAGGAAATCGTCCGTCGGCTGGTCGAATCGTTTCCTGAAAGGGAAGGGGACTTGCTTAAGGTCAGGGCCGTTTTCTCGTAGGCTGTTATGGGTCTCTCGGAACTGACAGTTGAAAGGATAAGCCGGGGTTTGAAGGCCGGGGAGTTTGGGTCCGAGGAAACGGTCAGGGAATTTTTGCGCCTGGCGGAGATCCGCAGCGCCAAGACCGGATCGTTCGTGGAGATATACGGACAGTCGGCCCTGGAGGAGGCTCGGGCCAGCGACGAAAGGAGAAGGCAGGGGAAGGCGCTTTCGGATCTGGACGGCGTTCCGGTGGCCCTGAAGGACAACCTCCTGCTGGCCGGAAAGAGGGCTGAAGCCGCTTCGGCGATTCTTAGGGGGTATGTTTCGGCCTACGACGCCACGGCCGTCAGGCGGTTACGGGAGGCGGGAGCCGTGTTTTTGGGACGGACCAACATGGACGAGTTCGCCATGGGATCATCGACCGAGACTTCAATCCACGGACCGACCCGCAACCCTTGGGATACGGAACGGGTACCCGGAGGGTCATCCGGGGGTTCGGCGGCGGCCGTGGCCGAGGGTTCGGTGCCGGCGGCCTTGGGTTCCGATACCGGCGGCAGCATTCGCCAGCCGGCGGCCATGTGCGGCGCGGTCGGCCTGAAACCGACCTACGGACGGGTTTCCCGTTACGGGCTGATCGCAATGGCCTCAAGCCTGGACCAGATCGGTCCCCTGACCCGGACGGTCGGGGATGCGGCCATTATCCTGAAGGCCATTGAGGGTTGGGACGGGGCGGATTCCAATTCCGTCCGCCTGAAACCGGAATGGGCCGTTCCGGAAAGGTGGACGGATGGCCTGAAGGGCGTTCGGATCGGTTTGCCTAAAGAGTATTTTTCATCTGAATTGGATCCGGACATCAGGGGCTTGGTCATGGCGGCCGCCGCCAAGATGGAGGGGATGGGTGCGGAACTGACGGAAATTGACCTTCCCCACGCCAAATACGCCCTATCGGTCTATTATGTCCTGATGCCAGCGGAAGTCAGCGCCAATTTGGCCCGTTTCGACGGTGTTCGCTACGGAAATCGGGCCGAGGCGGACGATTTGGTCGGCACTTACCGCCGGACTAGGGGACAGGGTTTCGGGGTCGAGGTGCGCCGGCGGATCATGGTCGGGAACTACGTACTGTCTTCCGGATATTACGGGGACTACTACAGGAAGGCCCAGCAGGTAAGGCGGCTGATCGTGGGGGATTTCCGGCTGGCTTTCGGAAAGTGCGACCTGATCCTTTCCCCGACTGCCCCCTCCGTAGCCTGGAAGCTTGGGGGGAAGGCCGATTCCATGTCCATGTATTTGGCGGATATCTTCACGGTTTCGGCCAATGTTGCCGGCCTGCCGGGAATAAGCCTGCCGTGCGGACTGTCCAACGGCCTGCCGGTCGGTCTGCAGATCCTGGGCCCGCACTTCTCGGACGGCAATGTCCTTGCGGCAGCCCATGCCTACGAGCAGGCTCGCGGACCGTTCGGGTTCCCGCCGCCGTTGGAAGGATAATTTGTTCGTTTGTGGTTTTTTAATCATTTTTTTTGACTGTTATGTCCACGATCAAAAAATCCCCGGATAGGAGGAACGTAAATACCCGCACGACCGTTCAGGGAAGCCATCACCAGAAGGCGCGGCGGGAGGAGATGGTCCGTCCCGACAGTTCCGAAAGGGAGTCGTATAGGGGCGAGTTGGTGATTGAGGGGGTGGGTAAGGGGGAACGGGAAACGTTCCTGGCCCTTTTGGAGAGCGTCATTAACGGCCTGGTTCGGCGCAAGCCAAACTCGGAAACCTCGGTTCAGGTCGGTTCGGGAGGGAAGGTGACGGTTCAGTCAAATGACGCCAACCTGGCGGTCAGTTTGGGCCGCCGCCTGCATCGGTCCCGGAAGGGCGGCCGGCTGACCGTTACCTACACCGATGCCGATGCCCCGGTTCGGGTCAATTGGCGGGTCAGGTAGCCTTTTGTCATGACGGTTACCGTTGACATCGCCAATCTCGGGTTCGGCCTGGTGATTTTGGTTTTCGCCGGCCTGATGATCGCCATCCTGGTCATGGGGTGGGGGAGGGTGAGGCGGTGGATCGCCTCGCGAAAGTTCGACGCCAAAGACCTGGCTTCAATGCGCCGCCGTTGGGAAGAGATAGAGTCGCTTAGCCGCCAGCCCGGGGAGATGGGGCGGAAGATGGCGATCATGGAGGCCGATAAGCTGTTGGATTCGGCCCTTAAGACCATGATGTTCGCCGGAAACACCCTGGGGGAACGGCTGAAGGTGGCATGCTACCGCTGGCCGGAAATGTGCCAGGTATGGTGGGCCCACAAGATCCGGAACCAATTGGCCCACGAATCGTCCTTCCATCTGGATCGGTCCGTGGCCGCAAGGGCCCTGCGGTCCTATCGGTCCGCCCTGAGGCTAATGGGGGTGCTATGATTCCCTATTTCGGGTGGCAGACAATATCGGTCGGACCGGTCGATATCCAGGTTTGGGGACTGTTCGTGGCCTTGGGGATTTCCCTGGGGCTTTGGGTCGGGTATCGGCAGGCCGTTCGGAACGGATTGGACGGAAATGCCTTTCTGGACGTGTCGGCCTGGTCCGTGTTTTTGGCCATTGTCCTGTCCAGGCTGTTTTTCGTCCTGGCCTATCGGCCCGATATCCTTGCGTCACCGCTGTCGATAATCAGGATTTGGGACGGCGGAATGTCCGCCTTAGGCGGTTTTTTGGGTGCGGGATTGGCCTTCACGCTGTTTTTCCGCAAACAGCGACAGGCAGCCGTGGGGTACCTTAATGCGGCGGCTTTCGGATTGCCGTGGGGTTATGCGGTCGGACGGATCGGCTGTTTCCTCATACATGACCATGTGGGACTGGCGTCCGGATCTTTCTTGGCCGTCAATTTTCCGGGTGGACCGCGGCTTGACCTTGGCCTGATTCACGCGATTTTCGGACTTTCCGTGGGGCTGCTCTTCGTTGCCGTCAGGGCAAGGAACAGAAACGTTGACTTGCCCTATTTCCTCATTTTTTTCCTGATCTACGGGTTGGGGAGGTTCGGGCTCGATTTTCTTCGGGATTGGGAGACGCCCCTGGCCGAAACACGCTGGTTTTTCCTGACCCCGACACAGGTTTTTTCCGTTCCCATCGCATTGTCGTGCCTGTGGTTGCTGCTCAGGAAAGGCAATCGTAAAAGGGCCTGATCGCCATGTTCCCGTTTCGCCGTCCAAAGCCCGAGACTGACCTGGTTCTGGTTACGCTTCGGTTTGGGGTCGGATCGGTCTTTCTGTGGTTTGGCTTGGATAGGCTGATCCACGTGGCCGATTGGTCGGGTCTGGTTCCGGATTGGCCATGGCTGCTGTTTCTCGTTCCGCCGGCCGTTCTGGTCATGGTGTCCGGCGTATTTGAGTTTCTGTTGGGGGCCGGTCTTCTTGACGGGAGGTACGGGAGGCTTCTTCCGGGACTGGCCTCCGTCTGGATCATTGCCGGAACTTTCCTTCGGGGAGTTGACGGTACGACCGTAAGGGAATCCGGTATTTTGGGCGCCTGCCTGGTTCTCCTGGTGATGGCCGACCGCAAGGCAAAGAATCCCTGGCCAAAGGTCGTGACCAGGAATCTGGGGTATGCCTACGTGATTTTCCTGCTGGCTATCGGAATCATGTTTTTGCGCCAGCCGGTCGGAATATGAATGAACGGCACCGTCAGCTCTCGGCGGCAACGATTTCCCTGGCCGGAACCATCATTGGGGTAGGGATATTCGGAATCCCGTATGTCATCGGTCAGGTTGGGGCCATTCCGGCCCTCGTGTATTTCCTGGTGTTGGGCGGTGTCCAGACCCTACTGCACCTGTTTTTTGCCGAAGCGGCCATAGCCTGTCCGGATATCCACGGTTTGCCGGGATTGGCCAGGGTACACCTTGGATCGGCGGCCGGGCGTATCGGCGGGGTGGCCCTGATTTTGGGGTATTGGGCCTCGCTTACGGCCTATGTTGCGGTCGGCGGAACCTTTTTGGCGATTATTCTTCGGCCCGTTTTTGGAGGCGGCGACCCGTTCTATTCCTTGGTTTGGGGAATCGTCGGAGCCCTGATCGTTCGTTTTGGCATGAGGGTTTTTACCCGGCTGGAGACGGTCGGGACCGTGGCCCTGATTTTGACGCTGGTTGGGATCTTGGCCGTAGCCGTCCCCCATGTCCGGGTCGCCAACATGCCGGCCTGGAACCTCATTGATCCGGTGGTGCCTTACGGGGTCATCCTGTTTTCCCTTATCGGCCTTTCGGTCATCCCGGAGATGAAGGGTATGGTGAAAGGCCGTGTCGGTGATTACCGTTGGGCCGTAGTGGTCGGCACTGCCATTGCCGCCGCCGTCACCATGGCGTTCGGTTTCGTGGTTTGGGGAGTTGTCGGCCACCGGGTGGCCAAGGATGCGGTTAGCGGACTGAACGATGTCTTGGGGGCCGGAATTGCCGTTCCGGTTGCGGTCGCCGGCTTTTTGGCGGTTGCCACCTCGTATCTCGCCACGGCCGTCAATGTCAGGGATTCGTTTCATTTTGACTTCCGCCTTTCCCCGACTGTGGCCTGGCTTTTGGCGGTTTCCCCGCCGATGGCGATTTTCCTGTTCGGGGGCCGTGACTTTCTGGTCATGATAGGCCTCTCCGGGGCGGTTTTCGGCGGTATCCTGTCCGTTCTGGTGGGTCTAATGTACCTGAAAATAAGGCGACAGGGCCTGGTGTCCGGGAAACCGCTGCGGGTTCCGGCAGTCTTTGCGTATATAACGATTTTGGTGTTGGGGATCGGGGCCGTTGTGGAGACCTGGGACTATCTCGGCGGGCTGCTGTCTTGATTGATCGGGCGGCAACAGAAACGGGCCTATCGGCCCGTCCTGTCCCTATTTTTCCGCGGTGTTCGGCGTGGGCGTCTCCCTTCGTCCCCGTAGGGCATCGGTCAGGGTGATCTCGTCGGCATATCCGATCTCGCTGCCGATCGGCAGCCCGCGGGCCAGGCGGGTGATGCGGATACCGGTCGGCAAGAGCAGCCTAGCCAGGTAGAGGATGGTGGTTTCCCCCTCCACCGTGTGGTCAATGGCCAGGATGATTTCCCGTGGCGGGTCCTTCCTGATCCTGGCCAGAAGGTCATTGACGGTCAGGTCGTTCGGGGAAACGCCGTCGGCTGCGGAAAGGGTTCCGCCTAGAATGTGGTAAAGGCCGTGATATTCTCCGGTGTGCTCGATCGCCAACAGGTCGGGCTCGGATGCCACCACGCAGACGGTCTGGCGGTTTCGGTGCGGATCGGAACAGATGGGGCAGGGATCGGAAACGGTCCAGTTGCGGCAGGTGGAGCAGGTAAGCAGGGTGTTGCCGGCCTCGACGATCGCCTTGGCCAGGCGGTCCCGTTCGTTCGGCGTCCGCTTGAGAAGCGTAAAGGCGTAGCGTTCGGCCGTTTTCGGGCCCACGCCGGGCAATCGCCCCAATTCGGCCATCAGCCGCTCTATTGGTTCGGGAAATTTCGGCATATGTAAGTCGGCGAAAGGCCAGCCGAACGGCGGCCTCCCCCAGCCTTCCGATTCATCAGTCCGTCAGGCCGGGAATCTTGAAGTCGCCGCTCTCCCGCATCTTTTCGACGATCGTCTTCTGGGCCTTTTTGGTGGCATCAGCCAGGGCATCCTTTACCCCGTCCTCCAACCTGGTTTTTTCCGAAGGGGAGAGGAGACCGGGGTCGATTTCCACCTTCTGGACTTTTTGGTTTCCGTCAACGGTGATTTTTACCTTTCCCCAGGCGCCGGTTCCCTCGAATGTCTCGGCGGCCAGGACCGACTGCAGGCTTTTTGCCTTGTCCCGGAGGTCTTTATACTGTTTGAGCTTATTGAACATATTTCTTGTCCTTAATCGTGGTTTATGGCGTTTTTTGGGCCGTCATGGCCATGGCCGGTTCTTGGGCGGCTGCGGACCGGCCGCTGCCCTTGTCCAGGCTTCGGAAACAGGCCCGCTGCTCGTCGAAGAACATGTTGACCTGTCCGGTCGGGCCGTTGCGGTGCTTGGCGATGTGGATCTCCGCCCGGTGCCTTTCCTCCATGGAAATGTCGTCCAACCGGTAGTTTCGGTCAGCGGCCTTCCGGTAGATGAACATTACCACATCGGCATCCTGCTCGATCGAACCGGATTCCCTCAGGTGGGATAGTTTCGGGATGGCCGGTTTCTCGTTTTCCGTAGTTCGGGAAAGCTGGGACAGGGCCATGACCGGTATGTTCAGCTCGCGGGCCAGGCCCTTCAGGGCCCTGGTGATTTCCGCCACTTCCTGGACGCGGTTATCCGAGCGGCGGTTTCCCTGACGGGATTCCATCAGCTGGAGATAGTCGATGATCAGGAGACCCAGGCCATGGTCCATCTGCAGGCGCCTGGCCTTGGTGCGGATCTCGGTTATGTTCATGTTGGCCGTGTCGTCTATGAAGATGGGGGCCTCCGAGAGCTGGCCCAAGGCATGGCCGATTCGGGCAAAGTCCCCGTTATCGCCCTTGTCCGAAAGCCGACCGGTCCGCATCCGCCACAGGTCAACGCCTGCCTCGGCACATATCATGCGGTCCACCAGCTGATCCTTGCTCATTTCCAGGGAAAATATCCCGACCGTGATCTTGTGCTTGACCGCACTCTGTCGGGCGATATCCAGGGCCAGGGAGGTCTTTCCGACCGACGGACGGGCGGCCAGGATGACCAGGTCCGAGCGCTGCAGTCCCCCAAGCCGGTCGTCCAGGTCCGGATAGCCGGTGGGGATTCCCCGCAGCTTGCCCCTCTCCTGATGCAGGCGGTCGATACGGTCAAAGGCATCGTCAAGGGCATCCTTGATGGGGGTGAAGTTCTTGGTCAGGTATTTCTGGGAAACTCCGAAAAGTTTCTGTTCGGCCCGATCCAGGATTTCCGTGACCTCATCGGCCTCCTCATACCCCAGGGCAGTGATTTCCGAGGCAGCGGAAAGCAGCCGGCGGAGGGTGGCCTTTTTTTGGACCGTGGTGGCGTAGCTTACGATGTGCGCCGCAGTCGGCACGAGGCTTGTCAGGGAGATCAGGTAGGACCGTCCGCCGACCGCCTCCAGTTGTTCTTTTTCCAGCAGGCGGTTGGAGAGCGTGGTGATGTCAATCGGTTCGCGCTTGGCAAAAAGGTCGAGCATGGCCTGGAAGATGTCCCCGTTGGCCTGGCGGTAGAAGTCGTCGGCATGGATCAGGTCGGCTACCCTAAGGATCGAATCCTTCTCTATGAGAATGGATCCGAGCAGGCACTGTTCGGTCTCAACGCTGTTTGGCGGTATTTTCGGCTGATCCATAGGGAAATTCGCGACGGGATTCGTCGGCCAGTTAATGTTAGCCGAAACCCGCCTTTACGGCAATCCGGTCCTGTCTTCAGAAGATACCCAGCTTATCCGCAAAATTTAGGTTTGGATCCGTCGGAAATTGACGGAAGGGGCAAAACATGGTTAATTTCCAGCAAAAGAAAGGGAAGGTGAGACATGTACATTGAAATTGGAAAATTACCGGAGTTTTTGCGGCACGACCCGGACGAATTGGGTCAGATGGCCGACACCCTAGCCGGGAGTCTGGAGGAGTTCTTCCGCCAGTCCGGTTACGGAACTGCGGTTGTGGCCCTATCCGGCGGCTTGGATTCGGCCGTTTCCCTGGCCTTGGCGGTCAGGGCCCTTGGACCGGAAAAAGTCGTTGCCATTCGGATGCCTTTCCGTGACCTCAATGCCGAGAGTATGGGGGTTGCGTCTGAAGTCGCTGATTCCGTCGGCTTGCCGGATTCCAACCTGAAGACCGTAGATGTCACCCGGGCGGTGGAGAAGGCCTGGACGGGAATGGAGCCGGCTTTTCCGGTAAGGGACGACAGGGAGAAGGGCCTGCGGATCGGTAACCTGGCGGCCCGGATCAGGATGTCCGTCCTGATGGATGCCGGAACGAGCCTTGGGGCCCTGGCGGTCGGTACGGAAAACCGGACCGAACAGGTCATGGCCTACTTCACCATCGGCGGGGATAACATATCCAACGTCGAACCGATTCAGAGCCTTTGGAAAACGGAGGTCTTCCAGATTGCCGCACATCTGGGGTTGCCGGACAGCGTTTTGGATCGGGCCCCTTCCGCTGAACTTTGGTCAGGTCAGACCGATGAGGGGGAGATCGGGGTTTCTTATGCCGTCATCGACATGATCCTGTGTTGTTTCGAGTTAGGACTGAACAAATCGGATATTGTCGGCCGATACGGCGTTGACCCGAAAGATTACGACGACGTTTTGCGTCGGGCGGGTAGGGTGATGGGTAAGCGTCACGCCCCATCCAGGATCAATTACGGTCGTTTATTGGTCAAGTTGACCTAAGTAGGGATTTTTATAGAACCGGTCGCCTTTCTCGGCGACCGGTTTTTTGGGTCAAGAAAAGGCCGCACGGATGATGGTGCGGCCAAGAAGGGGCCCTCGCTACGGCAGGTTTTCGGCGATCAGGGCATGGAGCCGACGGTTGAAAAGGAAGCTGGAGTGGCTGAAATCCGCCGTGATGTTTTCCGCCCCCGGCAGCTGGGCCGAGTCCGCCGGACAGATCGCGTCGTTTCGGCCGCCGATCGAAAGGCAACGCACCCCGTTCGGCAGGCCGCCGGAAATAAGGTCGGTCAGGAATGGACCGTTCGGGCGAATCTGACTTCCCACCAGCGAGTAGATGACCGTCGGCAGGCCGGTATAGGCCAGGTCGCTGCCCCCGAACGGCGCACCGAAGGAAACGAAACGGTTTGCGAAACGGTTCAGCCCCAGTCGTTTGAGGGCATAGAAGGCGGCGATGCCGCCCAGGCTCCATCCGACAAGAACGATCCTCTCTTCCGGTCGGTTCGTCCGGCGGCATATCTCTTTTGCCCGGTCGGATATCCTCTGGGCATAGGCCGTAACATCCGTCATGCCGGAGAAACTCCAGGCCATCTTATGCGTGTTGAATCCCGACCGGCGGTAGGCCTCAAGGCATTTCCCGCTCGGCAATCCGAACGGGGGAATCGGGAAGAAGCCGTTGGCGATCAGGACCGACCGTCTCGGTCCGGTTTTTCCGTTGGGGTTTTCCGGCACGTTTTCCTCCTGCCCCGGTTGGCGGCTAAAGGTTCTGCCGTAATTCTACACCATACCCGAGCGCCTGTCCCGTTACTGCGTTTCGTTTTTTGCGGGAACCGGATGTTGCAGGGATTTCGTCATGTAGGTCCCATTCAGCCGGTATCCGAGCTTGCGGTAGTAGTCCCGGACGCCAATGCCGGAGATGACGGCCAGTTTCCGGAATCCGGCCCTCTTGGCCTGCCGTTCGGCCTCGGCCATCAGTTTCGCCCCTAAACCCTTATGTTGGCTGGCCTGCCTGTTTTTCGTTCCGATGGACACCAAATTGCCGTAAGTGTGGAGTTCACGGACAAATGCGGCGTTTTTTATTTCCGGCAGAAGTTTCCTGATTTCCCCCACATCCTGATCAGGATTATTGTTCGGCAGGCGCAGGCGGCAGAAGGCGAAGACGGCCCGGCGCTTGGAGTCCTCGAAGCTCAAGAACAGCTCCTGTCCGCCGGAGGACTCGTAGCGGTCGACGAACAGTTTCGGTTTCAGGTCGGCCAGGCGGGGATTGTCTTTTGAGACATGGCCGATTTCCCGGCAACGGAGACAGCGGCAGGTCATTTTCCGCCGCTTCATTTCCTCCCCTATGACCTGGCGGAGGTTGGTGACGGCGTTTCCGGCAATGATTGAGGTGGAGGGGATGTCCCGTGCCAGGCGGGAGATGCGGCAATAGCGGGGGATTTCGGACTTGAACCGGATCAGGACATCGACCAGCCGACCGGTCGGATAGGGCCGGTATTCCCCCGATTCCCACCAGTCGTAGAGGGCGGTGTTTTTGATTACGACACAGGGATAGATCTTGACCATGTCCGGCCTGAACCTCGGATCAGAGAAGACCTGATGCATCGAATCGAGGTCAGAGGCCGGGGAAGCGCCGGGGAGTTGGGGCATCAGGTGGTAATCGACCTTGAACCCGGATTCTTTCAGCAGTTTGGTGGCCCGGGCGGTTTCGGATTGGCCGTGTCCGCGGCGGCAGGATTTCAGGATGTCGTCATCCAGCGACTGTACCCCCATTTCCACCCGGGTGCATCCCAGGTGTCGCAGCCGTCGGATTTCCTTTGGGGTGACGCAATCCGGCCTGGTCTCCAGCGTCAGGCCGATTATCCGGTGTCCGGCGGTCTCGTTTGCCCCCTGCGACTGTTTCAGGGTTCGGGCGGCCTGTCGGCGTTTTCGGCCAAAATCGTTGGCCGCATCGAAACAGCGCCTGATGAACCAGTCCTGGTATCCGGTTCGGTAGGAGGACCAGGTGCCGCCCTTCACGATCAGCTCGATCTTGTCGTTCGGATGGCCGTTCATGGTCAGGGCCTCCAGCCGGCGGGTGACCTGAAGCCACGGGTCGAATTTCAGGGACAGGGCGCGCATGGCCGCCGGCTCGTTGGACAGGTAGCTTTTCGGCATCTTGACCTCGTTCGGGCAGTAGGCGCACTGTCCCGGACAGGGCCAGGGCTTGGTCAGGACCGTCACGATGGCCACGCCGGAAAGGGAGCGGACATCGCGGCGGCGGAGCATCCGGTCCAGGATAGGGTTTGCCGTGTCCGGTTTCTCGTCAACTCTTTTCAGGTAAGCGGCGCGTAAATCGGCGATGTTGGGCAAACGGGACTGTCCCCTGGACAGCCGTCGGGCTACGGCAAAAAGTCCGTCCCGGGTTTGGACGCCTTCGTCAATAAATGCTTCAATTATGCGGGTGGCAATGCCTGGCCGCCCCCCCAAATCCCCCTGGCAGGGGGACTTATGAGGAAGGGGTTTGTTTATGGCAGGCAAGCCGTGACGATATTTCATAAATTATTCCTTCCGCATAAGCCCCCTTCAGGCGTAAGTATCCCGGAGGGAGGGGGTTTGGGGGTCGGGACGGCGGAAACCGGCAAGTCAAAATCATGAAAGAGTCCATAGCCGATAAAATACTGGAATCGGTCCACGACGGATACAATACCATTGCCGCCGAGTTTGGCGCTACCCGTGACCGTATCTGGTGGCCGGAAATCGAGCCCTTCATTCGGCGTATCAGGAACGGGGATCGGGTGCTGGATTTGGGGTGCGGCAGCGGTCGGGCCCTGAGGCTTTTTGTCGATCTGGCCGTTGATTATGAGGGTCTGGACGTTTCCGAGGGTTTGATTGCCCGAGCCAGGAAGGAATACCCCGACCCACTGGTCAATTTTAGGGTCGGTTCCATGTTGACTTTGCCGTATGAAGACGGTTCTTTCGATGCGGTTTTGGCGATTGCCTCCCTCCATCACATCCCCTCGGTCCGCTATCGCCTTCAGGCGATGGGGGAGATCCGTCGGGTCCTGAAACCGGGCGGTTGGCTGCTCATGACCAACTGGGACCTGTGGCGCATTGACCGCCGCCTCCGTTTCGTTGCCCGCAACATCATCCTGAAGGCCATTGGGCGGTCCGATTTGGATTGGACCGACGTCATGATGCCCTGGACCCGCAGCGGCCAGGTTAGGGCCAACCGATTCTATCATGCCTTTACCCTCGGCGAACTGTCCCGCCTCTGCCGCCAAACCGGTTTCGACGTCGTGGAGAACCGCCGTTCCGGCGAACGCCGCCGGCAGGGGGACGGAAACCTGGTGACGGTAGGGAGGAAGCCGGTGATTTGAGGGGAAAATAACATATTTTGACAAAAACTTGACGCATTTTACCCCCCCCATGGTACGGTTCCGGTGGTTCCTTGAAAACAAGTGCGGAATTATCCGACAATAGCCAGGGAACCGGAAGGGGACTGTCATGGGAAAGACAGCGGAAAGAGGGGCCGTATCGGCCGTGGTTGTTTTGGTACTGTGTTCGACTTTCTACATTGGGTGCGAAGAAGACCTCTCGAATCATGAGACGGATCGGGGTACTTTCGCAATTGTTGAGAATTCTATCCCAATTGGTTTTGACCGTTTGGCATACCAAATATCGTTTGACGATAGAGGCAGTGCCATTGTCAACGAAATTGAGACGAAAATGCCGGTGCTGTCTTTTTCGGGAACAAACTCCGATAGGACATTGATTGCCTATACGCCTCTTGCCTTAAATTATGGCGGCGGAAACGCCAGCATCACGCTGGAGGACTCCTTAGGGAAAAACATTGACGAGTTATCGCCGTCTGGTTTGTTGGTGATTGAAAATGTGAGAGGCGAATTGGTGACCGTATATCAGCCAGGTTGCGTGATCATCAATGCTGTATGGAGCCCTGTTGATCCCGAAGTCATCGTTTTTGGCTTTACTGGTTTAGGGGGATCTGGACTGACTTTATACAATGTTAGGGAAAAAGCGTCGGAGATCATTTTTTCTGTCGATGGTCTTGTACCGGATAACTTCATATGGAGCGATGACGGACTTGGGGTGGAGGCTTGTGTGTTGGATGCCGCAGACATGGGGGATGGTACATGCAGCTTTAGGCATGTACCGATTTCCCCATCGGGGTTGTCTCTCCCGGCCACATTCTTCCTGTCCAGTAATTTTTTCCTGACCGAAGGAAAAAAGGAATTCTCCGTTAGGCTAAAAAACGGCACATTCATTCGATTTCCTAAGGGACTGCTTGGCGGTGTTGTGGGTATGTACGGTAAGTCAGCAGAACACTCGGGTATCAGCCACTTCAGGGCCGATCAGATTCGTCACATGAGTCGCAACGGCGTGGGGTTCGTCAATTTCGATTCTGATAAAATGAGATTGTTCGTCAGCAATGGGATAACTACCCCTGTTGAGGTCAGCTCTAGGAGCGCCGTATCCTACAAGATGCCGATGCATGCCTATGAAGACACCTCAATAACCCAGGTGGGTGCGGCTTATGGAGGCGGTTGTCAGGTATCTTCTCATTCCCTTGGCGGTTCAATGCAGTATGCCGTTGATTTTCAGGTGTATCGCTCCGGATACGATGAAATCGTGGCTTCGGCCAGCGGTACCATATCTAGCGGATCGTCTTCTGTGTCGTGCAATGCGATTGATACCGTTGGATGTTCAATTTATGCCAACCCGTGCTCATGTAACGGCGGCTGGGGAAATTACGTGATGATTTATCATAGCGACGGACGTTACACTTTCTATGCTCATCTCGAAAATACCAATTATAGGGTGACCGGATGCAATCCTGTTGCGCAAGGGTGTTGGTTGGCCGATGAGGGGGCAACCGGGAACAGCTCCGGGAGCAAGAATGGTTGCGGCGATCACCTGCATTTCCAATGGCAGAATTCCGGCGTAAGGGGAGCCGCTTCCGTGTCAGGCAGCTTTTCGGACTTACCTGTTGGGTTAGGTGCGGGGAGCTGCGGCTACCATGACACCAGTTCCACAGTATCGTCTTGCTCTTTGTGACATGACTCGAAATTCGGAAGATGTATAATTTATGGGGTCGCCTGTCTATGGGTGACCCCAATTTAATACCGTTTTGTAACTATATGAAAAAAAATATTTCCAAAAAATCATCTCGTCGGACAGTTTCGTTGTTTGTCGTCGTTTTCGCCTGCGTCGTTTCGTATGGAATTTTGATTTTGGCGAGAGACTTTTTCGTTTTGGACAGCGTGTATCAAGATAATGATCGTAACGTTGGTTTTAGATACCCTAATGGCTTTGCTGTGGAATCTCATGCGGGGCATTCTGACTTTCAGGGCGATTTTTTCGTCTATGATATCGGGAAACAGGAATATCTCCAATCTCTCGCATCTACCGACGGCATTTCCGGTTCCGGAGGCGTTCCCGTGTGGTTAAGGTTGGTGGTCAGTGACGGTATCGCCGACGGCGAATCGTGTGGCGAGCGCAAGGAGACGGGAAGAATAAGGATAGCCGGACATCTTGAGGCAGTAAGATGCGAGGGAACCACCATGGGTGACCTCAATTCCGTTTGGTTTGTCATTAGTGCGTCCGGAAAGTCCTACATCTACTCTTCGGATGTCTATGAGGGTGATGATCGTCGGCTGATTGATAAGATAGTTAAATCGACGGTCTTGATGACGAAATGAGCCGGTGGGGGATGGGTCAATCCGTAGCCATCTCGAGCTATTTTGGTCTCCGGGTATCTTCATCGGGAGAGCTTTTTTATCAAATGGAGTTGCATTATAGTGTCTTGGTAATTACATATGCCCGACAACAATAAAATTGACCCCGGTCAAGGAGGTGTCGATATCCCGCTGATCGTGGCCGCCGCTTTTTTTGTTGGCCCGATTCTCCTTAGGCATCGGCCCTCCCCGGGATTGTGGTTGGCCGTTTTATTCTCTTCCGTCGTTGTTTTCGGTCTGCGGTGTCGTAAGGCAAGGTTCCCTGAGATCAAGGGCGCACATGTCATGGCCCTGTTGGCGATCGTTTTGGTGCCGTCGTTCCTGTTCAGCCCAAGGGTTTTCGCCGTCATTTTGCCGTTGGCGATTGTTTTTGCCGCACACGCTTTCGTCAGGGCTCGTGGCCGTTGGTTGGATCATGGCCCCGGTCGGTTGCTGGCTGCCGTTATCGGCGGAACGTGCATTGCCCTGACGATCCTTTTGTTGGATGCGCTTGCCGTTGCCGTCATTTGCGAGATACCGATGGTGTCCCCGGATACCGGCCTGTTGGGCCTGTCACTGGCGCTGGTCCTGACGGCCCAACCGTTTGTGGCCAAGGTCGTCAGGAAGGATTCCGGGTCGGTTGGAGCCGTCCTTTTTTCCGTCTTGGCGGCATTCCTGATGGTGAGAATGTGGTGATGGAATAGGGGTATTTTTGGTCGTTTTTGTGTTTTCGGCCTATTTTTCGTACCTTTTTTGGATGACAGAAACGGTTTTTAATGCTAAAATCAAACCGTTATGCAACCGCTCAAGAATCTGAAAAACATCCACGTCGTCGGGGCCGGGGGGATCGGGCTTTCGGCCGCGGCCAAGCTCCTTGTCCACCGGGGAAAGACCGTGACCGGATCGGATCTGGCGGCGAACGAGGCGACGGCCGAACTGGGGGCTTTGGGCGTGAAGGTCGCCATCGGCCAGGGGGCAGGGAATCTGCCTCCTGAAGCCGAGGCGGTGATTTTTTCCTCGGCCGTGCCAAAGGACAATCCTGAACGGGTCGAGGCCCGGAAAAGGGGATTGGTCGAGCTTAGCTATTTCGATTTTTTGGGGCAGTTGAGCCGTGAATACCGGACAATAGCCGTTTCCGGCACCAACGGAAAAAGCACCACCACTGCCCTTCTGGGCCTGATGCTGGCCGAGGCGGGAATGGATCCGACGGTCGTGGTCGGCTCGCGCCTGTCTTCCTTTGAGGACGGGAATCTCCGCTTGGGGAAAGGTGACCTGCTGGTGGCCGAGGCCTGCGAATATCGGGCCAACATGCTGAAGATGGCGCCCCAGACGATCGTCCTCACCAATATCGAGGAGGATCACCTGGATTTCTACCGCGACTTGGATCACATCAGGGAAACTTTCCAGAAATACCTGGATCGGTTGCCCCAAGACGGGCAGGCCATCGTCAATGCCGATGACCCGAACGTCGCCGGTTTGCGGCTGCCGGCCAACACCGTCACCTACGGAATCGAGAAGCCGGCCGATTACCGGGCGGTTGATTTGACTACTAAGGCCGGTTCCCAGAGTTTTTCCCTGAACAGACGGGGGGAGAGCTTGGGAACGTTCGTGGTTAGGATTCCCGGCCGCTATAATGCCATGAATGCCCTGGCTGCGTTGGCGGCGGCTTTGGAATCGGGTGCCTCTCCCGATGACCTGCGCCGTACTTTAGCCGGTTTTACGGGGGTTTGGCGCCGTTTCCAGCGTCTGGGGAAGTTCAACGGGTCGGAAATCGTCTCCGACTACGGCCATACCCCTACGGCCGTCAGGGAAACGGTCCGGGCAGCCCGGGAGTTCTTTCCCGGCCAGAGGGTGTTGCTCTGTTTCCAGCCCCATCACCGCAACCGTACAAGGTCGCTGTTCAATGATTTCGTCATGTCCCTGACCCAACCGGACGAGTTGGTCCTGGTGGAGATTTTCGATGTCGCCGGGCGGGAGGAGCCTGGAGTCAGGATCAGCTCCGCCGATTTGTTGGGGGCGCTGTTAAGTCGCCCCTGCGCCGTGCCTTCCGAAGCCGCAGGCATGTTCATTTTCGTTCCCGACCTTCCGGCGGCCGAATCGGCGCTTCGGGAGCGGATACGGCCGGGGGATGTCGTCATTGTCATGGGGGCCGGGGATATATACAAGATTGCCGAAAATCTGGTAAGACCCTAATCGGTCAGACGAATGCCTATGCCATTGATAGACGAACTGCGAAAGGCGATAGCGCCGGAGATGCGGGAAGGGGTGCCGTTGGCGCCTTTCACCACCTTTCGGATTGGCGGTCCGGCCGAATATTATTTTGAGGCCAAGACGGACGAGGAGGCGGTTAGGGCGATCGCCGCCTGTCGGGACTTGGGGTTGCCGTACCATGTCCTTGGCGGCGGTTCCAACCTGCTCGTCAGCGACGACGGCATCAGGGGGCTGACGATTCGGATGGTGAACTCGTCGGTGTCGGTTGACGGTCCGGTGGTGACGGCGGGAGCCGGAACGCCAAGCGGTCGCCTGGCCAGGGAGACGGCGGAGGCCGGCCTTTCCGGCCTGGAGTGGATGATCGGCTTGCCGGGGACCGTCGGCGGCGCCATTCGCGGCAATGCCGGGATGTTCGGCAGTGAGGTGAAGGACAGCCTGGAGTCGGTTTCGGTGTTGACCCCAGGGGGGGAAGCGAGGATCATGGAAAACCGCGATTGCCTGTTCGGATACCGGGACAGTGCCTTTAAGCGATTGCCGGGAACGGTCATATTGTCAGCCAAATTTCGGCTGACGATCGGGGAGGCCGAAGCCTGTCGGAAGAAAATGCGGGGGTTTCTGGAGAAAAAGACTACGGCCCAGCCGGTTTCCGGGCTGACCGCCGGATGCGCCTTCAAGAATTGGCTTCCAAAAAACGAGGGGGAAATAGTAATTGTCAGGGAGGGGTTGGGTCTTGCTCCTGAAGAGGCCGTTCCCAGAACGCCGACCGGGGCCGTGCCGACCGGATGGATCATCGATCGGGCGCAGCTCAAGGGAATGAGAATCGGCGGGGGATTCGTTTCGGAGAAACACGGGAATTTCATCGTCAACGATGGGACCGGCACCGCCTCGGATGTCATTGCCCTGACCGCGGCCGTCAGGATGAGGGTCCGGGACATGACCCATGGTATAATATTATTGGAGGACGAGATCGAATACGTCGGGTTTTGATAATTTTGACATATACTTAACATGATAGGGGTGGGCCCCCGTGCCCGCCCGCAATGCGGCGACGGCCCGCGACGGTCCGGTGCGCCCCGTGCCCGCCCGCGATGCGGCGACGGCCCGCGACGGTCCGGTGCGCCCCGTGCCCGCCCGCGATGCGGCGCACAAGCATCAATCAAATAATTAAACGGCACATGGACCGAATTGTCGGCCCGCCCGAATAAAAATATGAAAATCACCAAGATTCAGGGAACCAACATGGAGATGACCGAGGCCATCCGCAATTATGTCGAATCCAAGCTGTCCAAGCTGGAACCGAAGCTGGAGCGTTTCGGTGAGGCCGCCAGCCTGGAGGTGGAGGTCGGCAAGACCACGAATCACCACAATAAGGGTGATGTCTTCCGTTGCGAGATTCATGTGATCTTGCCCGGAAAGACGATTCAGGTCGATGATGTCCAGGATGACCTGTATCAGGCGATCGTCAATGCCCGGGACAAGGCGGATCGGGAGATAGTGGAATATAAGGAGAGTTTCGACGGTCGCCGCCGTGATTAGGCCATGGGTTGGCCAAAACCGTCGTTATGGGCCAAACCCGCCGGAAAACCCGGCGGGTTTTGGTTTGACGTTTAGTCGAATCGGCATGATTTGACGGACGTTTTTAGTTAAGGTATGCTTTTAATTATAGAACTTTACCAAGGAGGAAAGCATGGCAAAGAGAGGTATTGGTCTGGCGGGCGTCGCCTCCCAATTGGGATCTCTTGATAGTGACGGGACCTTTTCGGCGGATCGTGAGGAACTGTTGAATACGATGTGCATTCGGTTTGAAGCCGAGCGATGGGAGACTGAAAGAGCGCTTAATTACGCCTTGAAGTCTCGTATCGTCTATGAAAAAGACGGTAAGATTATTTTACGCATTGGGAAAGACGACGGTCTGAACGATAAAGAGAGCCTTGTCTACGCTGCCTTTAAGGCGAATCCGACCAGAACAATTCAGGAACTGCAAAACGATACAGGATTGGATATCTGTGATGTCGATTGGTGTCTGGATAGCATGATCAAACTAGGTCTGGTGAAGCCGTACTCTTTCCGTCTTAATGACTGATTTTAAAATATTGTTGCGCACCTTTTCGGCCGCCGGAGATTATTCGGCGGTTTTTGTTGGGTAAAGCCCCTAAACCCCCTGTGGGGGACTTATTTTGATTCTGGTCAATCGTAAATCTATCCTAGAATAATCTTATTAATTTAGATGATTATGTATAGGATAGTTTTAAAATTAATGTTTTTCCTCTTAAGTCCCCCATAGGGGGCGGTGTACTTCGGAGTCTGGGCGAAGCGAGGATGATGGCGGAGGAGTGATTTAGGAATCAAACGGCCGTCGGGATTTAGGGGCCCAACGGTGGAAAACCCCTGTTGGCCTTTGCCCGGCAAAACCACTATAATAATCTTTGATTTTAAGGCCTCGTTTATGCGGGGATGACAGAATTCCTATGTCCGTACTCACCAAAATTTTCGGCGATCCGAACGAGCGCGTCCTGAAAGGCATGCAGCCGATCGTGGAGGACATTAACGTCCTGGAAAAGAAATACGAAAAGCTGTCCGATCCGGAAATTCGGGAAGTCAGCCTTGGGCTGCGCGATCGGGTTCGGGCCGGGGAGGCCACACTGGATCAGGTCCTGCCCGAGGCGTTCGCTCTGTGCCGGGAGGCGGCCAAGCGGACTTTGGGACAGCGGCATTTTGACGTCCAGCTGATGGGCGGCATTGCCCTGCACCGCGGTCAGATCGCCGAAATGCGGACCGGTGAGGGCAAGACCCTGACCTCCACCCTGGCGGTTTACCTGAACGGCCTGGAGGGAAAGGGGGTCCATGTGGTGACGGTCAACGATTACCTCTCCCGCCGCGACGCCGCCTGGATGGGACAGGTCTATCACGCCTTGGGACTCACCACGGCCTGCATCAACCACATGACGGCTTTCGTCTATGACCCGACCTGGCAGGTGCCGGAGAATACGGCAGAGCTGACCGTCGGCGATCTGGCGGCGGCCAGCGCCAAGGAAGAGGGCGGGGAGACCGATCGGGAGCGGGACGAGACCGGTTCCTTCAAGGTTCAGAACGACTTTTTGCGTCCGGTGGAAAGGCGGGATGCCTATGCCGCGGACATCACCTACGGCACGAACAACGAGTTCGGGTTCGACTACCTGCGCGACAACATGGTGATGCATCCGGACCAGCGGTCCCAGCGGCCGCTGAACTACGCCATTATCGATGAGGTGGATTCCATCCTGATCGATGAGGCCCGGACCCCACTCATAATTTCCGCTCCGGCCGAGGAGGCCGCGGATTCCTACTATCGTTTCGCGGAGATGGTGGGGAAATTGGTGGTGGACGAGGACTACAACATCGACGAGAAGATGCACGCCGTTTCCCTGACCGAGGCGGGGATCTCCAAACTGGAGGGGATGCTGAACGTCGGCAACATCTATGAGGAGGCCGGAGTCACGACCGTCCACCACATCGAGTCCGCCCTGAAGGCCAGGGAGCTTTACCGGCGGGACCGCAACTATGTCGTGCGCGACGGTGAGGTGATCATTGTGGACGAGTTTACCGGTCGGCTGATGCACGGCCGCCGCTATTCCGAGGGGCTTCACCAGGCCATCGAGGCGAAGGAGGGCGTGAAGATACAGCGGGAAAGCCGGACGCTCGCCACCATTACCTTCCAGAACTATTTCCGGATGTACGCGAAACTGGCCGGCATGACCGGAACGGCCGCCACCGAGGCCGAGGAGTTCTCCAAGATATACGACATGGATGTCACGGTCATCCCGACCAACCGGGATCCGAAACGGACCGACCTGCCGGACCTGGTCTATAGGACCGTCAACGGCAAGTATCAGGCCGTGGTTCGGGAGATCAGGGATCGGCACGAGACCGGACAGCCGGTCCTGGTCGGCACCATCTCCATCGAGCAGAACGAGATACTGGGCGAGTTGCTTAGGCGGGAGGGGGTGCCCTTCAAGCTACTGAACGCCAAGAACCATGAGGGTGAGGGGGAGACCATAGCCCAGGCCGGAAGGTTGGGTGCGGTGACGGTCGCCACCAACATGGCCGGTCGCGGCGTGGACATCAAGCTGGGCGGTAACCCCCCGGTTCCGGGAGATGCCGAGAGGGTCAGGAATCTGGGCGGGCTGATGGTGATCGGAACGGAGAGGCACGAGTCCCGCCGCATAGACAACCAGCTGCGCGGACGCTGCGGACGGCAGGGGGATCCCGGCCTGACCCGTTTCTTCCTGTCCGTGGAGGATGACCTGATGCGGATATTCGGTTCGGATCGGATGAAGGGGATGATGGAGACGTTCAAGATCCCGGAAGACATGCCGATCGAGAGCAAGATGGTCAGCAAGTCGATCGCTTCCGCCCAAAGGAAGGTGGAGGGTGACCATTTCGACATGCGCAAGCACGTCCTGGAGTATGACGATGTCCTCAACAAGCACCGGCAGGTCGTTTACCGCAGGCGGAACGAGATCGTCGATATCCCTCCGGACCGTCCGGAATCGGTTCGGGAGAAGGTCCTGGAGACGATCGAGGCCGAGCTGGAGCGGGTGGTCCGTTTCCATACCGCTTCGGAGGACGAGGCAGCCTGGAACATGCGGGAGATATGGGAGGTGGCCAAGACGATCGTTCCGCTGCCGGCCGATTCCTTGGAAAAGCTGAAGGCAATCCGGCATGAGGCCGGTGATGCCCGGGCCGATGCCCAGTCCCGCGGCGACATACTGACCTATCTCATGGAGTATGCCGGCCGGGCCTACGATGAGCTGGCGGCCGATGTCGACCAGGCCCTTAACCGTCCCGGGGCGTATGCCGAAGGGGTGCGGGTGCTGATGCTCCGCTCGATCGACAGCCTGTGGATCGATCACCTGGACGCCATGGAGCACCTGCGGACCGGCATTGGGCTCCGTTCCTACGGCCAGCGCGATCCGCTCATCGAATACAAGAAGGAGGCCTTCAGGATGTTTCACGAGCTGATCCAGGCCATCGGCCAGCGGGTGGCCTATGCGGTACTCAAGCTTGGGGTACAGAAGCGGCCGCAGGCGGCGCCGTCGATGATCGAGCGGCAGAACGTCACCTACTCCGCCCCGTCCAAGGGCGGTGAGGCCAAGGTTTCCGTCCGGCCAGCCGATCCCAAGGTCGGCCGCAACGACCCCTGCCCGTGCGGAGCGAAGAAACAGGACGGGACACCGGTTAAGTACAAGCATTGTCATGGCAAATAAACCGCAATCAGGCAGGGCGAGAGCGGAGAGTCCCCCGCAGCGGCAGCGAAGGGGGACGGCAAGGAGATTTGCCCTGTGAATAGGGATCCGAAAACATGGAGCAGGCAACCGAAGTATTGCGTTCTTCTCCGACTCCGTTCGCCGAAAGCCGTCGCAAAGCCGTTTTGGATAGACAAGAGGGGATTTGGCAACGCTGCCGCTTGGCTGACGGTCAGGGACATAAAAACGATCGTCATGTCGTGAGTTTGCCAAATCATCGTCAATTCGGTAGAATATATTTTAAACATTACCAAAGACATTTCTTGCTTTAGACTATGGGCAATCCTGAAGTCAGGGAAGGAGACAAACATCTGGCGGCCACCGTTTTTCTGATTGCGGAGACGCCGGAAGGGAAGAAGACCTTGCTGGTCAATCACCGTAAACATGCGGAGGTGATGGAATAGCCAAGAGCATATGGTCGTAATCAAGACAGAATCGGAAAAGGCCGTGGATTTCAGCTTCATGCCTAGCCTGAAGTGCAACTTGTCCTGCGCCCACTGCATGTACGAGGCCGCTCCGGAAAATGAGTCGGTCCTGGATTTCAATCGGGCCAAGGAATTCGTCGCCACTATCGACCTGAACCGGATCAATTCCTTCGGCTTCTACGGCGGGGAGATATCCGCCGATTATGATCGGTATCAGAAGATCATCGACTTGACGACGCCATCTATACCTCGTTTCACCATAACCAACGGATCCTGGTCACGGACGCAGGCGGAGACCGAAGCTTTCGTCGACTTTGCCGAACGGAATTGCCTGAATGTCTTCATCAGCCAGACCGTCTTTCATCGACCGTATCAAAATCAGGAGCGCATGAACCGGATCGCTGAAGAGCACGGCTATTCTCTAAAAGGTGATGACGTCATTATCCCGATGGGTCGCGCCGGTCGGGCCGACTGGGACTGCGGACAGCGCTGTCTGGGTTATCTCGGTCCGATGCGCCTGACCATGAGACCGAGCGGCGAAATCATGTTTTGCAATTGCGACGGAGTCTACCCGATTGTCGGATCCTGGACATCGGATTTCGGCGAGGCCTTCCGTAACGGACAGCGGATTGAGGATGTCTGTCCGAAGCTGATTGGACGAATCCGATGACGATTGACCACACTATGGAATACCTAACTGGAGAGCGGGAAGATGAGGCTAAGCATTGGATGCATGCGGCGGCAGACATGGCGTGCAGGGCCCTCTGCCGTTCGGCCAAGTGCGGCGCCGTGGTCGTGAAGGACGAGGAAATCATCGGGGCAGGATATAACGCCCCGCCTTTGGATTCGGAAAAGCACCGGATGTGCGATTCCCAGGTCGGGGAGGGCAAGCCGAAATACGACCGGACCTGCTGCATGCACGCCGAGTGGCGGGCCGCACTCGATGCCCTATGGCACCATTCGGACCGGATCGTCGGGGCTAAGCTGTATTTCACCAGGGTCGACGACCATGGGGATATCCTGAAGTCCGGCCGTCCTTTCTGCACGGTCTGCAGTCGTCTGGCACTGGATCTGGGACTCAGCCATTTTCTGCTTTGGCAGGAGGAGGGGATCGCAGAGTTCGAGACTGGCGAATACAACCGTCTGTCTTACGAGCCGTGGGAGGGATAGCCCTATGGGCAATCCGATTTCCGTTGGGAGGATCGTCGGATGCACCTGCGGTCACCCTTTTTTCGTATTGATTACAGGTGTTGCCGGACACGGGCGGCACCGGAACCATGGTTCATAAATAACTAACAGACATCTATGTTCACCAAAGCTAAAATTGGCCTTATTTCCGCTGCCGTCGTCTCGTTCGGCCTTGGCGGATATGCCCTGAACGCCTTGCCGGCCGGGGCCTTCGGGACCGAAGGGTTCCGCGGTCCGCACGGCGGGTCTAAGGCAGGGTGCGATCTGGACGGTCTGGAGAGGGGGACGGACGAGTGGAACGCCAAGACAGAGGAATGCCGGGCCGCACGGCAGGCGGAAATGGAGGCCTGGAAAGACATGACCGTTGAGGAGAGACAGGCCAAGATGGGGGAAATGAAGGCCGGTCGATTGGGGGGTCAGGGACGTTCTGGCGGCACGGATCGTTTCGGTGAGGGGAAAGGCATGGGGCCGTTGGGCGGCATGATCGGGCCACGGAACGAAAACGTGGATGTCCGGGTGGACAACATCACGGATGGGGTCCAAATAACGATTACCTCCGTCGATGCCGAAACCATAGCCGACCTTCAGGAGAGGGCCGCCCGTTTCCTGGACAGGCCGGCTGAATGACCGGTGTCGGGGGTTCCAATCCGCAAAAAACCGCTCCCGGAACGGGGCGGTTTTTATAAGCCAGATATTCGGCGTTTTTACTTGTCGGATTCTTTTACCGCAATTTTTCCGCATCGGGGACAGTGAAGTCTTTGCCGATGGTCGGTTTGAAGCGGACAGTCACAGTCCGGGCAGTATGCCCGGAGACAGACGCTTTGGGTATCCGGATACAGGCCGCATTTTTTGCAGTACCGTCCGCTATCTTTTTTGGCCAACGGGGCGGAACAGGGCGGGTCATCATGACAAAGAACCATTTTTACCTTTATTATGCCATTCATTTTTTGGTCTCCTCCGTTTTTTTCGGTTTCCGTATTTAGGGACATCTTATTTCACGAACAGGTTTTAAGTCAAGGGCCGTTTTGCGTCATGTCCGGCATTGGTTTAAGATTACGGTTATTGGGTAAAGGATAACCGACACAACATGTCCCGGGAACTTGAGCTTAAATTTGCGGTTGACGATCTGGAACCGGTGCGGTCCAAACTGATCGGGTTGGGGGCGGTTCTGGCATGGAAAGGGGAGGAGGAGAACTGGTTTTTCGACACGTCAGACCGGAGGCTGAAGGCCAGTGGCCGTACCCTGCGCCTGAAACGGCAGGGAAGCTCGGGAAACCGCCTGACGGTAAAGGCCAAACCGTCCGAGGACGCCAGGTATAAGTTGCGGGACGAATACGAGACGGCGGTCGACGACATCCCGACGGTTACGGCGATCCTGGAGAACCTGGGGTTCGGAGAGTCTTTCCGATACGTCAAGAATCGGGAGCATTGGGAGCTGGACGGCATGGCAATCGAAATGGATACCCTGAACGGGATGGCGTTCGTTGAAATTGAGGGGGATGAGCCGAAGATCGATGAATTGGCCGGAATTCTGGGGCTTGATTTCGGGAGATCAACAGTAAAAAGCTACCCGCAGATCCTGGAAGAGGGGGTTTAGCGCCTGCCTCCCGTTTTGGAAAACAGGCCCGTTATAGTATGGTTAACGTACCTAACGAATGGCGTGAGGGATAATCTTTAGGGCAATATGACCAAAAACAACGATACCTACCGGCAAATCGTCGATTTCATATACGAGACCGGCATCCACAGCCAAACCCCCCGGTCCGGCCTTTGGTTTTTGGGAAGCGGCCGTCAGTCGGTGGCCGAACACCTTTTCCATACGGCCATGATCGCCTATGCCCTGGCGCATCTGGAACCGCGGGTCGACAGGATGAAGGTGGTCCTGATGGCGCTTTTTCACGACATCGGCGAGGGGCGGACATCCGACCACAACTATGTGCACCAACGCTATGGGCGGCTGAACGAAACCGAGGCTGTGACCGACATCTCCAGGAGCGTCCCGTTCGGTCCGGAAATCCTCGATCTTTACGAGGAGGAACACGAACGGAAAACCCCGGAGGCCCGGTTGGTGAAGGACGCCGACACCCTGGAATGGATCGCCACCCTGCGGGGTGAGGAGGAGAAGGGAAACACCAAGGCCAGGGAATGGATCGGGATTGCCGTGAAACGGCTCAAGACCGTTCCGGCAAAGAGGTTGGTGGGGTTCATGCTGAAGACCAGCCCGGATTCCTGGTGGTCTATGGTGGGTGACGCCTGGTTCGTTGACCGGAACGAGAGGGACCGGAAGTGGTCAGGAAAGGAGACGAAAAAAAGGGGGGTAACGCGCAGAAAATCAAAGTCTTAACGTTACGGTCTTATGCAAACTCAAAAAAACGGGAACGGGAACGGGGTTACGGTGGCGGTCAGCGGCGGGTTTGACCCGATACACATCGGCCATGTCCGGATGTTCCGGGAGGCCAAGGCCCTCGGAGACCGGTTGGTCGTTATCGTCAACAACGACAATTGGATCCGTCTCAAGAAGGGGACGGACCCCTTCATGCCGCAGGAGGACAGGAAGGAAATCATCGAATCGATCAGGTGGGTTGATGAGGTGGTCATCAGCGACCATGAACCGGGTACGGAGGACATGAGCATCTGCAGCGCCTTGAGAAAGGTCAGGCCGGACGTTTTTGCCAACGGCGGCGACCGGTTTCAGGACAACATTCCCGAGGTGGCGGTATGCAACGAAATCGGCTGCCGGATGGTCTTCAATGTCGGGACCGGCGGGAAGGTCCGTTCCAGTTCCGAGCTGCTGAAGGGATATTCCGAGGTGTTGCGGAATGGTTCGTGATCGGGGCGGCGATTGATTTCCTGTCCCGGTGGGTTAAAACGCCTTCATGTCCGAACTGAAGGCGTTTTTTAAACAAGGAGAAAAAGGATGAAAGGTCAGGAGTTGGACGAAGAAATAGGGAAAGCAAGGAAATTGATCGCCAAGCTGTCGATGCACGATAAACTTCAGGGTATCTGCGGACATGCCATTATCGCCCACTGGGGCGTCTACCGGACAGATACCTGGACGGTCTTCTCTAGACGGACAGACAAAACAGCCCCGGTCCGAAGGCCAGGGCTGTCTTTTTATTCGAGAGAATGAAGTTCCGTTATCAGGCTAAATAACCGCGTTACTGGATCCTGTTTCCGCTTCGTCTTGCGCATCTCTTCCGTTCGGGAGCATCTCTCCAGGCATCGCAATGAGGGTTTCAAGGTCCGTTATCAGGCTAAATAACCGCGTTACTGGATCCTGTCGTCAACCTCGATCTCTTTGTCCGTCTGGCACAAGATACCACTATAGCAGGTATTGTTTTGGCTGTCAAGGGGATTTTTCAAAGATGACTTCACGGGGCGTTTATGATAGTCTGCACTCAATAAGGCAAATTACTGTATACGCCATTGATTTATGACTACCTTACCGACGAACGACCTAACCCCATCCCAGAAGTGGGACGGGCTATACACAGGCGGTGCGGCCTACAAGCCGCTGAATTTGGTGTTCCTAAACCGCCTGCTGGAACGAATCGAGGCCTTGACCGGACGGCGTCCGGCCACGGTCTTGGACCTGGGGTGCGGCACCGGCGATTCCCTGGCCAAGCTGGCGGCTGCGGGGATCACCGACGTCAGGGGGATGGACTGCTCCTCCGTCGCCTTGGAGATGGCCGACAAGGCCATCGATTCGGACCGGCTGTCGCGGGGAGACCTGGACGGTCTGGACCGGTCCGAACTGGCCGAGGGTCGGTACGACCTGATCCTCTGCAAGCTGACCGTCGCTTTCGTCCGGGACAGGTCCAGGTTTCTGAAGACCGTCAAGGAGATGATGAACGCGGGATCGGTACTCTGCGTCATCACGCCGGTTCTTTACGACGGGGTTGAGTACCGGCCGGAGGACAAGCCCAGCATCGCCGTCTCCTACGCCGAATTCCGTTCCCTGCTGGAGGAAACGTTCGGACGGGTCGAGGAGTTCCACCACGACTACTTCGGAGAGCGGGGCGACACGGTCACGTTCCTGGCGACCCAATAGACAAAAGAAGGCGATCCTGTTGTTGGGTCGCCTATTTAATTGATGGACTAGACCATCACCTCCAGCATTGTGGATCGGCCGCCTCCCACCTTCCGGTCGTGGAATGGGTGACGGCCATGCACCCGCGGCAGTAATTTAACAACGGACATTCGCGACATTTCTCCAAACGGTCAAAATCACGGTAACGATCGAGAGCCTCCCCGAAGAAGATATCATACAGGCTCTGTTCCGGAACCTTTCCGATCGGACTCTTGAACCGACGACAGGCGTAAACGTTCCCATCAGCCAGGACAGTCATATGGGAGATGCCCAATCCGCACCCGTCAACAACAACACCGTCCGTATCCTGCGGAATGAACAGTTTACGCTCCATCAGGAACAGGTTCCAAAGATGGTCCTTTAGGATAAATTCGGTCCCGGAATTGGCCCGGCGCCCGAACGACTCCCAAACCGTCGCAAGAAATTCCCTGTATTCCGATGGGGTGAAGCTATTGCTTGCATTCCCGTCGCCTGGGCAATGCCGGGCAAAGGCATATGCCCGAACCCCGAGATCCACAACCTTATCGATCAAGGCGGGTATGTCGGAGGCATTGGCCCTTGATACGGTCGACATGATCGCTACGTCGATATTGTTGCGGCGAAGAACATCGCATGCCTCGACTGTTGCGGAAAACGAACCGGGTTTCCTGAATCGATCATGGGTCTCCTCCATTCCGTCAAGAGAGAGTTGAAACTTCCGTATTCCCAGAGAGTAGAGCTTGGCCGCCACTTCATCGGTCAAACCAAACGGATTGCCGAGAATACTCACCATTACTCCCTGTTGGAGAAGATAGGACAGAAGGTTCCAGAAATGACCGTGCAGTATCGGATTTCCACCGGTCAGCGAAACACGCGGGGCGGCGCCGATACGGCGACAGGTGGACACTAGGTTGTCGACAATGGACATAAGGGAAGCGTAATTCATCATTCTCTCCCCCTCAATCTCGTTTTTGGCGTCAGGTGATGTATACAGGTAGCAGTGCCTGCAGCGCTGCTCGCATTTTGTGGTCAGATGCCACTGAAGGGACAATATCGCCTTACTCATCTCAACAATCTCCTTAAAAAAGGCGACGAGGCCGTTCCGTCTCGTCGCAAGCAAATCCGTCTCAACCACCTAATCCCATGCGGAGCAACCCGTACAGGAGCACGGGTCGGCCTGACAATCGCTGGAGGCAAAAGCCTCACCGGGCCTATGCTCCTTTGCCTGCCGAACAGAATGCGGTGCGGCACAACCGATTTTTTCTTCCTTCTTGCGCCAATAATTGAACCTCTTTTCCATTCTTTCCTTCACGATTTTATCCTTTCCTTGAGTTGTTGAAGGAACTACTATACCCATAGTATTAAATATCATTTAATAAAAAAAAATGTCAAGGGGATTTTTCAGGGGCTAAAAGTAAGCTAACGGAACGGAGAGTCAGGAGGGGGCCAAGGTCCCCTCTTTTTTATATTTTAAGCTCAAACCTGTCCCTCGTTTTCCCACCAAAAGGCCCTTCTTGAGGCGTTTTGCGACGCCAAATAGGCTCAATTTTAGCGAAAGTCCGCGGGGAATAAGGCAGGGGACAGTCCCCGGCTTAAAGTTCCCGGCTTAAATATTTTTTCGCCCTCCCCCAACACCCTTGACAAAACCGTTTTTTTGTGATATTATTTTCACAGTGGTTTAAAAACGTTCCCATTGCCGAAACGGCAACGGGGCCAAAAAAACAGGAGAAAAGAAAGATGGGTAATAATAGTAAGAGTATTGGAACGAAGATGTGCGGCTGCGGCTGCGTGATTGCGGCCTGTGTCGAAGAGTGCTCCGCTTGCAGGCAGAAGAGGGCCAAAGAGGAAAGGGTTGCCTCGAAGGCGGACTACGAGCAGCGAAAGGCCCGGCGGGAAGCTGCGGCCAAGCGCCAGGAAGCTGCAGCCGCCGCCGAGGCGGAAAAGGCAAAAAAAATTGCGGCCCTGAAGGCCGAAATGGCCGGGTTGCCCCGGGTCAATCCCTTCGTGTGGGATAGAGAGGTCAAAAGTTTGAAGGCCGAGATTGAGAGGCTCGAAGGGAAGAAGAAGCCACATCGGCGGTAGGCGACAAAACGGCTTACGGATTACGGACGCTTAACTTAACGACATCGGGATATCATCTCGGTGTCGTTTTTTTTTTTTTTTTTTTTTTTTTTTTTTTTTTTTTTTTTTCCTTT
>JAFGIV010000006.1 GCA_016929435.1 Candidatus Uhrbacteria bacterium | reverse complement strand
GTCGTTCTTTTAACACAAATTCGTGTTTTATGCAAGCCCGCCCGCATTCATTCCCAGACCCCTTTCTGCGGGCGGTAGATCAGCCGAAGTTTTGGTAAATCCTTTCCTCCTAAAAAAAGTTTTGCCAAGACTTCGTCCGCATTGAAGCCCTACGCACTGCCCGAATATCTTTACGGGCAGAACCGCAAAATTCCGGAAGAGCGGCGGAGCCACGCCGATAAAAACTGTCGAAGAACCTGCTAAAAACATCGGCTCGAACCACATTTATGAAAAGGACCGGAAACACGAAAATCAAACCCATTAGGCAGAGGGATTCTTCCGCTTGCGGTCCGACCAGCATCAAGATGGTGGCGAACTATTTTCATGTGCCAATATCCTGGGACCGGATAGGGAAGGTATCCGACTATCGCCGTAGGGACGGACTCCATAACCGGGACTTGGTCAGGACACTCGAGAAGCTAGGATTTAGGGTCAGGTCATCGATCAATACGACTTGGAGCAGACTGAAGCGCAACAACGTCACGGGGAAGGTGATCGTAGTCTCCTGGATGCTGAAGGGGTACATCGGCCATTTTAGTATAGTGGATAGGATTACGGATAAGGCCGTGTATTTGGCCGATCCCGAGAGCGGGAAAATCATCAGGATCGACAGGATAATTTTTATGAGGTTATGGCTGGATTATGACCCGAAATGGTACCCGGTCCGCAATACGGACATTAACTTGAGGTGGATGGCGGTGATATCCAAGCGGTGAGCGGATGATGATGCTGGCCATACTGAAGCCCGGACAGCACCCGACGGCCCGCATCTCGGGTCGCCGAGTGCAAGAAAACGCGGCAGAGGGCCCTTTATAACCACCGCACCGCATTACGGCAACGAAAAGGCGGGTTTCAGCCATGAGACCCGTTTTCGCATCCCCCCATCGACATGTCCCCGCACCACGAAAAAAAAAATAGCAAGTTTGAAGGATTTGCTTCGCTTCGCTCGGCGACTAATTTGTATTGAATTTTGGGGGTAAAAACGAATTGGCGATTTTGAAAGAAGAAAAGAAAAATTTTTAATCAAGAAGGGTGTTGAAAATAGACCTAAAACAGGGGTCTTTTTCGATGTCCGCATAGGCTTGACAGATGCAATATAATGTGCTATATTCCTAGCAGAAAAATATAGTTCTTTCCAATACGGTGCTTCACGCAGTTTTGCCTGTAATTCCTCTTGTTTTATCGGTAAAACTGCGTGAAGTAATCCCAAAAAACAAACACCGAAAGAAAAAAGGAGGCCAGTCATGGTCGCACTGAATGGTAGTACTGTCCTGGTTGCACTGCAGTTCAGCTTCTCGAACCCCAACGCAATACCGGCAACGGTGAAGCGTCAGGATCGGGAAACGCCCGAGGAGCGCATGAAGCGCAAGAATAACGCGAGTGGTGTAAGGGTCATCGAGCCGACCGGGAAGTGCTCCCTATTGGGGTTTCTCGAAGAGCTTGAAGCGGCGGAGTACGAGATGATTGACGCATTCTACAAGGAGCGCATCGACGCCAAGGATCCCTACGGCAGGAGGTCGTACCACATGGTGCGCTTCCTGTTCGCTCGCCACGAGTTCGTGGAGCTCTCCGACGAGTTCAAGAAGGTACGGGACATCATCCGTGCCGAACTCCAGAGCATCTGCGAGGCCGCGATGTGGCGAGTCAGGTCGTTCTCCAATCCGTTCTACAAGAACGGCAAGGAGATCCCCGACCTGCGCACCGTGAGCATCAACCTCGAAGCGCGTCAGCCGCTCTTCCGTCCATGCGGCCAGCCGGTAACGGTTTGGCAGAAGGACAAGAACGGCGAGCGTGTAGGCGATGCTCCGCTTGCGTTGAAGGCCGACTACTGCCTCCGCATCGTGAATGATGCCGTACAACTCGTGACGGTGTAACTCCGAGAAGTGGTCTGGGGCCGATGCGCTATGCGCATGTCGGCCCTTTTTATTCAAAGTGAACCGAACGAATTGCTAACCCCAACCCCCCTGCGGATTTCGCCAATGACGAAAACTCCGGAGGGGGCCCTTTATAACCACCACACCGCATTACGGCAACGAAAAACCGGCCCGTAGGGTCGGTTTTTTATCTTGTGTTTTGCCCCTATTTCAGCCAACCCCGCCTCTTGGCCACCTGGCCAACCTCATCGTCATCCCCGATCTGTTCGGATATGCGCAGGAACTGGTTGGCCTCGGACTTTTCCACCAGCCCCAGGGCCACCAGGCGGGTCAGGTCCTGGGACAGGGTGATCATCCCCTCGTTCGCCGAGGTTTGGATGACGTTGTTGATCTGGGCGATCTGCCCCTCCCGGATCAGGTTGGCGACCGCCGGGTTGTTCACCAGGATCTCCCGACCGGCGATCCGGCCGCCGCCGACCTTCGGCAGGAGCTGCTGGGAAACGACGGCCCTAAGGGTCAGGGCCAGCTGGGACCGGACCTGATTCTGCTGGGTGGTGGGCATGGCGTCTATGATGCGGTCGATGGTCTGGGCGGCGCTATAGGTATGAAGGGTGGCGAACACCAGATGGCCGGTCTCGGCGATCGTCAGGGTGGTGGCGATCGTCTCCGGATCGCGCATCTCTCCGACCATCACCACATCCGGATCCTGGCGGAGGATGTGCTTCAGGCCCTCGGCGAACGACAGGAAATCCTGGCCGAGCTGGCGCTGCCGGACAATGCCCCTGGACGAGGTAAACAGGAACTCTATCGGGTCCTCCAGGGTAATGATGTTGTCCGCCTTGGACCGGTTGATCTTCTCGATCATGGCGGCCAAGGTGGTGGACTTTCCCGAACCGGTCGGTCCGGTGACGATCACCAGGCCGTGCGGGTATTCGGTCATCCCCTGGGCGATCGGCGGCAGGTCCAGCTGGTCCATGGTCGGGATATCCTGGGGAATGATGCGGGCGGCCATTGAGGCCCGACGCTTCTCCCAGTGCAGGTTGATGCGGAACCTCATTCCCGACGGGGTCTGGTGGGCGATGTCCAGTTCCTTGGTCCTTACGAACCGCTCCCGCTCGTCCTCGGTGATCATGGAGAACAGCAGCTGTTCCATGACGTCCCCGGTCAATTCCTTGGAATTCTCGATGGCCTCAATCTGCCCGGATACCCTCAAAATGGGCGGTTTCCCTACCACCAAATGGACGTCGGAAGCCCCCCTCTCAACGGCAATGTCAAACAGCCTGTTGATCACCCCCAACGCCTTGTCGCTTTCGATGTTCGTCATATCGCTCGAGAAAAATCACCAGCCCTTCGCCTCCAGGGCCCTCTCCGCCGCCGATACCTGGGCTTCCTGTTTTGAGGTTCCGGACCCTTCCGCCACCTTCTCGTCCCCCAAAAATGCGCCGACGGTGAATTTCTTGGCGTGATCCGGACCGGTTTCCTCCAGCACGCGGTAGTTCGGCGTCAACCCGACGATCTCCTGGGACTTTTCCTGGAAACGGCTCTTGGGATCCATGTAAAGCTGCCGCTCCAGGATATCCGGAAGTTTGGACAGGACCGCCTCGCGGATGAAACGTTCCGCGGCCCCGTATCCCAAATCCAGGTGGATCGCCCCAATCAGGGCCTCAAAGGCGTTGGCCAGGATGAACTGCCGGGCCTTCCCCTGGCTGTCCCTGGATTCCCCGTGGGAAAGGTACATGTACTGGTCAAGTCCGTACTGGTTGGCGATCTCCGCCAGCATCCGGGCATTGACCAGGGCCGCCCGCCAATTGGTCATCTCCCCCTCTGGGTTGGGGTAGTTGCGGTACAGGTAATCGGTGACGACCAGCTCCAGAACCGCATCCCCCAGGAACTCCAGGCGCTCGTTGTGCCCGAAAGGGAAACTGGGGTGTTCGTTCAGGTATGACCGGTGCACGAAAGCCTGGGTCAGGATATCCCGATTCTTGAACGCAATTCCCAACTTCCCTTCCAGGGCGGAAAAATCCTTCTGGTTATTCATATACGCACCTAACCGTCCGATACCGGAACTTCCTCAACAGGGTCACCGGACGGACTCTCGACCCTGTCCACCTCCTTAACCTCCCCCTTGGCGACCATGTCCTTGTATACGGCCCCCAATACCCCGTTAACGAACCGGCCGGACGACTCCCCGCCGAAACCCTTGGCCAGCTCAATGGCCTCGTTGATGGCGACCTTGGAGGGGATGTTCTCCGAAAACTTCAGCTCGAATATCCCCAAACGCAGGACATTCCGGTCCACGTTGGTGATCTGGTCAAGCGGCCACTGGGGCGCAAAGGCGACAATCAGGCGGTCAATGTCCTCGGACCTGGAAATCACCCCGTTCACCAAATCGGCAACAAACCCCCTGTCGTCGAAATCAGGGGCAAATTCCCTGAGGTTGGCGGCAATCGTTTCCGGGACGGACGAGCTGTCCTTGCCGCAAAAATCCCATTGGTATAGGGACTGCATGGCAATGGTCCTGGCAAGATGTCGGTTGGACATGTTCTTTCCGCTTAAACGCCAAGGACGCGCTTCAGGCGCGCCCTTTCAGCGATCATGATTCCTTTTTCCCCTTGGTTTCCTTCTTTTCCTTGTTCCCGTCGGCCTTGGCCAACGGACTCTTCAGGTCAATGACCTGCCGACCGGCATAGGTGCCGCAACCGGCACAGGCTCGATGCGGTTCGACCGGTTCGTGACATTTTGGGCAAACGGACAGGTTCTTCGGCTTCAGGGCGAAGTGCGAGGCGCGACGGCGCTTATGGGAACTGGTCCGGCGATGTCCGGGAAGGGCCATAGTTTAAGAAATGACTTTATTATCGGCTTTTCCGGCCGGATTCCGGCCTTATCGAAAGCACCGGGTGAATATTAACGCAAACGGTTTACGGTGTCAACGGCCTTGGCCGGACTTGGGCTACTTCTTGATTATAGCCCATTTTGGCCACCTTGGCCACCCTTGCCGCCTTCGCTGCCCCCATCGGGAATTTTAGTTCCCCTGGCCCTCTCGTCGGCCATGACCGAAGCCAAAATCATGAAAAATACGACCGAAAAAACCGGCACTGTCCGCCAGCCTATGACATCGAAAAAGGCGGAAAGGATGAGGGGAAGGGTCAGGGCGTAAAACCCGACGGCCAGCCACTGCCGATAGTGAAGCCTGATCCGGAAAATCCTACCGAACAGGCAAGCCAGACCGGCCCCAAACAGCACGAACAGGAAATTCCCGAAAAAGACCGCCATAAAATGCATAAGGCCGATCCCCACCGCCAAACCAAACGAAACAGGCAGGGAGAACCGGGCTATCCAGTCCGTAACCTGCCGCCGGTTGACCGAAAAGCTCGGGAATTCCCCAAGCGGGTAGGTGCGTTCCTCGGATTTGGAGCGGAAGAAAACCGCCTCCTGACCGATCAGTACCCCACCTTCCCCGACCCGGTCACGCGGCATGTCCAGACCGGTGACGGAGGTGTCCAGAACCACGGCGCCGGCCCCCCCCTCCCCGTCATCCCCAAACACGACGAACGGCATGGGCAGGGCGGCCGAAAGCTGCCCGCCGGCCAGGCTAAGGGAGGCGTTTTCCGGAACCCTTTCCGTGACCTGGCGGCTTATTTCCCGCAGGCCGACATACGCGGCCGGACCGGAAACCGCAGCCATGACCAGGGCAAAGACGGCCGATACCTTCATGAAATGAACCAAGCCCCGGACCCACGGGCCGGTCCGGACCTGACGGTAGAACTCCATGTCATAGAAGCTTTTCCAGACCGTCCGGCCGAAATCGCACAGCCGGTCGCAAAATTTCCTGATGGGCATAAATAAAAAATTATCCAGCATATTCTGAATGATATCATTCCTTTTCCTAATGCCCCAAACACTCGTCAAAAAAAAAGAAAACGGGCATATAAAAATGCCCGTTGCCTGACTTACCGAACTTTCCCAGCCTATTCCCTTTTTTTCTTCTCCTCTGCTTCCCTTTTCTCCATCGCCGGAATCCAACGGCCACCATAAATGGCGATCAGGATGACCAAGATGAGACCGAATATGGCAGCGGAAACGGTTACCGTCCAAATTGGATATTCGACAGGCGACCCCAACATTCCGAATGTGAATCCGGTAACGACCGAGATCACCGCAGTGAACAGGTATGCTTCGAAATTCCACATCTCATACCTAATTTCAAACGAACTCACATTTCTTAGGGCACTAAACAATACGCTCACTACAGTCTTTAAGACTGCAAGCGCCGTAAAAAGCGCCGCAACAACATGAACGACTCCGCACATCGTAACCCAAAAATCCAACATCTTTTCCTCCTTTTTGAGTACCCACATTCGGGAAGGCACTGTTTGTGAAATGACCTTAGACGATATTTAACCAAAAAATACGGGTAATGTCAAGGATCGTAAGCCATATCCAAAACCTCCCGTTGGGGGGATTGGGATTTGTTCGGTTATACCAGCGTGGCCGAGGCCACCGTGTCCCTCTCCGCCTTGAATCGCATGATGCGGACGCCTTGGGTGTCCCGCCCGATGGTCGGGACGGTCCGGCTCTCCAGGCGGATGACCTGGCCCTTCCCGGACATGACCAGCAGGTCCCTGTCCTCCCCGGAGCTCACGACCATCGCCTCCACGATCTTCCCGGTCTTTTCCGTGATGTGGGCGGTCCGGATACCCGATCCTCCCCGGCCCTGGACCTTATATTCCTTGAGCCGGGTCCGCTTGCCGAATCCGTTGGCCATGACGATCATCAGGTCGTACTTGTCCCCCCTGATGACATCGGGGGAGATGACGTCCATTCCGACTACCCGATCGCCGCCCTTCAGGCGGATGCCGCGAACCCCGGAGGCGGCCCGTCCCATGGGACGGACGTCCTTTTCCGAGAACCGGACCGACTGGCCCTGGGCCGTAACCATCATCACCTCATCCTTTCCGGTGGTCAGCTTGACCCACTTCAGGACATCGTCGGGCTTCAGGCTGATGGCGATCAGGCCGTTGCTCCGGACATTGGCAAAATCCTGGATGGAGGTCTTCTTGATGTTGCCGTTGACGGTGGCCATCATCAGGAAGGTGTCCCTGTCGATCTCCTCCCCGGAGAATACCGCGGAGACCGTCTCGTTCGGGGCCAGCTGGAGGAAATTGACCAGGGCCTGCCCCTTGGCGGTCCGCTGGGTCTGCGGGACGTCATAGGCCTTCATCTTGAAGACCCGGCCGCGGGAGGTGAAGAAGAAGAGGTTGGCGTGGGTATTGGTGGAGAAGACGTTGCGGACCGCATCCTCCTCCTTGGTCTTCAGTCCGGAAACGCCCTTGCCGCCGCGGGTCTGGGTCCGGAAGGTATCCGGGGCAAGGCGCTTGATGTAGCCGTCCTCGGTCGTCAGGACCACGGTCGCCTCGTTGGGGATCAGGTCCTCGGCCGCGAATTCCTTGACGCCGTGTGCCTTGACCTCGGTCCTCCGCTCGTCGCCGTATTTGTCCCGGATTTCCCTGACCTCCGCCTTCATGATCTCCAGTATCTTGGCGGCCGATCCGAGGATTTCCTTCAGGCTCCCGATCAGGGCAAGTTTCTCCTTCAGCTCGTCCTCCACCTTCTGCCGTTCCATGTTGGCCAGCTGCTGCAGCCGCATCTCCAGGATGGCATTGGCCTGAATCTCGTCAAGTTTGAACTTCTGGATCAGGTTGGTCCTGGCCTCATCCCGGTCATAGGAGGCCCGAATCGTCTTGATGACCGCATCCATGTTATCCATGGCGATCTTCAGGCCCTTCAGGATATGGGCCCGCTCCTCGGCCTTGGCCAACTCGAATTCAGTGCGGCGGCGGATGACGACCTTCCGGTGCTCGATATACTGCTCCAGGGCGGTCTTCAGGTTGAGGATCCGGGGCTGGATGCCGTCCACGATCGCCAGCATGTTGACGTGAAAGGTCTCCTGAAGCGGGGTCAGCAGGAACAGCCGGTTCAGGACCTTCTTGGGATAGGCGTCCTTCTTCAGCTCAATGACGATCCTGACCCCCTCCTTGGAGCTTTCGTCGCGAAGGTCACGGATGCCGTCGATCTTCTTGTCCTGCACCAGTTGGGCGATCTTCTCCAGCAGGGTGGACTTGTTCACCTGGTAAGGTATCTCGTTTACGATGATCCTGAACTTGCCGCCCGCCTCCTCCACTATCTCCGTCTTGGCCCGGACGACAATGCCTCCCTTTCCCGTGGATAGGGCCTGGAGGATGTCCTTCCGGCTGTAGATTATCCCGCCGGTCGGAAAGTCCGGTCCCTGGACGAACTCCATCAGGTCCTCAACCGTAGCCTCCGGGTTGTCCGCCAGGCAGGCGACGGCATCGCAAAGCTCGGTCAGGTTGTGCGGCGGGATATTGGTGGCCATGCCGACGGCAATCCCGACCGTGCCGTTCAGGAGCAGGTTGGGGAGCTTGGCCGGCATGACGGTCGGTTCCTTCTGGCTGCCGTCGTAGTTGGGGATGAAATCGACCGTATCCTTCTCCAAATCAGCCAAAATCTCCTCGGAGATCGGGGCCATCTTGGCTTCCGTATAGCGCATGGCGGCCGGCGAATCGCCGTCCAGGGAGCCGAAGTTTCCCTGACCCCAAACCAGCGGGTAGCGCATGGAGAAGTCCTGGGCCATCCGAACCATGGTATCGTAGACCGCCTGGTCCCCGTGCGGGTGGTATTTGCCGAGCACCTCGCCGACGACCGTGGCGGACTTTCGAAACTTGCCGCCCGGCTTGAGGCCAATACCCCACATGGCGTAGAGGGTCCGGCGGTGGACCGGCTTCAGGCCGTCCCGGGCGTCAGGCAAGGCGCGGGAAATGATCACCGACATGGCGTAATCCAGGTAGGATTCCTGTATCTCCCGGGTGATGGAGCGGGGCGTAACGGTTCCGACCGCGTCGATCGGCAGTATCGCCTGGCTGTCCGTCTTCTTCCTTTTTTTCATCATGCTGGTCATGGCTGTGTCTGGTTGACTTTCTCTATGGCGGCCCGTTCCAGCTCCTGCCCGAACCGGCCGATCTCATCCTGTCTTAAATCATCCCCGCTGTCCGCCGCAACGTCCCCGTCCTTCCCGGCAACGGTAGAGGCCTCGCCGCCGAACGGCATCCGGCCGAGCGTCTCGCCCACGGCGGACACTGTTGCCCTCCAATCGTCCCGAGCATCCCGACTGTCCCGGCTGACCTTCCCCCAAACCGGGGAGGTGGACGCTTTCCGCCGACCGTATTCCAGCTCAAGGGGAAGGAGCCTGACCCACAGGGCGATGATGACGGCCATAATCACGGCCGCACCTCCCATGGCCATGGCGGTTTCCCTTCCCGGACCGCCGGTTTTTCGGCCCGTCCCCATTACTGCGGTTCCAACACGACTATCCTCATCTCCTCCTGCGGCAGTTCCTTTCCCGTTATCTTCAGCCTGGAGATCGGTTCGATATCCCCGCTCCCCATGGCCTTCAGGAAAGGCTCGACGCCGTCACATTCCGGCAGGAAATTTCCGGTGCGGTAATGCATGGGGATGATCACCCTCGGTTCCAGTTGGCCGACCAGATCAGCCGCCTGTTTGGCGTTGAGAACGCCGTTCCCGCCGACCGGCACGAAAAGGATATCTATCTCGTGAAAGTCCTTGCATTGCTTCTCGTCTATGGGGTGGACCAAATCGCCCAGGAACAGGAGGTGAACATCGGCGACGTTAACGTAATACATGGTGTTGTCGACCCGATCCTTGGCCTCTGCCGACTCGTCACGGGTGCTGACCCCGCTCACCATGACCTCCTTCACCTCGTATTCACCCGGACCGTCGATGACAAACGGCTTTCCGGCCACCGCCGAAACGTTGTTGTGCCGCGGATGGTCCCGGCTGACTATAAGAATTTCCCCGGACAGGCCCTTCGGGGGAGCGTTCTTCCCCTCCGGACGGAAAGGATCTGTGACGACCGTCACTTCCCGACCCTGACCGCTGTCCTGGATGCGGAAACAGGAATTGCCGTGCCAAATGATGTTCATAAAAACCGGTCAAACAGAAACAAATCAGCCTTTCGGCCACAGGCTTAAGATTACCACGTTGCCGTCAAAAAGTGAAGTGTTTTGCGGACCTAAAAACCAGATGGCTATCCCATCTGATTTTCATCTAAAACAAGCTAAAAACCGATAAAGGCTGCCTATTGCCGCAAAAACGATTCCAGGGTTCCTTTCCAGTATTCCAATTCCCTCCCCAAGGCCTCCGTATCGATTCCCCTTTCGACCACTGACCACCCTTCCTCGATCATCCGGATGCGGTCCTCGATCTCCGGTTGCCACCGGCTGCTGACGGTCGCCAGCCTCTTCAGCTCCCTGATTTTTCCGTCCATTTCCTCCTGCCGACGGACCCATTCCCCGACCGCCTTCCCGTAATCCTCGGCTTTCTCCCCCACGGCCAACCCGTCTATCTCCCTCCTGGACTCGTCCCTGGCCGCCAAAAGGGCCTCCTGGATGGCGAACTTCTCCTCTGGCGTGAAATACCGCTCGAACGGCGTTGGCCGGTGCAGGTCATCACCGCTCCTGGGGCGTTCGGACTCAAGATGGTTTATCTTCCCTCCCTCATGGATGAAACGCTCGTACTTTTCCCTCAACTCGCTGCCCAAACCGGACAGCAGGTGGGCCTCTTCCGACGACCGTCCGTAGGTCCGGTAAAAGTCCTCGTAGGCCCGGCGCCATGGCCAGCTTTCCTTCCCGAAATCGACAATGACCCGGTTTATCTCCCCGTAACCGACATTCGGATCAGACTCGAATTCCTTCAGTTTTTCCTCATAAAACCGTTTCCTTTCCCCGTCAAAAGTCGGCGGCAGGCGGTCAATGGCCAGCCGAAGGAGTGAAAGGGTGTGGCGGTAGGGGTGGGAAGATGTCATAGCTGGATTAATCCTATCACAAAAAGACCCTGCGTTGAACCGGGTGTTTTCCGTGATTTCGACCGATCCGACAGCCGATCAAATTTAATTTCACCGCGACCCCCTACAGCTCCCTATCGATTATTTCCCACTCCAACCCGCTAATCACCATGGCCTGTTCAATAACATACTTACAGGCATGCTTATGTAGATGACAAAGAACAGTCACGGCTTTGCCGGATTTAGGCCAGACAAGCTTGCAGTGGCTACCCTTTCCGCCGGTCCGATCGACAACAAAACCGAGCCTAACCAAGGCTCGGATCAGCTTTTCCCTGGACAAGTCGCTCGGCAATTCGCTAAGCGGGGGCATAGGCGTTAGTGGCCTTTCCCACCTGGTGAATCCCCGCTTCCTTGGCGTAAGATGACGGAACCTCAAAAGCGGTCAGAATGGCATCCTTGATATTCGCCTCCAACTCTTCCTCATTGCGACCCTCAGTAATGATTGAACCCTGGTTGAAATCCGTACTAACCGCCACAATAACCTCCCCCTCCTGATGTTTCACGAAGTTAATCGGGCCGTATATGCGAAAATACCGGTTCAGATCGACCAGACCTCTCGGGGCGGACTCCTTGCCGAACAGAAACTTAATGGCGTAATCCCTGACAATTTTCGTTAGGCTCATACGGCTTAGTTTATAGCATGATCATACCAATTTGGCAAGATTTGACAATAACCAAAAAACCGCCCGTTCGGGCCCGGACCTGTGTCTCGGCCTTTTTTCCCATAACGTTAGACGGGGTGAATTTTTGTGGTATAATAATTTTAATATATGATTCTAAAAACTAAACTATCATTTATTTGATGACGAGTATGGGGGGATCAATCAACGGAAAGGCAAAAATAACCGTATCGGCAATTGCGTTAGTATTTTGCCTAACCGGGATAATTAGGGCCGCAACCGCGGTAAATCTCGACACTGCCGACGATTTCGCGGTTCTGGCCGGAACCACGATAACCAATACCGGTTCCAGTGTCATTAACGGTGACCTGGGCTTAAGCCCCGGGACATCGGTCACGGGCTTTCCGCCGGGCACGATCAACGGGACAATGCACGTGACCGATGCGGCGGCGGCCGAAGCCCAGGATGACCTTACCTTGGCCTACAACGAGGCCGCCGGGCAGACCCCGGTATCCACGGTATCCGCGGAGCTCGGCGGAACGACCAAAACCGCCGGTGTCTACGATTCCGAAGACGGAACGTTTGAGATGACGGGAACCCTTACGCTTGATGCCCAAGGCGACCCCAATGCGGTCTTCATATTTAAGACCGACTCCACGCTCCTGACGGCGGGGTCTAGCAACGTAAGCCTCGTAAACGGCGCCCAAGCCTGCAACGTCTTTTGGCAGGTCGGCAGTTCCGCAACGCTCGGGGAGAATTCCGTTTTCAAGGGGAATATCCTGGCCCTGACGTCCGCTACGCTCACTACCGGTGCCAACGTGGAGGGCAGGGTGTTGGCGCGCAACGGTGCGGTTACGTTGGACACGAATACCGTTACCAGGGCAATATGCGCCGCTCCGGCCACCCTTCATGTCATCAAGAACGTCATTAACGACAACGGCGGCACGGCGGTCGCCTCTGACTTTACGCTAAACGTTACCGGCACGAACGCCTCTCCAAGCTCTTTTGCGGGGTCCGCATCGAGCGTGGAGGTAACGCTTGACGCCGGCTCCTATTCGGTGACGGAGTCGGTGATTCCCACCGGCTATCTGGCGTCCGGTTCCGGAGACTGTTCGGGGACAATCGCGGCAGGCGAGACCAAAACCTGCACCATCACCAATGACGACACGGCACCGCAGCTCATAGTGAACAAAATCGTCATTAACGACGACGGAGGCAACGGGGTCATTGCCGATTTCCCGCTCTTCGTCGACGGCGGCAGTGCGGAACCGGGAGTCGCGGTCACGACAACGACGGGATCGCACACGGTTTCCGAGACTCCCGATTCAGGATATACGTCCTCCATCGGCGGTGACTGCGCCGCAGACGGCACGGTTACCCTTGCGTTGGGTGACGTAAAGACCTGTACCGTCACCAACGACGACATCGCTCCCGCCGTCATCCCATCCTCACCGGGAGGTGGCGGAGGCGGGGGGGGAGGCTCATACAACCCTCCCGTACCGCCCCTTATTGACGTGGTGAAAGTCCCCAGCCCCCTGGCCCTTCCGAACGGACCCGGGCCGGTAACGTACACCTATACCCTTCGCAACACGGGAACGGTTCCCGCCACCAACATAACGATGCTTGGCGATACGTGCAGTCCGATAACCCTGATTTCCGGGGACACGAATGCCGACTTCAAGCTTGACGTTGACGAGACCTGGGTATATGCCTGCTCCACGACGCTTTCGAGCACCCATACCAACACCGTCACCGCGACCGGCTGGGCCAACGGCATAAGCGCAATCGATACCGCAAAAGCCACGGTCATCGTCGGCCTTCCGGTGGTTCCGCCCCTGATCCACGTGACAAAAATTCCAAATCCGCTGGTGCTTTCCGTCATGGGGGGAAGGGTTACCTACACCAATAAGGTCACCAATCCGGGAACGGTTTCGCTTTCCAACATCCGCCTTACCGACGACAGGTGCGGATCCGCGGAATACGTTTCCGGAGACGCGAACGGCGACTTGAGACTTGACCCCTCCGAAACATGGACGTATACCTGTTCGGACAACCTCACCGAAACCACGGTGAACACCGTCACCGCAAGCGGAGACGCCAACGGCCTGACGGCCAGGGATTTCGCGGTTGCCACTGTCGTCGTGAATGCGGCCGTTCCCAAGTTGCCGAATACGGGATTCCCTTCCAGCGGCACCAATGCCCCGCGGAATGCCGTCGTGATTCCGATCGGCATCTTTGCGGCTCTGTCCCTCACGTACCTTATCCGAAGGAAACGGACGGCATAGCCCCGACTCCAGGGGAATAACCGGCGGACAAGTGCCAAACAATCCCCTGTCTGGCACTTGTGACCGTAGGCTTTCCTTAGAACTTATGCGGCCAAAAATTCCATCAAGGCGAACGTTGTTGGCGGTTACCCTATCGGCGCTGGTTCTCTCTGCGGCGGTCCTTTCGTGCCTTGACCGGAAAATCCCCGTCCGCGGCGAATCGGCGCCTATCGCCGAAAGCCCTGCCGCCCCCCTGGTCCGGGAACAATGGGCGGGTTTTGGGTTGCCGGTGCGCCTAAGGATTCCCAAGATTGGACTTGACGCCGCGATTAGGCATGTCGGCCTTACACCTGAAGGGGCCGTGGACGTTCCGAAAAATCAGGATGAGGCGGCGTGGTTCGATCTCAGTCCGCTTCCCGGGGAGAGGGGCAGCGCCATCATTACGGGGCATTACGGGTGGAAGGGCGGAAAACCTTCGGTGTTTGACGACCTGCATAAGCTGCGCAAGGGCGATAGGGTACAGGTGGAAGACGACGGGGGAATGACCGTCAATTTCGTGATGCGCGAAAACCGAAGATACGACCCGGATGCGGAAGCCCCGCGTGTTTTTGATTCAGGCGACGACAAGGCGCACCTTAACCTCATTACCTGTGAGGGGAATTGGGATGAGGCCACCGGAAGCTATTCCAAGAGACTTGTAATATTTACCGATAGGGAGTAGGGGGATGGTGGGGATGGTCATGAACACCGGTTCGGTTGCCCCATCGAACCAAACCAACCAAAAAACCGCCCGAACGGGCGGTTTTTTGGCCCTGCCGTTCAGGCCCTGACTTTCGCCTTGGCCTTTTCCGACTTGGATGCGGCCGGGGCGACTTTGGCGGACTTCAGCACCGGCGCCAGGTATTTGGCGGTCCAGGATCCCTTGGCCTTGGCCACCTCCTTCGGCGTGCCTTCGGCCACCAGCCGTCCGCCCTGATCCCCGCCGTCCGGACCGAGATCAATGATCCAATCCGCGGACTTGATGACATCCAGGTTATGCTCGATGACCAGTACGGAATTGCCCTTGTCCACCAGGGCGTTCAAGACCCCCAAAAGCCGCTTGATGTCGTCAAAATGGAGGCCAGTGGTGGGTTCGTCAAGGATATAGAGGGTCCGGCCCGTGGCGCGTCGCGACAGTTCGGTGGCCAGCTTGACCCGCTGGGCCTCCCCGCCGGACAGGGTGGTGGCCGACTGGCCAAGCTTGATGTAGCCCAACCCGACCTCCTCCAGCACGGCCAGCTTGTCGTGGATGAGAGGCTGGTCAGAGAAGAAACGGGAGGCCTCCTCCACGGACATGGCCAATATGTCGGCAATGGTCTTGTCCCTATAGTGGATCTCCAGGGCCTCGGCGTTGTAGCGCTGCCCGTGGCATTCGGTGCAGTCTATGTAGACATCCGGCAGGAACTGCATCTCGATCCGGACCATGCCCTCCCCGGAACAGGCCTCGCAACGGCCTCCGCCCTTGACGTTAAAGCTGAACTTTCCGGCGTCGTAACCCTTCATCTTGGCCTCCGGAATCTCCGTGAAAAGATCCCGGATGGAGGTGAAGACCCCGGTGTAGGTGGCCGGATTGGAGCGGGGCGTCCGGCCGATCGGGGACTGGTCAATGCTGATAACCTTATCCAGCTCGTTCATCCCCCTGATGTCCCTGTGGGCCCCGGGCGCGGCCTTGGTCCGGTAGAGCTTGCGGGTCAGGGACCGGCTCAATATGTCCAGGATCAGGGTGGACTTCCCGGAACCGGAAACCCCGGTAACGCAGACGAACATGCCGAGCGGAACCTTGACGTCAACGTTCTTCAGGTTGAATTCGGTGGCTCCCCTAACCGCCAGGCAGCGGCCGTTCCCCTTCCTGCAGCGGGCCGGAACCGGGATTCCCAGCCGCCCGGAAAGATACTGGCCGGTAAGGGAATTGCGGTCCCTCATTATCTGTGCGGCCGTGCCGGCGGCGATGATCTCCCCGCCGAATACCCCGGCCCCGGGGCCGACATCGATCACGTGATCGGCGGCCGCCATCATCGCCTCATCGTGCTCGACGACAATGACGGTATTGCCGATGTCCCGCAGTTTCTTCATGGCGGAAATCAAGCGGTCGTTGTCCTTGGGATGCAGGCCGATGGACGGCTCGTCCAGTATGTAGATGACGCCGGAAAGGCCGGTGCCGAGCTGGGTGGCCAGGCGGACGCGCTGCAGCTCACCGCCGGAAAGCGATACGGCCGACCTGTCCAGGGTAAGGTACCCCAAACCGACCTCCACCAAATTTTTCAAGCGGATATTGGCCTCCCGCACGGCCTGACCGGCGATCCGGGCTTCCCGATCCGACAGCAGGGGTTCCGGGACGGCCTTGGGCTTTCCCTTGGAGGCCCTGCCGGTCCGATCGTCCGGAACGGAACGGTCGAACAGCTCGGAAAAAAACCCGGATGCCTCCCCCACGGACATCCCCACCACCTCGGCGATGGTCCGTCCGCCGAAAGTCACGCCCAAGGCTTCCGGACGCAACCTCTTCCCCTGGCAGGCCGGGCACGTCACGACGTTCATGTAGCCCTCGATCTCCTTCCGGACATAGTCGGAATCGGTCTCCCGATGGCGTTTCTCCAGGTTGGGTATGACACCCTCGAACGATACCCTCTGCCCTTCAATCAGGTAGGTTTCCTCCCCCGTTCCGTTCAGGATGATGTCGATCGACCGGTGGTCCAGCCTCTCCACCGGCACGTCCAGGGAAAAGCCGTGGGTTTCGGCCACCGCGGCCAGGAGGCGGCTGAAGTGGGTCTGGTTTCCGGCGATCCTTGTCCAGGGCTTGATGGCCCCCTGGGCCAGGGTGAGGCGGGTGTTCGGCATGACCAGGGAAGGCTCCACCTTCAGCCTGACGCCTAGCCCGGTGCATTCCGGACAGGCCCCATGGGGGGAATTGAATGAAAAGAGCCTCGGTTCCAGGGCCGGCAGGTTGAATCCGCACTTGGCGCAGGTCAGCCGCTGGCTGAAAACCATGTCCTTTCCGGTATCCTTCCGCCAAACGACCAAAAAACCGTCCGCCAGGTCAAATGTCTTGTTTATCTGGTCCTCCAGGCGTGGGGACTCGTCGAACTGGCCGTAACGGGCCATGACCACCTCAATCGTGGAACGCTGTTCCCGGTCTCGACGCATGGCCTTCACCTCATCGGTCGGGGCGAAAACGCCGTTATAGCGCAACTCTCCGAACCCCTGTTTCTGCGACCATTCCAGGAGATGCTTGTGGACACCCTTCTCGTCCCGGACGACCGGGGCCAAAATGGCGACTTCGGACTCGTCGATCAGGTCCCTGACCCTCTTGGCCACCTCATGCAGGCCCTCCTGGACCACCGGCAGGTTGCAGTGCGGGCAATGCGGCCGCCCGGCCCTGGCAAAAAGGATGCGGAGATAGTCATAGACCTCGGTCACTGTCCCGACGGTCGAACGGGGATTGGCGGAAATCGTCCGCTGCTCGATGGCAATGGTCGGGGACAGGCCGGAAATCTCGTCGCAGTCCGGCTTGTCCTGCATCTCCAGGAACTGCCGCGCATAGGACGACAGGCTCTCCACATAGCGGCGCTGGCCTTCGGCGTAAATCGTGTCAAAGGCCAGGGACGATTTCCCGGACCCGGAAAGTCCGGTAATGACGGTCAGCCTGTTCTTGGGTATTTCGCAATCCACGTTCTTGAGGTTGTGGACGCGGGCGCCCCGGACAACGATCCGGTCGCTGGGTTTTTGGACAATCGGCATCTCTATTCTGTCCGCAGGGATACGGCGATTAAGGACAAACTATTGCCCTGCCGAACGGCAAAGCAGCATTCGTTTCCCAGTCTACCGCACCTCCGCAATCATGGCAAGGGGGACAGGTGGATAGGGAATAAAACAACAAGATAACCCCGAGCGATGGGGTTATCTTGAGTCCATTAGTCCATCTGACGGGGGAAGCCGAAGATGCTACGGGTAGTCGCAGCGGTCGTATCCGGCCGCACCCTTGCGGCATACCAGGCCCGTGGCGCATTTACCGGAACCGTGGGGGCTTTCCCCGGCCCCGCAGCGGGAACCGACCGAACCGCTGACGCAGACGCCTCCCTTGGGGGTCTGACCGCAGAAGCCGGACCGGCAGTCATAACCGTTCTCGCAGATCGTGCCGTTCTCCCCCGTGCCGCAGGTATGGATGGTTTTCACGCAGATCTGGGCGGTACCCGATCCCCAACCGACGCTGACCGGAGCGCATTCGCCGTCCTCCCCGCACGGCGAACCGGCCGACCCGTCGGAACAGAAGAACAGTCCGGCGGCTCCTGGAACGGAATTCAGCCCGGTGCTGCAGTACGGTGCGCCCGACGGACAGGAGGACTGTTCCGTCCCGGGAACGCAGGGGGTAAGAGAGGGGGTATCGGAACAGACATAGCCAAGACAGGTCAGGCCGGAAGCGCACTCCCGATCCCCACCGGTAATCTCCTCCTGCAGGCTGCACCAGCTGTATTTCGTGCCGGGGGAGCAGGTGTTGTTTCCCGTGGTCTGGCAGAACAGTCCGGGGGCGCACTCCTTCCTGTCGTCGCAGGGGGAAACGGCCTGTCCGGTGGAACAGCTGTTGAACAGGGTGGACTGGCATATTCCGGAAACGCACTCCTTGTTGTCGTTGCACTGGTCTCCCGGCTGTCCGGGCGAACACTTGCCGTTGCCGCAGAAACCTCCGCAGCACAACTCGTTCTTCCCGTCCGGGGTGCAGGGGCCGCCGTCTGGAACGCAGACCGCACAGACATAACCGGTCTCGTTGCCCGTCACCAGGCCGCAACGGCCGCCCGTATCGGCTCCGCCGGCAATCGGCAGGCGGCAACGGGAAGAGGTGAAGCGACATTCCTCCAAAGACATTCCCGAGAGGCCGTTTTCCTTGGCGGCCATATAACAATTATTCCCGACGCATTCCGCCCCGAAATACTTCCCCTGGCTCGGCTTGTTTTTGCTGCCGGACGGGACCGTCCATGGGCACAGGTCATCGCCCGAGGGCGGACTGCCGTCCTCCGCCACCCAAACGTCATAGCTCTCCCCGCAGGGATGGCAGTGTTGTGTCAGGGTACAGCCTATAAAGGTTTCCCGCTTGACTATCGGCACCTTGGGCAGGCTCATCTTCAGGAGATCCGGGTTGACGGTGGCCAGAAGCACATAGGCCCCGATGGCCACGGCCAAACCGTAAACGGCGTTGACGATGTACTCCTTTCCCTGGGAAGAGCGGCCGGAATCGCCGGCCGTCAGGTACATGAACCCGCCGACTATCATCATGATGGCCGCCAGGAAGGCGGCGATCCCCAAGCCGTATTTGTATGCCAGGTTCAGGTATTCGCCGATATCCACTACCTGATTCACCCCCCCGAAACCGACCGTCAGGCTGACCGGCGGGGACTTGGCGTAACACCGACCCATGACGGCTTCCGGACTGGTGGAGGTGCAGCCGTCACCGGGAACGAAACAGCGGTCCCCGACGCAGCACCCCCCCGACTTGCCGCAGAGGGGCTGTCCGGCCATGTCCTCATGGCACTCGACGGCCGAAAAGCAGTTCTGGTTCGGGCTTTTGACCGCCGCCGAAACCGGAGGGGCGACCAGGACCGGCATCAAAACGGCGGCGGACGCCCCCAAGGCCACGAATCCGAAAACGGTTCCCGATATCAACGGACGGAAACCGCCTCTCCAGAACCGGATTGCCGAACGGATGGCGAACATAACCTAGGGCCTAACCGACGCCTGGTCCATCAGCAGCTCGAATACGTCCTCGGGAATCGCCCCGTTAACCCGCTGTCCGTTGAAGAAGAACGTCGGCGTCCCGCTCACCCCGGCGATTTTCCCGGCCTCAATGTCCCCATCTACGGTTTCGGCATGCCGGCGGTCGGCAATGCAGGTCCCGAACTGGAGCCCGTCCAGGCCTATTTCCTGCCCGTAACGGATCAGGGTATCGGTGGTCAGCTGCCCGTCCCCCAAAAGCAGCTTGTCGTGGAACTGCCAGAACTTTCCCTGCTCGTGGGCGCATTCGGCAGCCTCTGCCGCCTGCCTGGCCTCCGGATGGAGAACGTCGATCGGATAGTGCCGGAAAACGAAACGGGCCCGATCGCCGTAGGCGTTCATCATCCGACGGTAGATCAAGGCTTCGGACCGGCAATACGAACACTGGAAATCGACGAAAACAACGACGGTCAGGGGATTCTCCTCCGACCCGAAAGACGGCCTTCCGGCGATCTCCAGAAGGTCGCGGTCCACCGATTCCGACGACAGGGACGGGACCCCGAAACGGCTCGCCCCGTAACCGACCGTCGACAGGTCAACAATCCGCCCCGAATCGATGGCTTCCGCATAGAACCAGACCTGATACGCAAACAGTCCGGCCCCGATGGCGACAAGCGCCAAAAACGCCCAACCTACCGCGGCCCTGACCTTACCGGCCCGGCTTCCCTGCGCCCCTTCCTCCCCGGGAAAGGAACCTTCCGGAAGCAATTCTCCGATATCCGACATATGTTCCCATTATAGGATATAACGCGGAAGCAGGGAAGCCGGGTGCGCCGTCCGGTTTGACAGCCGACCGTTCCCGTGGTAAGAATTAAGGCGTTACCCGGCCGTTTCGGCCATTGAGCAAACACATGAAAAACTACCTGAACGTAATACAGATCGCCGTGGCCGTCCTCCTGACGGCGGCAATCCTGATGCAGGCCCGCGGAAGCGGGTTGGGGGCGGCCTTCGGCGGTGACGGGAACGTCTACCGCACCAAGCGGGGCGTGGAGAAATCCCTGTTCGTGGCCACCATCGCATTGGCGGTTGTCTTCTTTGCCCTGTCCCTGACGGCCCTGTTCATTCCGGCCGCCTGACCGACGAACCGAACCCTGTGTCGGACAGACCAAACGAGGCGCTGGGAAAAATCATCGGGATGTTCCGCGGCCGGACGGGTAAGGGAAGGGTCCCTGACCTGACCGGCATCGACAAGCGGCTGGTCATGCGGGTTTCCGGACGCCGGCTCCCCTCCTGGAGACAGCTCAAACACCTGCCCCGATACCTCCGCCCGAAAGAACGGGCGGTCATTGCCGTCCTTACCGCGGTTACGGCCGTGGGGATCGGTGCCATGGCCGTCAGGTTCGTATCGGATAGGACCGAAACGATACCGAAGGACGGCGGCAACTACACCGAAGCGGCCGTGGGGAACCCCCGTTACGTGAACCCGGTCCTGGCCGCCACGAACGACGCCGACAATGACCTCATTGCCCTGGTCTTCTCCGGACTGATGAGGTTCGATGCCGCCGGTCGCCTGACCGATGACCTGGCCGAATCGCATGAGATAACCGACGACGGCAAGACCTATACCTTTACCCTGAAGCCGCTGGTCGAGTGGCATGACGGGACGGCAATGACAGCCAACGACGTCGTGGCGACATTCAACTACATCCGAAATCCGGCCTGGAAAAGCCCGTGGCAATCCCGTTTCAGGAACATGACGGTCGAGGCCCCGGATGACCGGACCGTCCGGTTTACCCTCCAGGAACCGAGCGCCCCGTTCCTGTCCATGCTGACCGTCGGAATACTGCCGGCCCACCTCTGGGAGGAAGTCATGCCGGAAAACGCCGAACGCACCGAACTGAACATCAGGCCGGTCGGTACCGGACCGTTCCGCCTTAAGGGCCTGGTGAAGGACCGCCGCGGGACCATCAAGAGCGTCACGCTGGTGAGAAACGACCGCTATTACGGGCAAAAACCCCACCTGGAAACCGTTACCTTCAGGTATTACGCTGATTTCAACTTGGCCGTCGAGTCCCTGCTGAACAAAAAATCCGACGGTTTGGGGTTCGTTCCGGCCGAATCCAGGGAAGCGTTGGACCGACTCCGGTCCATCCGCGAGTATGCCCTCCGCCTGCCCCAATACACCGCAATCTTCCTGAACCAATCCAAGAGCCCGATTCTCCGTTCCAGGGAGATCCGCCAGGCCCTGAACCTGGCGGTCAACCGGACGGCCATACTCCGAGACGCCCTGGACGGGCGGGGGGTGGCGGTACACGGACCGATCCTTCCCCGATTCCCGGGTTTCCGCCCGGGAGCCAAGAGCTACGGACTTGATCCGGAGGCGGCCGCCAAGCTCCTGGACCAGGCGGGATATGTCCTGGACGAGGAGGGACGGAGGGGAAAGGAAACCAAGGTGGGAGACCAGGTGACCCGGCAACCCCTGAAGGTCACCCTGACCGTGGCCAACACCAGGGAAAACCTGGCCGTGGCCCAAATGGTCAAGGCAGACTGGGAACAGCTGGGAATCGAGGTTGAATTGGATACCGTTGACGCCAACCGCATCCAGAAGGACCGTATCCGACCCAGGGAATACGAGGCGCTGATCTACGGGGAAATCATCGGCCCGGATGTCGATCCGTACCCGTTCTGGCATTCCTCGCAAAAGGCCGCTCCGGGACTCAACCTGTCCGCCTACAGCCACCGCCGATCCGACGAGCTGCTGGAACTGGGTCGGACGACGACCGACGAGGGGCAGAGGGAGGCCTACTACAGCGAATTCCAGGAACTGCTGACAGGGGAAGCGCCGGCCGTATTTCTATACAACCCCACCTATTCCTACATGATCAACAGCCGAATCAGGGGCATAACCCCAGCCGCCATAATGTCCCCGTCCGACCGATTCGCCGGCATTGCCGATTGGCACGTCAAGACGAAACGGGTCTGGCGTTAGGGCCGGAACCCCCATTCGCGCGGCCAAAATCAAAAGTCCCGTCAGGCTTGCGCCTGACCGGACTCTTGATGGTGCTGCGGGAGGGACTTGAACCCTCATGGGATTGCTCCCACTAGCACCTGAAGCTAGCGTGTCTGCCATTTCACCACCGCAGCGGATTCCGTTCACGGAAGTAATATTGCCACGGCCCGTTTTTGCCGTCAAGAGAAAAGGGGAGCGACCCTTGACACCCCCACCAAAACGTGGTAAAAATCCAGGAACGGGATTTTGCCCAAAAGGCCTTTTGGGGTAGAATCAAATCAACGGGAGGGAAAAAGACGATACCGGAGACTTGAAGTCAACCGAACGGTTGAACCCGAATCCCTGGAAATCGTATCCGAAACAACGAGGAATGGACCGACTGCCGGGCGGATGGCGCTTTTGTTTTGCGCCCCTTCTCCCCGCCACCGGCATGCAGGCAATCCGCCATCGTCGTTTGACGGCGAACCAGAATCCAACGCCGACTGCCCTTTAGGGCAGGGCTATCGCACGAAAGAGAGGGCACTCGCCCGCACAACCTGACCGAATATGGCAGAACAGAACAAAAACACGCCGGTCACACCCCCGGCAGCCAAACCGGATCCGACCGCCCCACGCCGGACATACCAAAGGCCGACCGCCAAAAGGCCGATCCGACCGGCGGCGGAACGGCGCCAACCGACCGGAGCCAAACCCCCCCGTCCGGCGAATGCCGCTGTCGGGCACCCCATAAAAAATCCCGCAATCACCCCGTCCCCGGTGACCGTCGAACCGCCGAACGGAAAGGTCCTGGCGCCGAAACTGAAGATCTACGCCCTGGGCGGACTGGAGGAAATCGGACGCAACTGCACGGTCTTCGAGTGCGGGGCGGACATCGTCATCATAGACATCGGCCTGATGTTCCCGGAGGAAGGGATGCCGGGCATAGACTACATCATCCCCAACATCTCCTCCCTGAAGGGGAAGGAACAGAACATCCGCGGCGTGCTGGTGACCCACGGCCACATGGACCACGTGGGGGGGATACCGCTCACCATGCCCAAACTGGGGTGGCCGACGATCTTCACCACCCCCTTGACCGCCGGCATCATCAGGAAGAGGCAGGAGGAATTCCGCAACGAGAGTAACCTGAGGATCCAGATGGTGAAATCCGGGGAAAGAATCCGGCTCGGCAGGCACTTCATATTCGAGCCGTTCCACGTCAACCACAACATCTCCGATGCCTTCGGTTCGGCCCTCCACACCCCGTACGGGACGATCATCTATACCGGGGACTTCAAGTTCGACTTCACCCCGGTGATGGACGAACCGGCCGACCTCCCGTATATCGCGCAATTCGGCACCAAGGGCGTCCTGGCCATGATGTCCGATTCCACCAACGCCGAAAGCCCCGGATACCAGATGTCGGAACGGCAGGTGGGGGCGGAAATGGACGACATATTCCAGAAGGTCAAGGGGCGGCTGATAATCGGCACCTTCTCATCCCTCCTGACCCGGGTCCAGCAGATCATCACCCTGTCGGAAAAGTACGGCCGGAAGGTGATCGTCGAGGGCCGGAGCATGAAGAACATCATCGAGCTGGCCCATTCCCTGGGATACCTTAAGATGAAACCGGGAACGATCGTGGACGACAAGTCCGCCAAACACCTGGCCGACCACCAGATAGCCGTAGTCTGCACCGGCGCCCAGGGGGAAAAGAACGCCGCCCTGATGAGGATCGCCAACAAGGAGCACCGCGTCTTCCAGATCAGGAAAGGCGACAGCGTGGTCTTCTCGTCCTCGGTCATCCCGGGAAACGAGAGGACCGTCCAGAACCTGAAGGACACCCTGGTCCGGCAGGGGGCCCACATCTTCCACTACAAGAACCTGGACGTCCACGCCGGCGGCCACGCCAAACAGGAGGACCTGAAGCTGATGATGCGCCTGATCAAGCCGAAATACCTGATCCCGGCCCACGGAAACCGCTTCATGCTGGAAGCCCACGCCGAATTGGCCCGGGAAGTCGGCATCCCGGACGAGCGGATCCTCGTCGCAGAGAACGGCCAGGTGATCGAGTTCGACGCCAAGGGCGGGCAGCTCACGAAGACCAAGGTGGATACCGACTACGTGATGGTGGACGGCCTGGGTGTCGGTGACGTATCCGAGGTCGTCCTGCGCGACCGGCGGATGCTGGCCGAGGACGGGATCTTCGTGATCATCGCCACCGTAGAGAAACGCACCGGCAAGCTGGTCGGTTCCCCGGACATCATCTCCCGCGGTTTCGTCTACATGAGGGAGAACAAGGAACTGATCAACCAGGCCAGGGACCGGGTCCGGCGCGTCCTGAAGGACAACAATCCCCAGGGTCCGGCCTTTGAGGAACACCTCAAAAACAAGGTCCGCAACGAGATCGGGGCCTTCCTTTTCAAGGCCACGGAACGGAGGCCGATGGTGCTGCCGGTGATCATCGAGGTATAGTCGGGCGTAGGGAAAACACCCGAGAAAAGGCCCCGCAGGGGGTCTTTTCGTTTTTGTCCCTGACCCTTGACACCCAACCGAAAAAATGCTAAACTTCGGTCAAACGGCAATGTCGCCGAACCAAAAACACGGAGGAGAAACAATGCAAACAATGGTATTGGTGATATGGGGATTTACGTTCTGGCCAGGGTCGCTATTGGGACTGTTGGCGATATTAAATTTCATCGCCGACATGCCCCCAGGGGAACGGTCCAGAGAAATCCTGCTGGATAGCAGGAGAATTTTCAAAATATGGTTGGTGTTGGCTGCGGTTTCGACCGTGGCCGGTACCATCAACAATGGGCTTTTTTCCGAAAGGGCCCTGCCGGTTGCGCTATTCGTAGCCGCCCCGGCGATGACGGTCGCCGCTTTGGCCATGCTGGCCAAAAACGCGGCGTGGGCAAGAAGACTGAGGGAAAAGAAAGAGAAAAAATAGGAAAAAAGAAAGACGGGGAAAAACTCGGTAAGGGGGACGCCTGGCGTCCCTTTTTTCTTATCCGACGCTTTCGTCTATAATGACCGCATATGACCGAAAGAAAGATCCCCACCATCGTCACCGGCGTCCAGCCGACCGGGCCGTCGCATCTCGGCCACTATGCCGGCATCTACCGGAACATGGTCGCCCTGCAGGAACGGGAGGCCAGGCGTTTCTATTTCATCGCCGACTACCATTCCCTGTCCGAGGATTACGACCCGTCCGAAAAGAGTCGGCAAATCATGGACCTGGCGGCCGAACTGCTGGCCATCGGCGTTGACCCGAAGAAGACGACCCTGTTCGTCCAGTCCCATGTCCCGGAACACACGGAGCTCTGCTGGATACTCAACACCGTCACCCCGATCTCCTTCCTGGAGCGGATGACCCAATACAAGGACAAGGCGTCCCGGCAGAAACAGAACATCAACGTCGGCCTGTTCGCCTATCCGGTCCTGCAGGCCGCGGACATCCTCATATACCGGGCGGACCAGGTTCCTGTGGGGCGGGACCAGCTGCAGCACCTGGAGCTGACGCGGGACATCGCCGGTTTCTTCAACAACCGTTTCGGCCGGTATTTCACTGAACCCAAACCGCTCCTGACCGAAACCCCGAAAATCCGCGGACTGAACGACCCGCTGAAGAAGATGTCCAAGAGCCTGGGGGGAAAATCGTATGTCGCCCTTAGGGATGACCCGGACACGATTTGCGCCAAGCTGAAATCGGCCGTCACGGAAACCACGGGAATACTGAAATATTCGGAGGAGGAGCTGGAGCGCCGCCTCGGCGGGCCGAATCCGGCCCTGACGGACGGGGAAGGCACTGACCTGTGTGGCCAGGCCGGGGCCTACAATCTCCTCACCCTGCTCAAGCTGGCCGGCGGCGAACGGGAAGCCAGGCTGATAATGGCCGGACAGCCGATCAGGTACGGCGAGCTGAAGCGGCTGGTGGCCGAACGCCTATCCGACCATTTCGCCGACTTCCGCCAAAAATACGAAAAGTTCAGGGAAGACGAGGATCACCTCAAAGAAATACTGAAGAAAGGCGCGGAAACGGCCGGAAAGACCGCCGGGGAGACGCTGAAAGAGGTGAGGAAGCTGGTCGGGGTTAGATGATTCGAACTTAAAGACAACCGCCCTTCGGGGCGGTTGTTTAATTCTATAAAGTATTCAAGTGTCTTTTTCCTGTTTCTTTTTCTCGAATTCCGCTTTCCTCTCGAATTCCTCCATTATCCGTTTCCAAAGGTCACAATTGACAAACTCAGCTATTCTTCTCACAGCTTCCCTGTTTTTAGCAGTCTTATCACCGTTGTACAGATCCGGGATGACCTTCCTGTATTCATCCTCGGCATTTTCGTATTGCCAAACAATGGATAGCCAACCCACTTCGTCTTGCTCTATCTTCAACTTCTGTTCGTCCCAATCTTCCGGATAGTCATGCTTAAGATCATCAATATCTATCAGACAAATGGTAAACTTGGCCCCATATTTACAAAAGGCCTTGCGGCACCCCTCTATCGTATTCTTGGCGGAACATCCGTGCCAATTGTCGAATTTCGGTATCCATCCTTTCGTATGGTACTGAAACTGCGGTACAGAAGCTAAAGCCTCCAAAAATTTTCTATCCCGTCTGCCCTCGCCATAAAGGAGATAAGGACACATAGAACACCCTAAACCCGAATGTCCGGAAAGGCCCCATAGGCTCCGGACATGTACTTGGCCATAAAATTATCATCCGACCTTACACCTTCAACAGAATCCAAGCGATATGCCCGGCTTTCCCCATCCTCATTCTTCTCCACCAAATAGATTTGTTGCATGTCCAACTTACCCATGAATTCCAAGGAATGTGAAGAGAAGATCAGCTGGGCCCGGCTTTCCTCGTTCTCGTCGATGAAGTATCCAATCAACTTATACAGCGCTTCCGGATGCAGACCGGTTTCGATTTCGTCAATTATCGCCACACCGTTATTTTTGATGGCCAACGTCAACTTATCGATCATGCAGAACAGCGATTTCGTTCCGGTCGATTCGTAATCGGAATAAAGCAGCGTATCGCCTTTTTCCGTGTTATGGATACCCCAAACAGAGATACGGACAATATCCTCCCCCCTTTCGTTTTTTATGTTATCCCTTTCAACCTTAAAACCCTTCAAACCGGTATTGGACCCTATGAAGTAATTATCCGTTTTTGTCTTCACCTGTTCGTCTTCCAGATATTTGATTGCCGAATATCCGATACCAAACTTGTCACCCCGTTCGTTTATGTTGAAGCCGAAATTCGAAAAATAACTAAAAATCTTGCCAATTACATCAATCTGATAATTAGCCCTAACATAAGAAATCAAGGAAACATCAGAGCGAATATTCTTCATCCCTTCCATCTCATCAAAACCGCGGAACAGTTCATCATTTAGCTTTACTCCGTCTGGTGTCCTTGAAAACACCTTCACCGACGCACCCAAACTGCCGATTTTTTTGACGTTCAAACTCTCAGATTCGACAATGTTGTTTTTCAAGGTCAGGGAATACTTGTATATGTCTTGGTCTATTTCAAATTCTATATAAAAACTTGACGGTTCTGAATTGCCAAAAAAAGCCTTATAGGCAATAAAAGGCAAATCAACTAGGGTCGGACGAGATGGGCTGCAGATAAAATACCCCAGAAAACTAAAAACACGAAGAATATTCGTCTTTCCGGAAGCATTATCACCAATAAACCCGGCCACTTTGGTGATTTGATCGCCCACCGGCGAATTATAATAACTATAGTCGTTCTTTTTCTTGGTCGCCGTAAAATCAATCTCCTGTTCCCCATTAAAGGAATAGAAATTACTGAATTTTATCTTTCTGATCATAATTATTAAGCCATAGCTCTTAATAACTTATGTTTTTTATTATAGAGTATCCATAATTAACTGTCAAGTTAATACAAAATATTGTATCAAATATCTAATTATTAGATAAAAATAACTAAACATAGTTAATATTATGGCTTAAAACAGCCAAATAACTAACTGTAATTTATCACGAAACCCCTGCCGTTTGGGCAGGGGTTTCGACGTTTGAGGCCGGTCGATAAGCCGAATTCTGTCGTCCCCCGGAGGGAACGGACGGTCATCTCTCTTGAGCGGCCGTTGCCGACCGCCTCCTCCGCCCCGATTTTGGGAACGGAATGCGAGCTACCAAACTTGCTCTTGCACCGGATAGGCGTTTTCCACGGGGCCGGTCACCCGGCTCTCCCGCGTGGGCCCTTACCCCACGATTTCAACCTTACCTGGTTCGGGTCGGCCTTTCGGCTTCATCCGAATCCTCACCCCTTTCGGGGTTCAGGCGGTGTGTTTTCTGTTGCACTTTCCCTGGGCTTCGACGAGTTGCGGCCATGGCCTTTCGGCCGTTGCCGGCCGCACTTTCGCCTTATACCCGGTCGCCGTTAGCGACTATCGCCGGTCGTCCCGGCTTGCGCCGGAACGGGTGTTCGGACTTTCCTCCCCGGTTCGTCACCGGGGCGACCGTCTGGCCAACCTCCCAGACATAATGGCGGATCTTAGCAGAAAAGTCAAGATGCGGGATTGTGTCCACACCTTGCCAGCGGCCGGACAAAGGCCTAATATGAAAATCGACGCTTCCGTATGAAAAAAGCCGAACTGTTCTTCACGGTCATCATGGTGCCGGTCGATTTCTGCCTGGTGCTTTTGGCGGCGCTAACCGCCTATTTTTGGCGGTTCGGGTGGCTGTCCGAGATGCGGCCGGTGGTCTTTGACCTGCCTTTCGGTCAGTTCCTGAGGGCCTCACTGGCGGCCTCGGCCATCTTCGTGCTGTTTTTCGCCATAGCCGGGCTCTACACCACCTTCGGTCCGCGCCGCCTCAAGCACGAGATCAACCGCATCCTGATCGCCTCGGCCGCCGCGGTAATGGCAGTCATTGCCGTGGTGTTCTTCCAGCGGGAAATGTTCGAGTCCCGGCTGATCGTCATCGTCGCCTGGGCCCTCTCCTTCCTTTACGTCAGCCTGGGGCGGATTGCCGTGCGCCTGACACAGCGCCGCCTGCTCCGTCTCGGCGTCGGTGTCCACCGGGTTGCGGTCATCGGTGTCGACAACCGGATTGCCGCCACCCTGCGGAACGAGTTCGCCGCCAACCCCGGCAACGGCTACCGCATCGTCCGTTCCTACCCGAATTTCGATGCGGCCTCCGCCGAAACGGACGAAATGGCCAAAAGCGGCCAGATCGACGAGATCATCGTCACTGACCCGGAAATAAGCCGCCAGGAACTCGGCCGCATCTTCGCCTTCGCCCAATCGCGCCACCTGTCGTTCCGGTATGCCGCCAATGCCCTGGAGTCGCAGTCCGGAAACCTGGAGGTGGGGGTAATCGCCGGCATCCCGATCGTGGAGGTGAAGGGCATCCGGCTGGACGGCTGGGGCCGGGTCTTCAAGCGGCTGTTCGACATCATCGTCTCCGCCGTCATGCTGGTCATCGTATCCCCGATCCTGGCGGTCACGGCCATTGCCGTAAAGCTCGATTCCAGGGGTCCGGTATTCTGGAGCGAGCTGGATGACGGCAGCCCTGTGACCAGAATCGGCGAACACGGGAAACCCTTCCGCTACGTCAAGTTCCGGTCAATGCGGCACAGGTCCCATAACCTGCGCTATTCGGAGCTGGCCGACCGGAATACCCGCCAGGGCGGGCCGCTGGTGAAGATCAAGGACGATCCCCGCATCACCCGGGTAGGCAGGTTCATCCGCCGCTGGTCGATCGACGAGCTGCCGGAGATTTTCCTGGTGCTGTCCGGGAAGATGAGCCTGGTGGGACCGCGGCCGCACCTGCCGGAGGAGGTGGACAGGTACGCCGATTGGCAGCGGCGGGTCCTGAACGTCAAGCCCGGCATCACCGGCATGGGCCAGGTTTCCGGACGGTCGGACCTGAATTTCGACGAGGAGGCCCGCCTGGACATCTGGTACATGGAGAACTGGTCACCCTGGCTGGACTTGGCGATCCTGGCCAAGACGCCCTGGGCGGTCATCGCCCGGCGACAGAACGAGTGATATGAAAATGGCCCTGGTTCACGACTATCTCATCCAGGACGGGGGTGCCGAACGGGTGCTCCAGGTCTTTCAGGACATGTGGCCGGATTCCCCGACCTATGTCCTGATGCATGACCCCAAACGGGTCGGTCCGGCCTTCGACGGCCGGGACATCCGCACCTCCTTCCTCCAACGACTGCCGTTGGGACTGAAGACATACAGGTTCCTGCTGCCGCTCATGCCCCTAGCCACGGAAAGTTACGACCTGAGGGGGTATGACGCCGTCCTTTCCAGCACCTCGGCCTTTGCCAAGGGCATCGTCACCCGGCCGGAAACGGTGCATTTCTGCTATTGCCACACGCCGACCCGCTACCTCTGGTCCGATACGGACAGCTACGTCGACGGCCTTAACCTCCCGAAACCGGTCCGACAGGCCGTCAGGCTGTATCTTCCCCGCCTCCGCGCCTGGGATCGCCTGGCCGCCGACCGGGTGGACCGGTTCATCGCCAACTCGGAGACGGTCCGCCGGCGCATCTGGCGATACTACGGCCGAAAATCGACCGTCATCCATCCGCCGATCGAGACGGAAAGGTTCTCCGTCTCGGAAGACATCGGCGACTATTACCTGGCCGGCGGACGGCTGGTCGCCTACAAGCGGTTCGACATCGCCGTCCGGGCCTTCAGTGACCTGGGACTGCCCCTTAAGATCTTCGGCGACGGTCCGGAAACGGAAAGGCTGGGGAAAATGGCCGGACCGAACGTCGAGTTCCTGGGCAGGGTCAACGAGAAAGAGAAGGCCGAACTTTACCGCCACGCCATCGCCTACCTCAACCCGCAGGAGGAGGATTTCGGCATCACCGCCGTGGAGGCCATGGCTTCCGGGCGGCCGGTCATCGCCTACCGGAAGGGCGGGGCAACGGAAACGGTCGTGGAGGGCGTCACCGGCCGGTTCCTGGACAGCCAGAACTGGAAAGAGCTGGCCGAGACGGTCCGCCGCTTCGACCACCGTCGATTCGACCCCCAAGCCATCCGCCGCCACGCCGAAAAATTCAGCGCCGAAAGGTTCAGGGAAAAAATCACGGGATACGTAAACCGGGAAATGGGGAAAAAAGACGCCTGAACGGCGTCTTTTTCGGGGAGCCGCGGAATCGGACCCCCTTCAAAAATCTGATGGGCAGGATCATGTCCCCGCCTTCCCGTCGCCCACCGGCAACTCCATCCAGAAGACGCTCCCCTTCCCCTCCCTGCTGCTGAACCCCATGGTCCCGCCGTGGGCCTCAACCACGGCCCTGGAAATGAAAAGTCCCAGCCCCACCCCATCCGGATGGGCCAACTGGGCGTTGGAACCGCGATAGAACCGGCCAAATACATACCCCTGTTCGTTGGCGGGAATGCCGATGCCGTGATCCTCGAACTCGAATCGGACACGCCCCCTGACGGTCCGGATGCGTATCAGGATGCGGCGTTCGCTGTCCCTCAGGTAGCGGCTGGCGTTGTCCAGAACGGTCTCAAACACCCGATGAAGCCGGTGGATGTCAACGTTGGCCTTGATGTCGGTGTCCGGGGCGTCAATGACGCATTCCACCCCGTCCATCTCATGCCTTGCGGAAAACTGCTGACGGACCGACTGGACCAGGCTGACGACCGAGGTGAACGTCCGGTCCAGGGTCAGGGCACCGCGCTCGATGTCCAGTGCCAACGTCATGTTCTCCATCACGGAAATGACCGTATTGCCGCTGGATAGGGCCTGGCGGATGAAGGCGGACTGGCCGGGGGCTACCGGTGCGATCTCCCCGGACTGCAGGATCTCCAGGGCCCACCGGATCTTGCTGAGCGGGGTCCTGGTGACATGGAGAAGGGAGGTCATGAAGCGGGATTTCAGCTGGTCCAGTTCATCGACCTGCCTCCGCATGGCCCGCAGCTCGGATACGTCCGAACCGACGACAACAATCCCGCTGACCGTGCCTTTCGAATCGCGGACCGGCGCAAAGATCACCTGCATGGTCCGTGAGACCCCACCGGCATCGACGCTTTCCAGCTCAACGGTCGAGACCTTCCCCTGCCGGCCCATATCGATCAGATCCTCGACCCTCCGCCGGTCTTCGCCGACGAAACTCCCGCTCAAACGGAACTTCCTGCCGGCCTCGGCCACGTCACCGAAACCGTACCGGTTCAGGGCAGGCCGGTTCATGAACAGGAGGCGGCCGTCAACATCGATCAAAATGATGTCTTGGGGGGTGTTCTCCGCCAATACGCGGTAGCGCTCCTCGCTTTCCCTGATCCTCTCGATCGTCGCCCTCTCGGCGGTGATGTCCTCCACGATCACGTCCGAATACGCCTTACCGTCACTCCCCTTCTTGAGGATGGCCGTAAGCCGAATGTAGGCAAGCTTGCCCTTCAGGGTCTTGATGCCCATCTCAAAACCGCGGATTACCCCCTTCTCCGCAAGCTCCCTCTCGACATGGCGGTAATCCTCCGGATCCTGGCAGATGTCCTCGATGTTCATGTTCGGAACCTGGTCAACGGATTTGGCCCCCAAGATGGCCAAGGCGGCCGGATTGCCCTCCAGAAAACGTCCGTTCGGGCCGAATTCCCGCCGATAGACCCCGACCGTCAGGTTCTCCACCAGTTCCTTAAAGTGGATTTCCGAACGCTTGCGGTCATCGATGTCCCGCATGACGGAGACGATTTCCCTTACCCGACCCCTCTTGTCGCGGATGGCCCCGGACCAGACCTGCATCCAAACCTGGCGGCGGCCGCCGTCCAGGGTGGCGATGAACTCGAACGGGGGGAACTTGCCGTCGGGATGGAAAAAACGCTGGATCGCCAAACGGCGCAGTTCCTTCCGGAAATCAGGGTGGACGAATTCGGTAAAATTGCGCCCGAGAACCGCTACCGGATCCTCCCCGTATTTACTGATCTGCGGACTGATGTACTGCAATTCCCCCTTCAGGTTGATCCTAAGGGTTATGTCGTTGGACATCTCGACCATTGACCGAAACTTCGCCTCGCTTTCCTCCAGCCTCTTGCCCGTCTCCACCGATTCGGTGACGTCCCGGCCGACGCTGGCGATCCCGATCGCCCGTCCGTCACTGTCCCGAACCGTCCGGTTGTGCCACTCGATCACCCTTTCCTGACCGTCCAGGGCCACGATACGGTTCCGGTAATGGCCGTGTTCCGTCCCTTCACCATCCGGTTCGGAAGCCATCGTCTGTCGGAAAACCCGTCTTACCGCCCTTCGGTCGCCGGGACGGATGAATTCCCCGAACCAGTCCCGGCCGACAAGATCGGCGCTCTCGTCACCGCCCAACAGCTTCCGTCCGTAACGGTTGACGTACGCTATCCTCCCGCGGGAATCCAAGGATACGGCAATGTCCGGAATGAGCCCGAAAAACGCCTCGGCCCAGCGGGCGTCGCCGTCAGTCCCTTCCGAAAACCGATCCGGGTCATTTCCCATAAGAACAGCGTTCCGTGTTTTTGTTCAAATAAATTATACCATAAAAATCGTCCGGCGAAAAATTCCGTCCCCGGCCGACAGGTGGTAGAATAAACCGCATGACCCGCCTGATAGACATTCGATCCCTGCTGGACCGGCGCCGGGCCGGGGTCGGGCAATACGCCTACCGCCTGACAATGGCCCTGCTTGACCGTCCCCCAGTCCCCGGACGGCAGTATCGTCTTTTCGCCCCCGGATGGAAGGGGGTTCTGCCCGGGGACCTGCCGGAAGGGAACGGCCGGATCGGGTATTGCCGGCCGAAAATCCCCAACCGCATTCTGAACGCCGCCGTCAGCCTGTCCGGAAGGCCCCGGCTGGAGGACCTGGCCGGCAATTTCGATGTCGCCTGGCTGCCGAACATCAACTTTTCCGCAACCGGACGGCCCTATGCGGTAACGGTGCATGACCTGTCCTTCATCCGTTTCCCGGAGTTCTTTCCGGCCAAAATGCGCCTCTGGCACGCCATGGCCAGCCCTGCACGGCTTTTCCGGCAGGCCGCCAGGGTGATCGCCGTATCCCGCCACACCAAGGAGGACCTGATCGAGACCTACGGCATCGGGGAGGAAAGGATAGAGATCGTCAGTCCGGCTGTAGGACCGGAATTCCGCCCGGCCAAACCGGAAGAGAGGGCTGCGGTAAGGGAAAAATACGGCCTGCCGGAACGGTTTTTCCTGTTTCTGGGGACGATCGAGCCGAGAAAGAACATCGACGGCCTGATCGAGGCCTTTGGGCGGCTGAAAACAGATTCCCACCTGGTGATCGCCGGCGGCCGGGGGTGGCTCTGGCAAAAAACCCTGAGACAGGCGGCAATCTCGCCGGCCAGGGACCGGATCCATTTCATTGATTACGTGGACGAGGCGGACAAGCCGGCCCTCTACTCCTCTGCCGTTGCCCTGACCTACCCCTCGTTCTATGAGGGTTTCGGCATGCCGCCGCTGGAGGCGATGGCCTGCGGCTGTCCGGTCATCGCCAGTTTCGCCTCCTCGCTCGGTGAGGTGGTCGGGGAGGCCGGACTGCTGATTGACCCCCATGACCTGAACGAGCTGACCGAAGCGATGCGGCTGGTGCTGGAGGAAACGGGGCTTTCGGAAAGGCTCTCGGATTCGGGGATCGTCGCCGCCAAACGGTTCGACTGGGGGACGGGGGCCGAAAGGATAGATTCGATCCTGAACGACATATGCGAAAGATAGCCAAATCCGGCCTGCTGCTGGCCGCCGCGTTCCTGTCCACGTGGATTGATGCGGCCGTCGGGCAATCCGGTATTGACCGCCAAACCGACAGGCTGGAGGCGGCCCGATCGGCGGGCCTGTCCCAGGCAAAAGGACCGGACAGCCGGCCTGATGCCCATCCGGGCCCGTCGGACCGGGGGACGGCCGGACCGGCCGGCTACTAGCGGCACGCCATGACCGGCCGGTAACTCAAGCGGTGTTCCGGACAGGGGCCGAGGTGCCGCAGGGCCTCGGCGTGGGCCTTGGTTCCGTAACCCTTGTGGGAGGCAAATCCGTATCCCGGATACCGAAGATCCAGGGACTCCAGGAGGGAGTCCCTTTCGGTCTTGGCGATGATGGAGGCGGCGGCGATCGACACGGATAGGGCGTCCCCGCCGACGATTCCCAGGTTCGGTATGCCAAGATCCCCAAGTTCCCTAAAATCGGCCAGCACGAAATCCGGGGCCGGGGACAGTCCTCGTATCGCCCGCATCATGGCCAATTCAGAGGCCCGGGCTATGTTGATCTCGTCTATTTCCCCGGCCGCGGCGAACCCGACCGCCCAGGCCAGGGCCTCCCGCCGGATCAGTTCCGCCGCCCTCTGCTGCTGGGACGGGGACAGGGTCTTGGAATCCCTGACCAGCCGGTCCCTGATCGGCCCGCGCAGGATGACCGCCCCGGCGAAAACCGGTCCGGCCCAGCAGCCTGCCCCGGCCTCATCCGTACCGGCAATGCACAAAAACCCCCTCTCCGTGAGGGAGGATTCGTATTCATATGTCGGTAGGCGGAAGGAAATAGGGCAACGGCATTCCGATTTTATGACAAAAATGTATCATATCCGAAACACGGCAACAAACGGGACAGTGTAGGGTCCTAATCAATACCCAAAAAAAAGGCACCAGGCCTAAAAATAGAGAGGGCCGGTGCCTTAATCGAAAGGAAGGAGCGGGGAAAGAACGGGTGCCCGTAGGGGGGCACAATATTTTTTGTTTTGGTTTTATGGGATTTCTCCTGATTTAATTGTATCATACTATGGGCCGACCGTTAAGTGCCTTACCCCAAAAAACATGGAGAGTGAATTTACCGTCACGGAAGAGGCGGCCGGAGTCCGAATCGACAGTCACCTGGCGAAAATGACCGGCATGGCCCGAAACCAGGTCCAGAATGCCCTGGACAGAAAGCAGGTCCTGATAAACGGCCGGCCGGCCAAATCGAGCCACCGCCTGGAATCCGGCGACAGGATCGAGATACTGAAGGAAATCGTCGACATGACCGTCCTGCCGCCCCTTGTCCCCCGTCCTGACCTGAAGCTTACCGTCATTCACGAGGATGACGATATCCTGGTGGTGGAAAAGCCGCCGGGGATGCTTATGCACCCGGCCAAGGCCGACGACGACTTCACCCTGATCAACGCCATAGTGGCCCGATACCCGGAAATAGCCACGGTCGGGGAGTCCGAATGGCGCCCGGGAATCATGCAGCGCCTGGACAAGGACGCCTCCGGCCTGGTGGCGATTGCCCGGAACCAGAAGGCCTACGACCACCTCAAGAAACAGTTCCAGGACCACACTATCCTTAAGGAATACGATGCCCTGGTCGAGGGGGAAATGTCCGGGGACCGGGGAACGGTTGACCTGCCGATAGGGCGGGCCAAGGGCAGCGGCCGGATGTCAGCCCATACCCAGGCGGCCGATGCCGACCGCCCGGCCATCACCCATTATGAGGTGATCGGCCGGCCGCCAAAGGCCACCCGCCTGACTGTCCGAACCGAAACCGGCCGGACCCACCAGATACGGGTCCACATGCGATCCCTGGGACACCCCATAGTCGGAGACGCGCTATACGGCCGCCAGAACGGGCTCCCCAGTTCCCGCCTTTGCCTGCACGCCAAAAGGCTGGGGTTCCGCCACCCGAAAGACAACCAATGGGTGGAATTCGCCTGCGAACCCCCGGAATGGGGAAAGGTTGCCGGAAAACGAACCGGAGGGTAACATGCGAGAGCGGAAAAACGATATGGTCATAACGATTTCCGGCCCGGCCGGATCGGGAAAAAGCACGGTTGCCGGACTGCTGGCAAAAAAACTGGGGATTCCGACCATAGATGTCGGAAAGGTTTTCCGGGAAAAGGCGGAAAAGACCGGAATGGACATCACCAAGTTCAGCGACTATCGCCTGGCCCACCCGGAAATAGACAGGGAAATCGACCTGGACGTCATGGACCGCTGTCTCCAATGCCCAAAGGGATGCATCCTGCAGGGGCGGGTATCCGCCTGGATGACCAAAAGGCAGGATATCCCGGCAATCCGCATCTGGATAGACGCTTCCCCGCCGGTTAGGGCCTCCAGAATCGCCAACCGGGAAGGCGGGGACCCGGAAAAGATCCTGGAATCCGTAAACCGGAGGGACCGAAACGACTGGAAAAATTACCGCGACAACTACGGAATCGACTTGAACGATTTATCGGTTTATGATATTGTCGTTCCGACTGACGACCTCCCTATTGAAGGGGTTGTTTCATTCATACTAAACGAACTCCAGAAATATGGCTGAAGACACGCAAAAAACGGCGGAGGAAACCGAGGTCAAGACCGAGGGGAACGACATCGCCGAAACGCCGGCCGAAGAGACGGCGGAGGAAACGGTGACAACGGTGACGGAAGAGGTAAAAAAGGACGATTTGGACATGCTAAAGCCCGGACAGGTCATCCGCGTACACCTTAAGATCAAGGAAACCACCCCGAAAGGAGACGAGCGGGAACGGATCCAGGTGTTCGAGGGAACGATAATCGCCAAGAAGGGACGGGAACGGAACAGCGCCACCATCACTGTCCGAAAGGTCTCCAAGGGATATGGCGTGGAAAGGATATTCCCTCTGCGCATGCCGGCCATCGCCAAGATCGAACTGGTCAAGGAACTGAAGACCCGTCGCGCCAAGCTGTACTACACCCGAACCAGCAAGCGCAAGCTGAAGGAAACCGCCCCCAAGGGAACGGTCCAGAAAAAAACCGCAAGAAAGGCCCCGAAGAGGAAATAGGAGGGGCAACGCAAAAAGAAACACCCCATCTCTCGGTGGGGTGTTTCTTTCTGTCGTTCGGTTTGCCTGCGTCAGAAGGCTAGGGCCATCCGGCCGCCGGCAGCACTGCTTATCGGAGCGCCGATATGGTAGTCCAGAAGGTCCCGGACGGGAATGGTCGCCACCCGGCCTTCCCACCCCTGACCGTAAAGCTCATCCATCACGTCACCGGAGGTGATCCACCGCAATTCCCCGTCACCGGTAACGCCATATACCTTGGGGTCGCCGGAAACCATTACCGGTCGGTAATTCGGGCGGATCAGGACACTGCCGGCCAGGTTGACCCGCCGCATCTCGGCCGACGAAACGGTACGGACGGAAGAGAAGTCCCGATACCACCCCCAAAACTGGGTTTCGCTCGGGAAACGGTAGCGTTGCCCGTCGATACCGAAGAGATATACGTCGGGGTTTCCGGCTTCCTTCACCAGGCGTCCGGATACCCGCGACACCTGGCCGTTGGATCCCCGAACCGCCACGGTCGGGCAGGCGGAACGGAGACGGCCGTTTCCTTCTTCCCCCTCAACCCAAGCCACGCACCCCTGACCGATGGCCAGGCGACTGACCTGACCGCCGGTCGGTATCACGGAAGTCCCATCGTCGGTGCGGACCAACAGTCCGCCCTTCAGCAGGGCCCCGGCCACCAGGCCGTCAGCGGCCTCAAACCGGTCGTGGATGACGTGCTCGTTCAGGATAAAATCCGTGCTGTCCATGCCGTTGCCGATAATCAGGGCGCTGGAGGTATCCGGGACCGCATGGCGGACCAGAAGCCCGTTTCCGAAGTAGCGGACCTTGGTGACGGCAACATAGCGGTCAAGATACCTTTCCTGGCCATTGACGGAAATCAGCTGGACCCTATCCCAGGCATCGGACTGGAGCAGGTTGGTTACGTTCAGGATGACCGACCGGTCGGCGATATCCTCGATCCGGGTGATGTTCGGCGGAACGTCCCGCTGGATGACCCTAAGGGCCGGGGCGGCCCCGCGATGGGAAATGAAGGTTTCCCTCTTGTCGTAGCCCCACTGTTTGGTGGAATATTCCCAGGCGGCCGTTCCCTGCCTGTCGGTCCAGAAATAGTTCACGATGGCCCGGTCATCCCCCTTTCCGACGGCCTTGACGTCCTGACCGTTCTCCCGGAACACCCGGAACCAATCCTCCTCCGGGAGGCGATTCAGCCAATACAGGTTCGGGCCGGCGAAGGCGTAATTCTTGACATGCCAACCGTCAATCCGACGGGTACCCCTCCGGTCGCTGACCATCAGGTTGTATCCGGATCCGGGATACGAGGTCCAGGCCACCCGCCCCCCGGAAGTGACGGGGTGGTTATCGTCATAGGTGTTGTCGCTGACCCTGACGATGTCGAAACCGTTATAGGACCAGATTTCCCGATCCGTGCCGTCCGAGGCGGACCAGACGACCCGGCCGTCGGCCACGTCGTAGTTGCCCTCAACGGAATCAAAGAACCCGTTGCCGTAATCCTGATCCCATTCCTGACGCGGCATCTCGGCCAAAAGGCGGACGGAACCGCTGTCAAAGGAAAACAGGCGCCGGATCTGGTCTTCAGGGTCGATCTCCGTCCAGGCGACGAAATCACGGTCGACCTTAAAGGACTCGACCTGGCGAACCGGGGTCTCGAAGGTCAGGTCAGTCACTGCCCAATCCTCGATGACGGACTGGGACGGTACGATCCCGGACGGGACCGCAGCCAAGACCGGAGCGACGAACGCCCAAAAACCGACGAACATCATCCCGACAGCGGCAACCTTAACGCTTTTTTTGCTGTATTTAGTCATAATTCCGTAATTAGAATCGTATTCTGGCCTTAATGCACGATTAAGGGGTATTTATATCATTTTTGGGACGGAATGTCAAGGGTCGGATGACAAAAAACAGCCGCACCGGCGGCTGGCTGTTTTTTTTGTCGGCCTATTTCCTGATGATCTTGTCTATCAGGCCGTATTTCCTGGCCTCATCGGCGGTCATGAAGTTGTCCCGGTCGCTGTCCTTCTCCACCTTCTCGAAGGTCTGTCCGGTGCAGTCGGCCAGGATCTGGTTGAGCTTGTCCTTCATCTTCAGTATCCTTTCGGCCCGGATCTTGATGTCCGTGGCCTGGCCCTCTGCCCCGCCCATCACCTGGTGAATCATCACCTCGGCGTTCGGCAGGGCGAACCGCTTGCCCTTGGCTCCGGCCGCCAGGAGCACCGCCCCCATGGAGGCTGCCATGCCGATGCAGATGGTGGCCACGTCCGGCTTGATGTAGTTCATGGTGTCCAGGATCGCCAATCCGGCGGTCACGGACCCGCCCGGGCTGTTGATGTAAAGCTTGATGTCCTTGGTCTTGTCCTGGCTCTCCAGGAACAGGAGTTGGGCAACGATGATGTTGGCCACATGCTCGTCGATCCCGTCCCCCAAAAATACGATCCGGTCCTTGAGCAGGCGGGAGTAGATGTCATAGGCCCGCTCGCCGTACTGGGATTTCTCGATCACGGTCGGGATAAGAACCTGCGAACTGACGGTAAATGGGTTGGTCATACTATCCGGTTAGTTTCGCTGAAATGATACCAAGCCAGCGGCGAAGGGGCAAACGGAACGCCCGATCTCCGGGATGTCAAACGATCCCGGAGATCAATGATCCTGGGGGGCAACTTCCCTCTCCACCGTCCAGCCGTGTTCCCTTTCCACGATCCGGCCGGTGACGGTGAAACCGGAGGCTTTCCGGTGTCCGCCTCCCCCCAGCCTCTGGGCCACGGATGCGGTATCCGCCTCCCCGACCGTCCGGAAGCTGCCGGAAACCGTCCCGTCCGCCCTTTCCTTCAGCACCAGGATCACCTCCGCATCCATGGCGCCTCCGATGGCGTCAACCAGGCCGTCCGCCAGGAAATCACTCCCATCCGGGCAGTCGGACCGAAATACGGCCGTTGAGGCCACCCCGGTCTGGGGATCGACCTTCAGCCGGGCCATGGCCCGGCCCACGAGACGCAGGGAGGGAATCGACCGGTTCCGCACGAAAAGGCCGATCGCCGAACGCCAATCAGCCCCCTCGGACAGGAGCTCGGAAGCCATCCGGAAGGCCGAACGGCAGGCGGCGGGATTGGTCAGCATGTCGGTGTCCCCGGCAACCCCAGCCAGGAGGCAGGTGGCCAAATCGCAATCAACGGTCACGCCGTTCTCTCGGAACATGCCCAGGACAAGTTCAGCGGTGGAGGAGGCCTGCGGATCAATGACGGATACGTCGGCATAACGGCCGTCGTTGGTGCAGTGGTGGTCAACGGCAATGACGGTCGGTGGCTGGTGCGGGCCGACGGACGGGAAGCCGCCGGCCACCCCCGGATGTCCGATCCGCTGGAGGTCGCCGCAGTCCAGGACAACCACCGTATCCCATCCCTCTCCGAAAACGGCGGGATCGGACGTAAACCGCTCGGATTCCGGAAGGAAACCGAAGCTCGGTGGTATGGGATCAAGGCAAAAGGCCTTGGCCGCTATCCCCTGCCGACGGCACCAGAGGAGCACGGCGGCCGTGGACCCCAAGGCATCGCCGTCCGGACGGCGGTGACAGACGGCCAGGAGCCGTTTGGCCCGGCCCATGGCCCGAAAGGCCCGCCTGTAACAATGGGAAATTTCCATAAGGTGAAACCTTAACCCAAGCGAGGAACGGTGTCAAAGGTTGACAAGAATACTAATATCTGATTAAGTCTCTCAGGAAAAACAGTCGAAAACCAAACAGGAAAAGAAAGGAGAAAAAATGGTCTATCTGATAATGGCGATCGTGATAATGGCGATCGTGGTCATCCTGGCCATGACCGTTTCGATCAAGAAAAAAGGGGGGATATCGGGGAAGAAAAACCCTCGAAACCGCCTGAAACGTCCTAAAAGGAGACACTACAAACTAAAGGAGCTTAGGGAGCTCCGAAAGTTGAAACGAGACGCCATGGAAGTTAAATCGATGACCGTTGAAGAATTCGGGGGATGGTACACGGAAAGAAAAAGATTATACCCCGAACTCTATGCACGCATCGAGAGAGAGCTGGGGAGGGAATAAATTCTTCCCTTTCCAAAAAGACCCGAGAGATCGGGTCTTTTTCGTTCCGGAATCCCCTTCCCCTAAATCCCCCTACGGGGGCCATGGCACCCCCACCGGGCGTGCCGCTTAGTCTTGGCCCCCAAACCCCCTTCAGGGGCTTAAGAGGAAATTTTAGTTTTTATTCCCTTATCCAATTCCCGACGAATGGTGGCGATTACCCCGTCGAGATTGTCCCATACCTGCCGATTCGAAAAACGCAATACCTGACAGCCCAACACTTTCAATATTCTATCCCTTTCCGCATCCCTATCTTTGGTCTGATTGTGAATTCCGCCGTCGATCTCCACGACCAGCGATTTCTCAAGACAGAAGAAATCGACAATGAAACGGTCGATGACGTGCTGTCTCCTGAACTTGTGCCCCAACTGTCTGCCGGAAAGGCGGGCCCAAACCAGGGCCTCAGTATCGGTCGGATTGTCCCGCATTCTCTTGGCTGCTTCCGCCAACTCCGGATAGATCTTCTTGGTGCAGGTGTTAGCCACGCCAACCGCACCGGAAACAGAGGGGAATCCCATATGAGATTTGAATTAATCCCCTTCCTCTTAAGCCCCTGAAGGGGGTTTGGGGGCCAAGACAAATATCCGAGCGCTCCCACCCTACGCCGGTCCCCGCAAGAGCGCAACCCCCTTGACTCCTCCCCGGACTCCCGCTAAGCTTCAGGCAAACGGTTCGCAAATTAACAACGAAAGACGGTGAACGCCGTCAGGGAGGTAAAGATGTGGATAGTTCTGTTGTCACTGGCAATCTTAACGTGGCTGATCATAGGCCACCTGTACGTGAAACTTTTTCTGACACAGTCTCCGCTCTGCAACGAACGGATGATCGGCTTCATAGTCGCACCACTCGACAGGTCTCAAAAAACCATCGATTACCGATGGGAAACAAGGGAAGGGTGCGATATAATTGATAAAATGATCACAAAAATATTCAGCGTTCTGATGCTGATATTCTTTTTATTACTGACCGTTACGGTTGTTCCGGTCTTGATTCTGGTCAGAAAGGCGAAGGAACAAAAACTCGCCGGGTTTCATGTCGGACTAAATGGACCGCCAACGATTGTGCAGACGAAAAAACTGCTTCATTTCGGCGGAAAGCGGGTTAAGGCACTGAGGTTAGAGGTCGATGAAATCGACGGCCTACTACTCAAATCAATGTGCGAAAAATTAAAAAAACTCACCGACAAGGATCTCGACAATGCGGAAAAAATAGTAAAAAAGGTGCGTAGCCTAGAAAAACAACGACTGGGTTTGTGTCGTGAGAAAGACCGATACGAAACCAATTACATCCCGGCAGCAGAAAGATACCTGAAAGAAGCCGTCCGGAGAGCCGAGGAGAAAATAAATTCTTCTCTGAAAAACATGACATAGACCTCTCACAAATCTCTCCAAAACAACTTCCAAAAAGACCCGATCTCTCGGGTTTTTTTTCGTTCCGGAATCCCCTTCCCCTTAAGCCCCTGAAGGCGCAGGTCTCCCGCAGGGAGGGGGTTTGGGGGCCAAGACAAATATCCGAGCGCGCCCACCCCACACTTTAAGTCCCCCAGTATTGGGGGACTTAGGGGGGCGCTGGGGATTTAGGGTTCAGAACGTTTGGGGGCTCTAAGACATCCCCGCCACCTGCCCCCGGAGCTTGGCGATCTTGTCCTCCTGCGCCGCCAGCTTCTCCCTTTCGGCGGCCACCACCGCTTCCGGGGCCTTGGCCACGAAATCGGCGTTGCCGAGCTTGCCCTTCAGGGCGGCCAGGTATTTCTCGGCATCGGCCAGCTCTCTGTTTAATCTTTCTTTTTCGGCGTCAGCATCAACCAAATCTCCGAGCGGGACGAACAGCTGCACTCCGGCGACGACCGCCGCCGCGACCTGCCCTTCCGGCCGGTCGCCTTCAGCCGAAACCCTGAGCTCGCCCAGGCGAGCCAAGCCCCTGATGACCTGCGCATGCCGGCTTACCAAATCGATCCTGTCGCCGGCGACAGCGACGGCCCCAATCTTCTTGGCCGCCTCGACCCCATACTCGGACCGGATGTTGCGGATCGTGACGATGATCTCCCGCAGAGCCGCCATGCCGTCCATGACCGCCCCGTCGTCCGCAGCGGCCGCCGGCACTTCCGGCCACTCCGCCACCATGATCCGGTCCTCCGGACCGGCGGCGAAGGCCTGCCGCCAGATCTCCTCGGTGACGAACGGCATGAACGGGTGCCAGAGCTTGAGCAGGTTGGACAGGAGATAGGCCAATATCTTCTGTTTGTTGTCGTCGTTTTCCTGCGCCTTCTCGATCTTGGCGATCTCCAAATACCAGTCGGCCAGCTCGTTCCAGGTGAAGTCGCGGAGCGTCTCCCCGGGACGGGAATAGTTCATCCCCTCCAGGTCCGCGGTCACGGACCGGACGGTCTCGTCGAACCGGGCCAGGATCCATCGGTCCGCCAGGGTCCTCGGTTCGGGACGGGCCGGATTCCCCTCCGGAATGCCGCCCATCAGGATGAATCGGGAAATGTTCCAGAGCTTGTTGGCGAAGTTTCGGAAGTAAGCGATCTTGTCCTCGGACATCTTAAGGTCATTGCCCGGGGCGTTGCCGATGGTCAGCGACAGCCGGACGGCGTCAGTGCCGTACTTCTCGGCCACGTCCATCGGGTCGATGATGTTCTCCAGGGACTTGGACATCTTCCTCCCCTGCTCGTCGCGGACCAGGCCGTGCAGATAGACGTTCCGGAAAGGCACCTCCCCCAAGGCATAGGTGGTCATCAGGATCATCCGGGCTACCCAGAACGGCAGGATATCGTAACCGGTCTCCATGATGCTGGTAGGGTGGAAACGCTTGATGTCCCCGGTCTTCTCAACGGTACCGTCCGGTCCGACCTTGGCGTTATCCGGCCAGCCGAGGGTCGAGAAGGTCCACATCCCGGACGAGAACCAGGTGTCCAGGGTATCGGTATCCCTGCGCAGGTTGGCTCCTCCGCATTTCGGGCAACTGTCCGGCGTGTCCCTGGACACGATGACCCCCTCCAGGCCGTCCCCGTCCGCGGCAAGGCCCCCGCGACAATCATCGCAGTACCAGACCGGCACCTGATGCCCGAACCATATCTGCCGGGAGATGCACCACGGACGGAGGTTCTCCATCCAACGGCAATAGACCTTCTCGAAGCGGTCGGGAACGATCCTGATGTTGCCGCTCCGGACGGCTTCGACGGACAGCTCCTTCAGGGACTTGTTTTCCCGATCGGCAATCGGGCGATTGACGTCAATAAACCACTGGCGCGAGGTGAGCGGCTCGATTGGCGTGGCGCAGCGGTAGCAGACGGAAATGTTGTTGTCCAAATCCTCGACCTTCTCCATGAGGCCCTTCGCCTCCAGGTCAGCCACGAACCTGGTCCGGCACTCCTCGACAGTCATCCCGGCGTATCTCCCGGCCAAGGCGGTCATCTTCCCGTCCTCGCCGATAACCTTCCTGATCGGCAGGCCGTTCCTCTCGGCCATCTCGAAGTCCACGGCCGAGTGGGCCGGGGTCAGGCCGACCACTCCGGAACCGAACTCCGGATCGACGGACCCGTCGGCAATCACCCTGATCCTCTGCGGACCGATTCCGAAATCGACCTCGAATTCCGTTCCGATCATGTCCCGGTATCGGGCATCTTCCGGATGGACGGCCACGCCGGTATCGCCCAGCTTGGTCTCCGGGCGGGTCGTGGCCACGGTGAACGGGCCGTATTTCATGAAGTACAGCCTGCCCCGCTGCTCCCTGTACTCGACCTCATCGTCGGCCAGGGTCGATTCGCAGCGCGGGCACCAGTTGACGATGCGGTAGCCGCGGTAGATCAGGCCGTCGTCGAACATCCGGACGAACATCTCCCGGACGGCCCGAGAACGCGGATCGTCAAGCGTATAGGCCTCCCGCGACCAGTCGCAGGAAGCGCCCATCTTCCGGACCTGCCTGCGGATGGTGGCCTGCGAACCCCCGACGAACTTCTTGATCCGCTCGATGAAGGCCTCCCGGCCGTAGTCGTACTTGGTCTTCCCCTCCTCCTTGGCGACGATCTTCTCCACCTTGGCCTGGGTGGCGATGGAGGCGTGATCCGTACCCGGCAGCCACAGGGCGGCCTTGCCCCGCATCCGGGCAAAGCGGACCATGATGTCCTCCAGGGTCAGGAACATGGCATGTCCGATGTGCAGGGTGCCGGTGGCGTTGGGCGGGGGCATGATGACGGTAAAGGACTCGTCCCTTTTGCCGGGAAGGTTGTCGGGGTTAAAGAGGCCGGATTGCTCCCAATCCCGGTAAATTCCGTCCTCAACGGACTGCGGTTCGTAGGCCTTGGCCAATTCGATTTTTTTCATAAGTGGCACATTAGCGATGACCCGTATATTTTGGCCCAAAAGCGGGGTTTTGGGAAGGGATGGCGGCTCTCTTGACACAATTTCCCAGGGTCTATAAGGTGATTCCTTATCCATCACCGCCCGAACCGATGCCCCTCAACACCGGGAAACAGTTCCTGGAGACCGTCAACCGCGCCACCAACTGCCTGATAACCTTCCGGAAGGAATGGAATCCGGATGCGGTCGGTTCGGCCTTGGCGCTGGCCAGGATACTGAAGGGTTGGGGCAAGAGGGCCGACATCGCAGCCGACGGGTTCGATGACCCGAAACACGTGGGGTTCCTCCCCGGCGTCACCGACATCAGGCCAAGCTTGGGGAAACTCCAGAAATTCATCATCAGCCTGGACGTATCGCGGGCCGGAATAGAGGACCTGTCTTATGACCTGGCCGAAGATCGCCTCAAGATATACGTCACCCCGAAATCCGGACAGTTCCGGGATCAGGACATCGCCCTATCCGCATCGGATTTCCGGTATGACCTGATCGTCTGCCTGGACACGCCTTCCTACGACTCGCTTGGGGCAATCTTCCGGGAGAACACCGATTTCTTCCACCGCCTTCCGGTGGTCAACATCGACAACGACCCGGCCAACGAACGGTTCGGAAACATCAACATAATCGACATTACCGCCTCATCGGCGGCCGAGGTGGTATTTAACGTCCTGCACGAGATCGACCGGACCGACCTGGACGAGGGGGCAGCCACCTGCCTGTTGACCGGACTGATAGCCAAGACCAGGAGCTTCCGGACGCCGCAGGTCACGCCCCACACCCTAAAGGTCGCCTCTGAACTGATCGCCGCCGGAGGACAACGGGAGGAAATCGTCCGTCACCTCTACCGCAACCGTTCCCTCCCGACCCTGAAACTGTGGGGAAGGGCCCTTTCCCGCCTCAAACACGACGCCAGCACCCAGTTCGCCTGGACACTGCTGGTCAGGCAGGATTTCATCCATTCCGGGGCCTCGGAAAACCAACTGCCCGACATCATGGAGGAGATGATGGCCAATTCCCCGGAAGCGGAGATCTGCGGGGTCATCTACGAGCAGGGACACCGGAACGAGGACGGCCATCCGGCCGGGATATGCGCCCTAATCAGCTCGGAAAGGCACGGGGACGCCACCAGGCTAATGGCCGGCCTGAAACCGAACGGCGACCGCCGGTTGGCCCGAATCTGCTTCCCGAACGCCAACCTGCTGGAGGCGGAAAAGTCGGTTCTGGACACGGTTTACCGTTCGTTGGGCCGAAAAAGCCCTTTTGAGCCCGAAAGGAAACAGGAAGCCGACGGGGTGACCGCCGCCCCGGAACTGGGGCACCCTGACATTAGGCCGGTCCGCCCGGCCTGACCGCACGACGAAAAAGCCGCCTCCCGAAATGTAGGGGAGGCGGTTTTGTGGTATAATTATGGGGTAAACACAGAAAATTATGAGATTCCTTCTCCAATTCTCCACGGCCTTCATCATGCTGACGATCGCCGTCCTGGAAATAGGCCTTGGCATCGCTGCCTTCCAGGAATTCAAGAAGCGGACAAAAGAACGGTACCTGCTGGCGGTCGGAATCCTCTACCTGATCCTGGCCGTCAGCAACCTGACGGATGTCGCCGCCCAGCTTCTCCAGGCCCAGGGGTTCACCACCCTGGGGATGCAGATCGCCGGACTCCCCCCGAAAATCAACCTGACCAGCACGATCCTGGTGGCCTACATCACCAGCCAGCTGTTCATGACCCGCCGCCAGCAGAACGTTTTCGTGCCGGCGGCCATCGTAATGGGCATACTGGCGGCCATGACCTGGGGATGGGACATCTCCCGCCAGGTGTTCGGGGTAAACGTCCCGGTGGACAACGTCGTCAACTACCTGGCCAACTACGGAACCTGGATGGCGATACACCTGATTGCCACGGTCCTGGCCGGAGTGGCCTGGTTCAGGGGTCGCCGAAACGGGACGCCGAACGGCGGGGACCTTTACCTTTTCGTCGGCGGAATCCTGACCATCCTCATGGCCATGACCATCGGCACCTTACTGGTCACCAACTTCGAGTCCGGGATCCCGCTCGTATACCTCATCCTTCTGGCCTCGGTGTTTACCCGCTACCTGGGAATGGTCTCGAAACGCCATCCCGACAGGACGGTTCGGGAAAAACCGATGACCCTGGTGAGGGGACGGATCGTATACCGGCTCCTCTCCATGACCGGAATTTTCTTCTGCGTATCCGCTTTCCTGCTCATGTTCCTGGTGGCCGACCGCATGGTCGGACAGATCCTCCAGTCCGAACACCAGATGCACATCTCCCATTCCCTGGGAATCGCGGACCAGTCCATGGACATCCAATACGCCAACCTGAAGGCCGCGGCGGAACAGCGTGCCGAAAGCGGCCAATATGCCGGAATCCTCACCGATTACCGGAACGGCATCCCCCACCCCACAGCGGAAACGGAAGATTCCCGCCGGGTGTCCGTATTCGATGCGGCCGGCAACCCGGTCTTCCGGGAGACATCGACGGACGGTATCCCCTACCCGCAACCCGGCCAGTCGTTCTTCGCCGAGGTCCTGACCGACCAATCCGACATTGACATCAGCCTCGACCGAAACGCCACCGGACCGATCGACCTGGTGATGACCGTGGCCGCCCAAATCAGGGACGAACGGGGGCAGGCGGTCGGGATCCTGGCGGTCACGGAACCGCTGACCGTTGACATCGTCAGCGCCTGCAGGTACGGCGGGGAAATGCCGATCAGCGGCTGCGGGTGGTTCAACATCCGCACCGGACGGATCATCCTGGACCGCCACCACAGCAACAACACGGAGGGGATGGCCGAACGGCTCTACGGAATGGTCCGAAGGGGGCAATGGCACCTGACCCCCACGGAAGACCATAACGGCCACCTGTACATGAACGTCCCGACGGCCAACGATCCCGGATCCCTGTTCGTCATCATCACCCAGGCCGACTACGACCGGGAAACCCTGCGAATCGTTTCCGTCATCAACGTATGGACCTTCTCCTTCCTGGTCATCCTGACCTATTTCCTGTTCAGGGCGGTGGAGGTGCCGCTCCGGCCGCTCCGCCCCCTGCAGCTGGAGGCCGAACGGCTGGAAGCCGGAATGGAGCCGGATCCGATCGCAGTCAAATACCCGGATGAGATCGGGAAGCTTTCCGACACCTTCAACCGGATGGCAAAAGCCATCGAGACCAGGTCCGACCAGCTGAACCGGAAGGTCCAGGAACAGCGCGATTTCATCGCCTTCACGGTCCACGAGCTCAAGACGCCGCTCAGCGCCTTCCGTTGGGCCCTGGAATCGATAGAGACCGACGATGGGAAGATGACCCAGCAGCAGAAGGACCTGACCGCCATGCTGACGGAAGCCTCGGACAGGATGCGCAACCTGGTCAATGACCTGATGAGGATATCCCGCCTGGAGCGCGGTAAGATCGAGATAGGCCTGAAGCAGGTGCCGTTCGGGGAACTGGCCCAACAGTCCTGTACCTCCATCATGCCGATAGCCTCCAACCGCGGAATCAACCTGACCTGCGAAACCGGCGAGGTGGGGTTCCTGGAGGTGGTCGGGGACGACAAGCTGCTCCGGCATGTCCTGGACAACTACCTGACCAATGCCGTCAAATACAGCAGGAACAACGGCCAGGTGTCGGTCAGGGTCAGCCTGGCCGATGCCGGGCGTTCGGTCCTGGTCAGGGTCCAGGACAACGGAATGGGCATACCGAAAGGCGACCAGGACAAGATATTCGGCATGTTCTTCCGGGCCTCCAACGCCAAGGCCAGCGAGGTGGAGGGTTCCGGGCTCGGCCTGAACATCGCCAAGCGGTTCGTGGAGATGCACGGGGGCAGGGTCTGGTTCGAGTCCGAGGAGGGCAAGGGCAGCACCTTCTACTTCCAGATCCCCGTCAGCGGCCCGCCCCAACCGCCGGACGGAAAGGAAAGCGGGAAGGGCCTTCCGGAAGGGGAAGATGGCGGGACGGAAGACGAGAACAGGTCCTGATCCCCAACCCGAATCAAGCCCCCCCGAACCGGGGGCTTGATTGTTTGCGGAGGATAATTTATTATGGATTTTGTCGATAGGGGCGGCTAGCTCAGTTGGTTAGAGCGCAACATTGACATTGTTGAGGTCAGAGGTTCGACTCCTCTGCCGCCCACCACAAAACCGTCAGCACAAGCTGGCGGTTTTTTGTTGCCTCAATCAAAATAGAAAAAGCCGCTCTCGATGAGCGGCCCCGTATCATCGTCCAGCTTATTCTAATCGATCAAGGCGACCTGCTTTTCCGTCCTGACAAATTTCCTGATGTCACTCTCCACCAGGACCCTCTGCCGATCAGTCCGTGCGATCAGTTGCTGGGTTGGCTTGACCATGGCGTCACCCGATGAGGCGAGTATTGAGAAACCGATATATTCGACTTTCTTGGAGTAACGGTTCCTTACCCAATCAATCATCGGCACCAGATCGGTGTCGGAACTGACGACGATTAGAACCTCACAACGGTCATCAACTGCCGCCGCCGCCATGTCCGTGGCGATTTTGACATCTATGCCCTTTTCTCGAAACGTATTATATACGACTTCGGTAATCCCCAAGGTCAAAAGGCTTTCGCAATCAACAACCCTCGCATCAATCCGAACCCTCTCGGTTCGTGTGCGCAGCTTGCTGGTCTTTATGGCCCAACCGGTCCCTTTTAACCCGTTGAAAAGTCTTGTCTGCTTGGCCATGGCCACCCTACTCCTTTCGTCTCCCTCCCTTTCTCGGACCGTGCCGATATAGTACCGCTTGCCTATCTCGGTAATCTGACGCCCATCAGCCAAGAAGGAGGCAAACCCGTCGAAATCGAAATCTGCCTCCTGAAGACCAAGGGGCTTCAGGGCCAAGTGGTGGAAGTTGCCGCCGTCTATAAAAATTTGGATGCGCATAATAAACGCACTTTATCCTTTTAACAATAAAAATAAAAGTCCTGCACACTCCCCCGAAGGGCAGGCGCAGGAGACTTTATGCCTCTACAATAGCAACCTATTCCCAGAATGTCAATAGGCTTTATCCCCAACCACACCCCACCACCTCCCCCGAAGTGTTGCCCACGGGTTGCCCACGAAGTGACGGGTTGCGGCGGTTGACGCTGGCCAACGGCGACTTGTGATAATCGGTATCTTGTTTGTGTAGAGACTCTTTTCTTGGTTTTTTGACTTGCTTTAGCCTCCCCCTGATTTTGGCTGATAGAGGTTCGACTCCTCTGCCGCCCACCACAAAACCGTCAGCGCAAGCTGGCGGTTTTATGCGTGCCAAAGGACCGGTGGCGCAACCGACACGGTGCGATTGACCCCCTTACCCTCCCCTATTTCCCAAAAACTCCCGAAGCAGCAGCAAATGCCTGTCCTGGATGTCCCGGCTGACGAACCGCTCGTCCAGGGGCCTGATCCGCGAATCGTCCCCAAGGAGGTCCGTGCACTTGCCCAAAAAGAAGCCTTCCGGGGTGGCGTAGAACAGCCAGGCCAGCTTCCAGCGCTCGTAGATGACCTTGGCGTACTTCCTGACGTCCTCGGCGTTCATCTTCGGCCGGTATTTCACCTCCACCAGAAAGACCTCGTCCGGGTTATGGGAGACGATGGCGAAGTCCGGGGCGTTCCGGATGTTGTCCACCAGGTCCCGATAGGCCTCGCCCATGGCGTACTGCATGAGTTCCGGCATGACCGTCTCATACCCGAACGGAATTACCGTAAACCGCCCGGTGTCGCGAAACATCTGCTCGAAGACCACCTCGGCGATCTTGCCCTTGATCAGCTGGCGGGAAAAGTCGGGTTGCATGGGGATGGGGTTGGCAATGGATTATTTGGATTTTTGGATATGCGTTAATTATACCAAAACCCCCGCCGAGGGGGCGGGGTTTTCCAGAAAAAATAAAGGTTGTCCTCAGTTGGGAACTTCACTTTCGTCATCCTCCATATCCGTAACAATCACCGTTGTACCACTAGAATCGTAGACCACACACGGCGTCACCACCGGCTTGAAATCGGCCATCGTAACCTCCAAGTCGTCGCCGTGTTTGGCGGCGATTTTGGACAATTCACCCATGAATTTCCGTAGTTTCATATAAGACGGTAGGTTCCCCTCCCAACGAACTCCAGATATCCCCCATCCCTCAAGACCTGCAGCTGCTGGCGAATCTTATCCCTAATGTGGCGGTTATTGACGTGTCTCTTGGACAGAACCGGCTCAAAAGCGTAAACATCATCCAACGAAAATACCGATTTGCCGATGTCGTCGATGCATTTCATGACGTCCAAAGTCCATCCCCGCAGGTCAGGCTTACCCGTTTCGCGCAGGAACAAGGTTCGTTGCCAGTCATCCATGACCTTCTTCCTGGTATTGACCTGTCCGCCCCGAACATAGAATATCTTCCCGCTGTTCGGGATATCTCGAATCAGGATATTGCAGCCGACCCAGTTGGCCCTATCGGCACCGACCGACAACGGCTTGCGCCTCTCGATGATCTTCGGGGTAAAGAAATGCCTGGGAATGACCGCCAGATCGGTAACCTCATTGACGTCCGGATTGTAGTTAAGGAGAAAAAAATTGGGGTTGTCGTCGCTCTCCAACCTCTGGATCATCGTCCGGTAGGCCCCATCGACGACCTTGCCCGTAAACTTACCGGATTTACTCTTCAGCTCGTAATCCTCAGAACACCGAGAACAGAAAAAATCCCCGACCGGGTTGTTGTTGGGATATTCACTGATATCCTGACCGCAACCGGGACAAAAAATCGTATTCCTAACCCACGATTCGGTCATGACCCGAATGGCCTGGGATCGGCTCTTGTATTGTTCGGCAAGGGAGATATCGAATGACAGTTGCATAATTCATTGGGCTGATTGCCAATATCATACCAATAATCGCAAAAAATATCTCGATCATGGCAAACAATCACCACCCCCCCCTCCGGGCGGTGCTTTGCCCTATCCCATCCTGTCACGCGAGAGCCGTTGGTGTATAATCATATTGGATAAGTCGCAGATTTAACCCCAAAAACCATGCCGTATTTTGGATTCCTGTTCGGGTTGTGCCTGCCCCGGATATTCTCCCTTTACGCCTATTTCCTCACCGAGTGGTTCGACGGCGTATTCGACGGTCGGCTGTGGCCGATCTTGGGGTTCGTATTCCTGCCGCGGGCCGTGCTCTGGTACTCCGTGGTCACCAACTGGCTCCATGGATCCTGGTCAACCTGGGCCGTCATCGACATGGCCGTGGCCGTCACGATCGACCTCGGATTCTACGGCGCCGCCCGCAGGAGGCGGTAAGGCAAGACGGCGGTTTTAAAAAATTCCTGCACAATATTTTGATCATTTCCCTTGTATTACCTCCAAAATTATGATATTATAATTCCAAAGAATACTAATATTAGTATTGTTCGGAATTATAATAAATATGAAGATAGCAGAACTTAGGGAGCAACTGAAAGGTTTTCTGATCTTTTCCCTAAACGATATCCGCAAGGTTGAGCCAAAATTTTATAGCCCAAGACTCGTTGAATGGCAAAAAAAGGGTTACATCAAGAAGATACGCCGCGGTTACTACTCCTTTTCTGATCAAAATATCGACGAGGAAACCCTTTTTCTGATCGCCAACCGCCTTTACTCCCCTTCCTATGTCTCCCTGGAGTCGGCCCTTTCGCACTATGGACTGATACCGGAAGGGGTCTATTCGATTACCTCGGTCTCCGTCAGGAAAACCGTCTCCTTTCAGACGCCCTTGGCCCACTTCACCTACCGTCACCTCAAAACCTCACTGCACTTCGGCTATCGGATCGACAAGCTGAACGGGCAGGGCTACAAGATCGCCGAGATGGAGAAGGCCGTCCTTGACTACCTGTACCTGAACCCGAAAATCACCGATGATGCCGATTACCACGAATGGCGGTTCAACGGAAGGGAATTCACCGCCAATATGGATGAGGACAAGTTGCGCCGATACGCCACGGAATTCGGAAATCGGCGGCTGATGAACCGGCTGGAGAAATTGCTTAAGATGATCAAAACCCAATAGATATGCTTACCCTCCAACAGATCGAGCAGCAATACCCGGCACCGCTTAGGCCATACAAGAAAAACCTGCTCCGGGAATACCTGCAGTTCAAGATTCTGGAGATCATCTTCGCCTCGGAATTTGCCCCGAAACTTTCCTTCCTGGGCGGGACGGCCCTGCGGATCGTACACGACAACACCCGATTCTCCGAGGACCTGGATTTCGACAACTTCGGACTGAACGAGGACGAATTCGGGGCCTTGGCGCAAAAGGTCCGCCTTGGTCTGGAGGCCCAGGGCATGGCGGTGGAAATCAGTCTGGCCGGAAAGGAGGCCTACCGCTGTCGGATTCGTCTGCCGAATGTCCTGTTCGCCAACGACCTGTCCCCGCATGAGGGGGAAAAGATACTCATCCAAATCGACAGTCTGACCCACGGTTTCGAGTACCGACCCGAAAGCAGGATATTGAACCGCTTCGACGTTTTCTCGAAGATTTTCGTAACGCCGACGGATATCCTCCTATCCCGGAAAATATGGGCGATCGCCAACCGACCAAGGGCCAAGGGGCGTGATTTTTTCGATATCGTCTTTCTGCTCTCCTTCGCTAAGCCGAACTATCCCTATCTCAATTTGAAGATAGGCGTCAGCGATTCGAAATCCCTTCGGTTGAAGATCGGAGAAATAATCAAGGACCTTGATTTCGATGGGCTGGCCCGAGATGTCCAGCCATTCCTGTTCAATGCCCAAGATGCCCAAAAGGTGAAACTGTTCCCAACCTTCATCACCCAGGCCAAGCTGGACTAAATTCCCCTTTTCTGGCCATGATTAAGCATATCTTTACCGAACCAGACGAAAACCAAAACTACCAAAATCGACGTCAGCGTCATCATCGTCACATAGAAGGTTCGGGAGCTGCCGCATGACAACCTAAAGCGACTCTTTGCGCTGGACCACGGTGTCCGTTTCGAGGTGATCGTCGTGGACAACGGCTCAGGTGGCGGTACGGTCCGGATGGTCCGGCAACGGTTTCAGGCGGTGCGGCTGATAACCAACGACTGGAACTCCGGTTTTGCCCACCCCTACACCCCCCGAAGGGCAGGCACAGGAGACTTTATGGGCACGGTATCTTGCTAATCACGGTCTCACGTCAAGCTGTTACCCATTCCGCCATATAACCAAAACCGCCAACAGGGAGCGGTTTCTGTTTTCTATAGATTTTCCTTGAATTTCTGGATCAGGTCGTCGCCGCCGAGGGCGTGCAATTCCTTCACGATTTCCTCTTGGCAATGCAGGTCATTGTGGCGTGGCACCATGATGAAAGCGAAGCCTTGGCGTTTCAGGTGCTCCGGCACGCAATACTTGTCGTGGTCGCCCCGCCGCCCCTTGTTGCAGAGAAAGAAACCGAGTCGCCGAAGGGCGTGGACGCATTGCTTGGTCGTGAAGTTCCACGTCCCCATTGTTGGCGCAAGTCAGGCGTGGCTGACCTTAAGCGCACCCTCGAAGGTGACGACCTCGCCACCGATGTTCAGTTGGTCATACACCACCTCGCCGCAATGCCGGGGAACATCAAAATAAGTCAGCACGGCATCGTTGAGAGCCGTCAGCAATTCCTTGCGGCTTCGCGCCTGGGTCACGAACCCCGGCAAGTCCGGCGAGCTGACAGCAAACCACCCGTCCGGCGTGATTCGGAAGGAAAGGTTGAGTGTCTCCGGCAGGCCGTAATGGCGTCGCATCTCCACCCTGTCCATCGGCGGCAAGAACCAGCGACAAATTGTCCTATAAATACCGTTCATGCTGCGTACTCTTTATTAGCGCCTAATATAATACAATCATGGCACAAAAGTCAAGTCTCATGGATGCGTGCGAATTTATGGGTGGTCACCTACCTGTTCTCCCCCACCAAGGCCTTTTCCGGCTCGACCGTTGCCTTGGCCTTCCGCCAAACGCACCATTTCGGGTCACTGTTCCACAGGCTCTCCAGATCCTCCTTGTCCTTGACCGTATCCATGCTGTGCCAGAAACCGTCGTGCTGGTACAGGGAAACCTTCCGGTCCTGACTGGCGTCAATCAGCGCCTCCTCGATCATCTTTCCGGGACGGCAGTATTGGCCGATGAAATCGCGCTCCAGGACCATGAAACCGCCGTTGGTGTAGTCGTTCAGGCGGGGCTTTTCCTTGAAGCTGGTGACCAGACAGCGGTCATCGCAGCAGACCAGGCCGTACTTGGACTTGGGGTGGATGCCGGTGATCGTGGCCACGACGCCGTGGGTCTGCCGCCGTTCCTCGTGATGGGCGTGAAGCCTGAGGATATCCAGGTCAGAGACGCCGTCCCCGTAGGTCAGCATGAAACGCGGCGTCCGGATGTATTTGGCTACCCGGAGAACCCGCTCGGCGGTCAGGGATTCCAATCCGGTATCGGCGAAGGTGATGTGAAAATCGTCATCGTCATAATCCCCGTTGTCCGGCCGGTGATAGCGCCCGTCGGAAACGGACAGCCGGAAATCGTTGGCCATCAGGTGATGGCGGAGGAAATAGTCCTTGATGTCGTTGCCGCGGTATCCCAAACAAAGGATGAACTCCCTGTGCCCGTAGTGGGCGTAGTGCTTCATTATATGCCAAAGGATAGGCCGACCGCCGACCTCCACCATGGGTTTGGGACGGTACTCCGTCTCCTCCCGCATGCGGGTGCCCTTCCCCCCGCAGAGTATGACCACCGGGATTGATTGACTGATATCCGCCATAATGCGATAATTTTAGACGATAACCATGACTGAAATTGCGGTTTCCGTGCCTAAGCTAAATCTTAGTATCACCGGCAAAATCATGCAAGGAGACAACGACCGGCCAGAACCGGCAAGGACACCGGCGGTCAGCGTGATAATCGTCACCTGGAAGGTCAGGGAACTGCTGCGCGCCAACCTGACCCGCCTATTTTCCCTGGATCACGGGGTCAGTTTTGAGGTGCTGGTCGTGGACAACAACTCCGAAGACGGCACGGTCAGGATGATCCGCCGGGAATTTCCCCGGGTCCGCCTCGTCACCAACGATTGGGATGCCGGTTTCGCCGGGCCCAACAACCAGGCCCTGCGACTGGCCAAGGGCCAAACCTGCATCCTGCTCAACCCGGACATGCTGGTGGAACCCAAAGCCCTAAAGACGGTTCACGACCTCCTTACCGAAGACCAAACCGTCGGCGTTGCCGGGATCAGGCTGATCGGACATGACGGCCGGCCGATCGGTTCGGTCCGCCGTTTTCCGGACTTCGCCTCCCAGCTCTGCATCCTGCTGAAGATCGGCCGGCTGTTCCCCAAGCTGCTGGACCGGTACATGTTCCGTGACTTCGACTACTACCGGTCGCAGGATGTTGATCAGGTTCGGGGATCTTTCTTTGCCTTCCGGCGGGAACTCCTGGATCGAATTGGCTACCTGGACGAGGGCTACCACCTCTGGTTTGAGGAGGTGGATTTCTGCCTCCGAGCCCAAAAGGCCGGCCTGCGGATCAGGTTCTCTGCCGATGCCGAGGCCCATGACCATGTCGGCCAGGGATTTGCCCTGATGGGCCATGCGGAAAAGCAGGCCATCTTCACGGCCAGCATGGTCCGTTATTTCCGAAAACACGGCCGTCCCTGGCAGGCTCCCGTCCTTGCGGCCCTGCGGCCGTTCGCCGTCGCCGCCGCCGCCGGAGCCGATCTGTTCGAAAAACTGACCGGAAAACGGATATGACCGCCAAACTGACGCTTCAACTCTCCTGCTACAACGGTTCCCGCTACCTGCCGCCGCTTTTTCGTTCCTTAGGGGCCCAAACCCTCAAAAATTGGCGGCTGCTGGTGTTGGACAACGCTTCCCGATCCGAAGAGGCCGAGGAAATCGCCCGTGCGGTCAGGGAATCGGGGCTGCCGATCGAGCTGTTCCGGGTGGAAACGAACATCGGGTTCGCCGGAGCCCATAACCTTCTCTTCGAGAAGGTCGATTCCGAATTTGTCCAGTTGCTGAATGACGACGCCTTCCTGGAACCGGAATACCTGGAACGGCTGACCGAACAGCTGGACAGCGTTCCGGACTGCGCCGCCGTCTCCGGCCGGATCTACCGCTGGGATTTCGAGCGCCGAAACCGGGAGGACGGCGGGAAGACCGGAACGTTGGATACCGTCGGACTGAAAATCGGATGGGGCGGGAAGGTCGAGGACATGGGATCCGGACGGCCGGTTACAGGAATTCTCCTGCCAGCCGGGCCCATGCCGGTCTTCGGGGTCTCCGGCTGCCTACCCATGTACCGTACGGCCGCTGTCCGGGCCTGCCATCCGGAGGGGAAAATGTTTGACCAAACCTATCGGTCATATAAGGAGGACGTCGATTTGGCCTTCCGACTGCGGGCCGGCGGATTCGGGGCCCACACGGTCAACCGGGCCGTCGCCTACCACCGCCGATCGATCGGGAAAGGCGTAAGGCGGCCGTTCTCCGAGGAAACCGCCTACCTGTCCTTCCGCAACCATTTCTGGATGATGTCGGCACACTTCAACAGTCCCAAGACCTGGATCTTCCGTCGCCCGGACATCCTGGCCGTGGAAATGGCCAAAACCGCCTATTGGGCAATCCGCTGCCCGCATTTCCTGAAAAAACGCCGGGAAGATACCGAGAGAAACAGGGACTACCTGGACCAAAAAAGGGATTTTATCCGGAAAATACGCGATAACCGGCCGGCGGATTGCCTGGAGCCGGCCGAAACCGATGTGGCCGTCATCATGGTCTCCCATAACGACCTGAATTCCGCCTGTCTGGAATCCCTGAAAACGGCCGCCGAAACCGGCCGCTGCCGAATCAGGCTGGTGGTGGCGGATAACGCCTCCGTTGCCTATCGGGCCAACGAGCTGGTTGAGTCCGTCCTACCGGGATCGTATTGCCTGATGCGGGATGGGGATCACGGCTACGGCCGTTCCTGCAACCGGGCGGCCCTCCAAATCGAGGCCGACTACTATTTCATCCTCAACCCGGATACGGTACTGAACGATCCGAAAGCCATCGATTCCATGGTCGATTACCTGAAGGCCCATCCGAAGGTCGGGATGGTCGGACCGAAGATCACGGATGTCTCCGGCGAAACCGTCCAGGACACCTGCCGACGTTTCCCCACCTGGTATCAGCCGCTGGTGATCCGTTCCGGACTCAAGAGAACCGCCTGGGGCAGACGCTACGCCGACCGGTTCCTGATGCGCGACTATGACCATCGGTCGATCCGTCCGGTGGAGTGGATCCAGGGATCGGCCATGATGCTGCCGCGATCCGTCTGGAAACGGCTGGGAGGGTTCGATGACCGCTTCTGGCTATACTTCGAGGACGTCGATCTCTGCCGCCGCACCTGGCTGTCCGGAAGGGATATCCACTACCTGCCAGAAGTGACGATCCGCCATGCCCACAGCCGGGAATCGGCCATGATCCGCAACCCCCTGCTGAATTTCCTGCGCAAGAAGGAAACCCGCGGACACATCGCCAGCTGGATCAAATACCTGGCCAAGTGGGCGGGAAAGCCGTCCCCGACCATCCCCGAAAACTAACCCCACGATCATGAGCCAACCGAAAGTCGCCGTCATACTCCTGACCAAATGGGGCCGCGACTCCTACCGGGACCTGACCCGATGTTTCCGGTCCCTTTCCCGGGTCGATTACCCGAAAGACAGCTGGGAGATAGTCTGCGTCGAGAACCCGTCCGAGGGCGGAAACAGCTGGTCTTTCATCGAGGCGGAATGGGGTCCCAAGGCCGGCACCGAACTGCCGAAACTGACGACAATAAAGAACGACCGGGACTGGGGGTTTTCCGGGGCCAACAACATCGGCCTGGAGGCGGCCAGGAAATCCGGCCACGACTACGTCTATCTCCTGAACCAGGATACGGAAGTCGATCCCCTTTTCCTGAAGCGGGCCGTGGAAAGGACCGAAAGGGACCCCAAAATAGGGTTGGTCCAATCCTTCCTCCTCCTGGGCCGGGACCGGAACCTGGTGAACAGCGTCGGAAACCGTTTCCACTTCCTGGGCTTCGGCTACTGCGGCGGCTACCTCTGGACCGCGGACCGGGCCGCCGAATTCTTCGAGACCGAACGGAAATCCGGGAACGTTGACCTGGAGATCCCGACGGCCAGCGGGGCCGGCCTGCTGGTCAGGATCGCCATGACCGAAACCACCGGGCTTTTCGACCGGGACTTCTTCCTCTACCACGAGGACATTGACCTGTCCTTCGCCGCCCGGACGGCCGGCTGGAAGGTGGTCATCGAACCGGAAAGCGTGGTCTATCACCACTACCAGTTCTCCAAGAGCATCACCAAGTTCTTCTGGATGGAACGGAACCGCCTGATCGTCCTGCTGTCATACTACAGACCGGCGACCATTGCGCTACTTTTCCTTCCCATCCTGGTCTCCGAACTGGCCTCCCTGCCCCTGGCGATCTTGGGCGGCGGCTGGCACCGGGAGAAGCTCCGGGCCTTCCGGGCCATGCTGAAACCTTCCACCTGGAAATGGATCGGGAACCGCCGGAAGCGGATCCAGTCCTTCCGAAAGATCGGCGACCGGGAATTCCTGCGCTGGGCCGTCCCGACCATCGATTTCCAGGAACCGGGTATGGGCGGTTTCTTCATGACCAATATCGCCAACCCGCTGATGTCGCTCTCCTGGAGAGTACTCTATTTCCTGATCCGGTGGTAAGGCTGCCTCAAAAAAAGACAGGCTCCCTTTCCGGGGGCCTGTCTTTTTTCCTATCGGGTCGGTTTGGGGATTTCCAGCCCCAGTTCCTCCAGCCGCTCGTGAAGGGCGGGGGAATCGCCGACGGTCCGGATATCCGGATAGAAATAGTCCTGACCGTCGAAAGGCGTATTCCCCACCGCCAAAATCATGACCCTCCCCTCTCCGAGGGGCGCATAGGCATGGTAGACTCCGGCCGGCACCCGCAAACGGTAGCTCTTCATGTCCCCGACCACGGAGAACTCGGGGACGGGCGGCCCCAATGAACCGGCGCCATTACGGCGAGCTTCAGCGTCAACCACGCACAGGTAATGCCGGCCGCTGGTCCGGGATTCGGGACGCATGTCAACGAACAGCCACACCGCCCGTCCGGACATCACGAAAAAGAACTCGTCCAACCGTCCGTGGTAGTGTCCACCACGCCAGATACCGCGACCAATGGCCATAGAGGCATAAACGTCCCTAATTCCTCCGTCCAGCATTTCCGGACTGTCCGTTCCGCCGGGAATAAGGTGAAGGACGGCCCCGTCCGGATTGCCGAAGATCGGCTGCGGTTCGACGGCCAACCCGTCAATACCGGTCTCGGCATGAATTTCCCTATTTTCCATATTTGGACATGTAATCCCGCAAAGCCTCCGGCCAGGGCCGAAGCGCCGGCAAACGGGTCGATTCCAGGACGGAATACGGCGGCACCCTGGCCGGACGGGGCTTGATTTCGGACAGGGGGCGCGGAGCCACCGGAACGCCCAATCCTGACAGCCGGGCGATCTCCTCGGCCCAACCGAACCAGGTGCAGCTGCCGCTGTTGGTCAGGTGATATATCCCGACCGGCTGTTGGGCACCGATAAAATGGCGGGTTACGGCTTCGGCCAAATCGTCAATGAAAGTCGGGGAACAGACCTCCCGATCGTCCACCAAAACCGGCTTCGGATCCGGGGAAGCGGCCTGTTCGGACAGTTCCCCCACGATTATCTCCACGAAGCTGCGCTTGGACTCCGGAGCCGTACCCGGCGGACCGAACAGGCGGGAGGTGCGGATGACGAACGATCCTTCCGGGTGGTTTTCCCGAACCAGCCGTTCGCCGTCGGCCTTGGCCTGACCGTATCGGCTGACCGGATCCGGGACATCGCTTTCCACATAGGGACTCCCCTTTTCCCCGGAAAAGACGTAGTTGGTGGAGAAATGAATCAGGGGAATGCCGACGGTTGCGGCGGCATCGGCCAAAAGACCGGGGAATTCGGCGTTGGCCCGGCGGCAGGTCTCGTATCCGTCCCCCTCGGCCCCGTTGACGTTGTTGTAGGCGGCGGTGTTGACGGCCATCTCGGCTCCGGATTCCCTGATCATCCGGACCAGTTCCGGGCCGTCCGCCGAGGCGAAATCCTCGGTGGCCGGCAGTTTCAGATTGTGTCCGGTCAGGTGGCGACACAGGGCCGTGCCGAGTCGGCCGGTGGCGCCAAAAATGATGATGTTCATGCCCGAATCTTACCACAAAAAAACTGCCGTCAAAAACTTCCGGCATTGACACGATTAAGCGCAAGAAGATAAGCTAAGCTAGGAAAACGGCCCGGACAGGCACCCATCATCCATTAACGGATAAACTATGTTTAAAGACCAAATCGTCACCGAAAAGCGCCGATCCTTCTGGAAGGACCGGAATGTCCTGGTGACCGGGGGGTTCGGGCTTCTGGGTTCCCACATAGTGGAATTGCTGGACCAGCTTGGGGCCAATGTCGCGGTCCTGAAGCGGGATCATGTCCCCACCAGCCGCCTCTTCGAGACGGATGCCATGAACCGGGTATCAATCGCCTACGGGGACCTGAACGACTACGATTCGGTCTACCGGTCCATAAACGAGTATGAGGCGGAAACGGTCTTCCATGTGGGGGCCCAACCGATCGCCCCGATCGCCAACCGCTGCCCCCTGCCGACGCTCCGGACCAACATCATGGGCACCTGCCACGTCATGGAATCGGCCCGCCTCTCCCCCACGGTCAAGCGGGTGGTGGTGGCCTCCTCGGACAAGGCCTACGGTCCGCAACCGATCCTTCCCTATACGGAAGAGGCGTCCCTGCGCGGCAACCACCCCTATGACGTCTCCAAATCCTGCACGGACCTGATCGCCTACACCTACCACAACACCTACGGCACCCCGGTCTGCGTCACCCGCTGCGGCAACCTCTACGGACCGGGGGACCTGAACTTCAACCGACTGGTGCCCGGGATCATCCGGGACATGGTCATGGGCCGATCCCCGGTCATCCGGAGCGACGGGCTGTTCGTCCGCGACTATTTCTTCGTGAAGGATGCGGCCAGCGCCTACATCGCCCTGGCCGAGAACATGGACCGTCCGGAGATCGTGGGTCAGGCCTTCAACTTCAGCACCGGTAACGGGATGACCGTCCTGAAACTGGTGGATCAGCTGCTCAAGATTGCCGGATCCGACCTGGAGCCGGAGATCCTGAACCAGGCCAAGGCCGAAATCCACGACCAGACCCTGTCCAGCGCCAAGGCCAAGAGCCTCCTCGGTTGGGAACCGATATACAGCCTGGACGAGGGGCTGAAGGAAACGATCGAATGGTACCGGAACTTCCTGTCGCAAAAAAACGGCCGGAAACAGGAAATCGATCCGGATGCCTGCCGCTGCCGGGAATAGGCGGCGGCGTCCCGGATTTAGGCCCCGAAAACATGTCCGCCATCGACGGCCTGAAAATAACCCCGCTGAAAACCGTGGGGGACGAGCGGGGAAAGGTGATGCGGATGCTCCGGTCAGACGACCCGCACTTCACGGGCTTCGGGGAAGCGTATTTCTCGGTCATCAATCCTGGCGTGACCAAGGGGTGGAAAACCCACCTCCGGACCGTCCAGAACCTTGCCGTGCCGCACGGCCGAATAACCTTCATCCTAAGGGATGACCGCCCGGGTTCGCCGACGGCCGGACAGGCGACGAAAATAGTCCTGTCCGCCGAAGACCCGAAGCTCTACCGTCTCCTGTCCGTGCCGCCCGGCGTGGGCTATGCCTGGCGGAACGAGTCGGACTCCCCTTCCGTGGTCGCCAACTGCCAGGCACCGGAACCCCATGACCCGACCGAGTCAGTGAACGCTCCCCTGGACGAGAACCCGCCGGATTGGGAAGGGACACCGGAAGGATAAATTACCGAAAACAAGCAAAAACCGCCATAGGGGGCGGTTTTTGACATCCCTATCCTTGACAAAAAAACAAAAAACTTCGGCGCCGCTGGTCAAGCGGCGCCTTTTTCGTCCACGCTTTGGGGCAAGCCCGGATTACATCCCGCCCAAGGCGAAAAAACCGTTGACTGCAACTACGAATACCGATCCGAGCAGGGAAACCGGGGACATGGAGTCCAGGACGATCAGGAGAATCAGGAGCATCGGCCCCCGGCTCTCCAGGAACGCCAACAGGTTCCGCCAGCGGGGGGCGACCAGGAACGACTCCAGCACGGAAGAACCGTCAAGCGGCGGGACGGGAATCAGGTTAAACACCCCCAGGACGACATTGACGGTCACCAGCTGGAACAGGAAAACCACCAGGAGGTTCTCCGGCGGAAAAAACCCCAGGGCCACCCTAAGCAGGACCAGGAAAACCGCGGCCGCAAAAAAATTGGAGAGCGGGCCGGCACCACCCACCAGGGCCGGCCCCCACCGCCCACCCTTCAGGTTATGGGGATTGACCGGAACCGGTTTGGCCCATCCGAACACGGGCATGCCGGAAAACAGTCCCATCAGGGGCAGAACGACGGTTCCCAGGAAGTCTATGTGCCGGACGGGATTCAATGTCAGCCGACCGGCCCTTTCCGCCGTCCGATCCCCCAAAAGATACGCCGAGTAGGCGTGCATGAACTCGTGGAAACTCAAGGAAACCAGGAGCGCCAAATAGGCCAACAAACCGATTCGCATGTCCATTTAGGCTAAAATTAACGGAATTATCACCCTACCTGAAATTGGAACGGCAAACTTGACTAAACGCCCAGCCGATGTTAATGTGTCCTAGTCAACTTAGCTAACCGACAGAGTATGTCCAGGACATGTGATGTCTGCGGCCGCGGCCCAAGCCAGGCCGTTTCCCGCAGCCACTCCAACATCGCCACCAAGCGCCGCCAGCTCGTCAACCTCCAGACAAAGAACCTGGATGGCCAGAAGGTCAAGGCCTGCACCCGCTGCCTGCGCACGCTGGCCAAGGGCGCCTAAGGCCGCCCAAACGGCAAACCGTTCCGGTCAGAACCGGAACGGTTTTTATCATGTCAAACCACCGAACCGACCGCGCCAGACGCGACTCCCGAACGGGATGAGTTGGCAAAAGCTGGTCGGGCCAGGGAGAATCGGACTCCCGACTCGCCCACCCCAAGGGCGTGTATTACCACTATACTATGGCCCGCAAACCGAGATAATAACGAACTCCACAGGCATGGCACCCGAAGTTTTGGCTTGAGACAAGCGGGCTTAGTCCGACTGATCGAACCCGCCATTCCGATGCCCGCCGTCAAGAGACCGCCAAGGCGACATCCCGACAGGGCCCACCGGAACCAGCGCTGGGCCGCATGGATCCACCGACCCTCCCCACGGGAAGGGCCTTCAGGACCCGACAGCCAAAAGTTTGACCCAAAACTTAACGGATACCGTTGTGAAGTTCAATTTCATGGTACCAGCCGCGGGAGAAACGGGCAACAGCGGACGGATTATCGACCGTTCGGCGTGTTGACGAACATTTACGGACCTATTAACATGTGGGGGCAAGGAAAAAGGAGGGAAAAACACGCAATGTACATTTCAATTGACGACCTGACGGAAATGATCGAAATGCCGAACCGCCGGGCATGCAAAAAAATCTTGGCCGACAACAAAGAAATATTCCGCCGGGTTCGGGGTTCGTCCAACAACCACCAAAATTGGCCGGGCGGATATCACGACCATGTTTTGGAGACGATGAACCTGGCCATAATCCTCTATCGCACCCTATCCGAACTCCGACCATTAAACTTCAGCCTTTCCGATGCCCTCTTGGTCCTGTTTCTGCATGACCTGGAAAAACCGTGGAAATACCGCCTGAACGACCGGGGCGAAACGGAATATGTCGAGGGGCTGAAGACTAAGGGGGCAGCCCGGACATTCCGAAACAAAAAAATGTCCGAATACGGACTGGTCCTGACTCCGGAACAGCGAAACGGCCTGAAGTATGTCGAGGGAGAACATCGGGACTACAGCAGCAAATTCCGGGTGATGAATCCCCTCGCGGCTTTTTGTCACCTGTGTGACGTCACCAGTGCCCGCATCTGGTTCGATTACCCCAAAAACGAAGGTGATCCCTGGAATCCCAAAGGTCGCATCACCGAAAAATAGCGTCTCTCGACCAACCCCGATCGGGGTTGGTTTTTTAAACGAAACTCCATCCCGACCGAATCCGGAATATGGTATACTGAATCCGGCTTAAACTTGACAGGTATGAAAAAGCAATCAACCAATAGACCGGATTCCCGAAAACCCGTACCGAGTGGCCCGTCACGGGAGGAAAACGGCCTGTCCCTGTTCCCCGGGACCGACGTGGAATCCTGGATCGACGAGGACGGACAGCTATCCGTGGATGTCCTGGAGACGGACGGGGAGATCGTCATCCGCTCGGCCATCGCCGGGGTCCGACCTGAGGACCTGGAGGTTTCGGTCCATAACGACCTCCTGACCATCCGCGGGCAGCGGAAACAGGTCGGGGAAACCGCAGAGGGGCGCTGGCTGGTGCGGGAATGCCACTGGGGTGGCTTTTCCCGATCCCTGATCCTGCCGACCGAAGTCGATCCGGATCGGATCCGGGCCGAGCTGAAGGACGGCATCCTGACAGTCAGGATGCCCAAGGCGGTCCGGGACCGGAAAATCAAGGTGCAGGAAAGATAGTCCAATGACCGCACCCAAAAGGCAAAACCTGATGAAAGCCAAGAAGGCCGCCGTAAAACGGGAATTCCGCCTGAAAAATTTCCTGTCCCTGCGCGGGATGGCCCTTTTCCTGCTGGTCCTGGCGGTCGGGGGCATGGGCGTGATCGGATTCGTATCCGGAGCGGCCGCCGGCCGGATCTCCGACGGGGTCACCATAGGGACAGTGCCTGTCGGGGGAATGACCCAGACCGAGGCGACCGAAAGATTGGGTTCCGTCCTGGCGGATTACAGCCTTCAGTTCCGGGCCAATGGCCTCACGGCAGACATCAAGCCCCTTTCGGCCGGAAGAAACGGCCGAGCGATAGCCGCGGCAGATTCGGAAAAGGCGGTCCGGGAAGCCTTTGCGGTGGGAAGAAAACCGGGAAAGGCGAAATCGGCCATGGAAAGGGCGGTCGCCTACCTGATGGGCCACCGAATCGAAATGGACTTCAGACTGGACGAAGGTGCCCTGAAAAACGAGCTGGAGACCGCTTTTGCCGGAATATTCTACCCGGCCGTCAACGCCCAAGTCAAGGTAAGCGTCGAAGGTAACGGGTCAATCCGAAAGGAAACGGTTCCCGAAAGGCCCGGGACCAACCTGGACACCGAACATGCCGTAACCGCCGCCCTTTCAAGGCTGAACAGGCTGTCCTCCGAACCGATCGCGATGGCAATCCGTTATGACCAGCCGAAGATAACCCTACCCGAGGCGGAAAGGGCCGTTGGGGACGTTGACGGGGCCATGGCCCGCGCCCCCCTGACCTTAACCGCCAAAACGGCCGTATGGTCGGTTTCCCGCAGCCAATTGGCCGGTTGGCTGGATGTCGTTTCACGGGAGGACGGGACAACCGGTTTGGGGTTCAGCGATTCGGCCATAAGGAAATACCTGGAATCGAAGGCCCCGGAATTTGCGGTTCCGCCGACCGATGCGATATTCGAAATGACGGACGGACGGGTGATCCGCATCGAACCCCACAAAAACGGGGAAAGGTTGGACATCGATGGGGCCGTCAGGGCCCTGGAAGCCGCCGTTTTCGGCCCGGAAAAGCCGCCGGAACGGATCGAATTGCCCATAATTTCGGTTGAGCCGGAAATCACCACCGAAAAGTCCAACCCCTACGGGATCAGGGAGATCATCGGGGTGGGGGAAAGCAACTTCCGCGGCAGCCCGGCCAACCGGCGGTCAAACATCGCCGTCGGGGCCGCCAGCCTGAACGGCCTGGTAGTCCCGCCAAACACGGAATTCTCCCTGGTAAAGGCCCTGGGGTCCATTGACGGGGAACACGGCTACAAACAGGAACTGGTCATTAAGGACAACCGGACGGTCCCGGAATACGGCGGCGGGCTGTGCCAGATAGGGACAACCGCCTTCAGGGTGGCCCTGGCTTCCGGACTGCCGATCACCGAACGACGCAACCATTCCTACCGCGTCTCCTATTACGAGCTGGACGGGGACGGCAAATACGTGGGCCCGGGGAAGGACGCCACCATCTACGACCCCAGTCCGGACCTGAAGTTCAAAAACGACACCGGGCACGCCATCGTCATCATGACCGCCATCGACGGCAACCGGCTGACCTTCACGTTCTGGGGGGTCAGTGACGGGCGGGTGGCCGAACAGGGGAAGGTCAGCGTTTGGGACATCACCCCGCCGCCGGAGAAAAAACTCGTCCCCAGCGCGGACCTGGCTCCGGGGGTCGAGAAATGCACGGAATCCCCCCATGCCGGAGCCAAGGCGTCGTTCGACTACACCGTCACCTATCCGGACGGCCGGGAGGAAAAACAGGCCTTCTACAGCCTTTACCGCCCCTGGGGCGAGGTCTGCCTGATCGGCATTGACCCGAACGCCCCGCCGCTTCCTGAAAATTCCGGTTCAGGTACGGCCATATCGGCCGACGCCTCCGGGGCGGCCGGGGAATGACCCGAAAGAACACTCTGGCCGGGTGCCGCACGTTCATCCCCCATCCGGGGGATTTATGTTGAAAAGGATTAATTTATATAAAACAAGCCCCAATTTTCAGGGCTTGAATAAACTAAAACCGATGCGAAAAGTCTAAAACCCAAAAAAAAAACGCCCCGTGACATCGCGCCCAAGAAGGCCGTTCTAAGAAACATTCGAGCCTAAGCCGGAATGACCTTAGACGCAACCCCCATGCTTGTCGTGAGCGCGATTTCGCGAGACGTTTCGTCCCTCGGGTTATCAACATCCCCATCAGGGAAGAGATTAATTTATCACGAATCAGAAAACCTGTCAAGGGTTTTGCCGTAAATTTGCCCGTAAATAAAAAATGGCTTGTTTTAGCCATTTTTTATTATGGTCACAATAAGCCGGGATCAACCGTCAAAATGCGGCTGCCGTCCTGACCGAAACCAAAACCGATCCTGCGGTAGCCCCCCAACCTTGAGACGGGTTCCACCCGGTCAGCCCACTCGATGACCGTCACGGCGTCCTTCCGCCCGGCATAGTCGCCGAATCCTATGGCATACAGGCCGTCCGCCGTCTCCAGGCGGTAGGCATCGATGTGGCAAAGCTCCCCGATCCCGGTCCGGCGGGAGTATTCCTCCCCCACCCCATAGCACTGCATGAGGGTAAAGGTCGGACTGCGCACGGCTTCCGTGATCCCCATGGCCCTGGCCAGCATCTGGACGAAAGCCGTCTTTCCGGCCCCCAAATCCCCGACCAGCCCGATTGTCTCCCCGCCCCTCAAGCGGCAGGAAACCTCCGCGGCGAAGCTCCCCAAACCGTCCAAATCGGCGATTCTGACCGTCTTTCCCCTCTCCATATCCAGATACCCAAACGGGTCAGCGTCCGATCTCCCAATGCGGGTCGGCCTGAACCATCCTCCAGTCGTCAGCCGGGCGGCTTTTGGCCTGAAAATAGGCGGCAGCGGCGACCATGGCCGCATTATCGGTACAATACCCGACGGGCGGCTCGATCGTCCGGATTCCCGGTGCCTCTTTCCCCAGGCGTTCCCGCAGCCGCTGCCGCAATTCGGCATTGGCCGCCACCCCACCGGCCAGCATGACCGAACGCACACCCGATTCGACAGCCGCCCGAACGGCCTTTCCGACCAGGACATCGACGATCGCCGCCTGGACCGAAGCGGCGACATCGGCCAAAAACACCCTTTCCCCCGACCGTGAGGCGTTGTCGCGCAGGAAATACCGGACCGCCGTCTTCAGCCCAGAAAACGAGAAGTCACGGCTCGGATCAGCCAGGAGGGGCCGGGGGAAATCAAAGGCCTTCGGGTTCCCGACTTCGGCCAACCTGGCCAATGCCGGCCCGCCCGGATACCCCAAACCCATCATCTTGGCGGTCTTGTCGAAAGCCTCCCCGGCCGCATCGTCCCGAGTCGCGCCCAATAGCCGGTATTGCCCGTGTCCGGCCATCAGCAGCATTTCGGTGTGTCCGCCGGAAACGACCAGCACCAGGGCCGGAAAGATGTCCCCGTCCGCATCCCACGCCCCGTCCATCTCGGCGCCGGGCAGCCAATTGGAATGGATGTGCCCCTCGATGTGGTTGACGGCAAAAAGGGGCCTGTCCCAGGCGGCAGCCAAAACCCGGCCGTGATCCAGGCCGATCTTCAGGGAAGTCACCAGCCCCGGGCCGCTGGCCACGGCCACGACATCGACCGCCTGACCCAAAGCCCGGCCGTCCGGCCGGCCGACCGCCCTCTCGGCCAGGGATTCCAGAAGCAACGGCACGGTCACGGAATGCTCCCGGGCCGCCACCTCAGGCACCACCCCACCATACCTGGCGTGGATGGCCTGGGTGGCCACCAGGTGCTCCAAACCGACGGTCCGGCCGTCCCTGACCTCCAGGAGGGCCACCGCCGACTCGTCGCAGGATGTCTCGATTCCCAGTATCCTCATATCCTGGAAACATTACACCGTGGCCCGGCCGCCGTCCAGACCGCTTGACACGGCCCGAATTCTCCCATATCATTCCTATCGTTAAGGCCCGTTCGTCTAACGGTTAGGACACCACGCTTTCAATGTGGGAACAGGGGTTCGATTCCCCTACGGGCTACCAGCAAAAGCCACACCGTTAAGGCGTGGCTTTTGCTGTTTCTAAGAGCTTTCTTTCCCTACCCCAAAAAAATTGTCAGTAATAACGGTCCCTGACACCGATACGCAAATCCATCTGCACCGATCGCCAGGAAGCCCGATTCTGCAATGGCGCAAATTACTCTAAAGTCTCACCCATTACGTAATTCGAAAAGAATGCCGGTGAGATATCAATAACCTTGCGATTCCAGTTTGTGCCACACAGCTGTGAAGCAACAGATTCAGTCCTGACCCACCTCAAGGTGCCTCCCTTGGAAACAGCGTAAACCTTGGGGTCAGAAGCGATCTTAACCAGAGTTCCAGGCTTCATAAAGACAACCCCACCAAAGGGAATCGCTCCGATACTTTTGTCGGACACCGTAATTACTCCGGAAAAATCCTCGTACCAAGAGAAATAGGTGTGGCTATCAGGGAAAGCGTACCTCTTTCCGTCGGTCCCGCAATAATAGACTGCTGGGTTGGAGGCGATTCTGAACAGGGTTCCGGTCGTACAACCCGACACGATAGTCGAAGGCAATCCCTTATCGGCTGATATCGTAGGGGCAGACATTGCTTGTTCAGATACCCAATTCTGATAGCTTACCCCTGTTGCTTGGGTCGCAACTGGTTTGGATACGACACTGTAAACATTAGTACTGTCGGAAGCCAAAAGGTTTCCGTAGGCGTCTTTTCCATTAGCCCTAAACGAAATGTTCTTCCCCGACAAATCCTGACTGATTTGCCACGATACGCCACCATGGTTTGGAGAGGCGCTTAGAAGAATGTTCGAATAGAGCTGTTCCGTCGATTCGTACGGGGTCTTGGCCCAAACTGACAGATCTACGGTACGGATATCAGAGGATACATTTCCCCATTTGATCTGCACATAATCACCGACCACAAATGGAGAATTAATACCTGAATGACATGGAGACGTCATGCTGATATGACTGACAGTTTTCTGGTTATTTGATTGGGAAATGACGGTGAAGACATCGCTGTGAGAGAATCCAAGATGGTTTCCGTAGGCATCCTTCGTTTCCGCCCGGAAGGCTATGGCCTTTCCGGTAAGCTCCTGAGGAACCGTCCAAGTTATGCCGCTATGCGTTGGGGGTGCGTTAACGGCAATATTAGAATAAAAAACGTCATTTGAACCGGTAGACGTCGACTCTTTTACCCATACTGTTGCGTCAACCAAACTAACGCTGGACAATGCGCTTCCCCACTTTACCGTAACGTGTTCTCCGGCCGTCAGTGTAGTGCCATACTCCGTATAATTTGGTGAGGTTAGATTGACATACCCGTCAGCCTTGGCCGTCGGCACGGCCAAAGTAACCGAAAGCAACATGACCGCCAACAAGGAAAATGCCGTCGATGCAATTTTTAATCTTATGAAAAACATAAAAAAATATTAATTTGTGAATACGCACGCCTTAATAGGAGTATACCCTATGATTTCCCGAAGTTCAACCCTTAATTGCACCACCCTCCAGGTATTGATTCAGTGCCTCGTTGGGCGTAAGGTATCCGAGCGACTTCCGGGGCAGGCTGTCCAGGCGCCTCTCGATCTCAATCCAGTCCAGGGCCGCAAGGTCCTGGCTTTTTGTCTGTCTGGACCCGGAGCCAGCCGCACACGACGTTGTCGCTGACCCCGAACTTGGCCTTGGCCCAGGAGACCTTCATGCCGTCCCTGACGGCCCGGAGAACCTGTTCCTTCAGGTCCCTGTCTACGTATTTTGCCATACGTTCTTGATTATGCCCTCTCCGTGGGAAGTCTGTCTAACGTATGGGGGACACTCCAAAGCGTGTTCCACTGGGCGCGTAGCCGGCCTGCTCTAAAAATATCAATCTTTTGCTATCTTTCATTACCATATATAATTTCTATGAAACGTATTTAAAAATACAACTTTTCTACATGCAGTATGCAAACACCACGAACTAAAATAAAATTATCAATGGTAACCGTGTCAATCATCGCACTCGTGGCAACATGTGCTGTTGGCGCTATATGCCACAAGAGTCGTACACCAAAAAATAACGATGCTGAATTAGGGCTGGAACATGTTGGACGCCTGCCAAATATCGAACGCGATGATAATCAGTTTGCAATCTTAGTCAACAAAAACTTCGTATATTTTTTTAATGCAAAAACCAGAGAGCAGATCGGACACGGTCTCCAAATCGCCGACCCAAAGTACTACTACGTCGCCGATATAGATTTTGCTCCAAATGGCCATCTCTACGCAAGCGTATCGGTCAAGCCAAAAGAACAGTCGTCGAGCAAAAAAAAAATCACAGCCCATATTGCGATCATCAATCCAAACGAAGAAAAAATTGTAGCAAAAATACAGTCTGAGGCACTCCCAGAACAGATGACTTTCGACAACCAAGGAAATGCTTACATCGTCCATTCATTTGAATACAAAGATGGCAGCGGGTGGGCAATATCAATTCTAGATTCTGAGACGAATGAAATACAAACTGTCAAAAACCTGCCGGGATCACCCAGAAAGCCTCGGCTATTAAATGACGGCCAAGTGTACATACCAATTATGCATGGATCTGGAGGAAACGAGGGCAACAATGTAGCCATTGTCTATCCTGATTTTTCCAGCAGTATCGACTTACTAATTACTAAAAAAATTGCTGACGTATATCCTGCTGACATAGCCTATGATCCGCCAAGTGAATCCTACTGGATGCCGTTTATAGGTGACTATAATGAACAAAACGATGTTAAAATATCTAAAGAAACTGTTTACCCGAAAGGCAATACTGTTCTGGTTATTTACAACAAAATAAAAGACGACTCCAAATACCTTGTCACCCCAAGACATTCTAATCCAAAATTATTAATTCACAGAAATTATGTCCTAATGATATATTCTGACAGCACCGGTGACCCGTTAACAGAAAAAGGGGGCATTGTCATCATAGACAAAAAAACAGGGGACCTGATTGACGACGTGGATACTCATGACCAGTATCTCTTTGCGGCAAAAGATGCTATAATCATCAATAATGAGATATTTGTAACTCGACCAGGAAATGAAGACATCCAAATTTTCTCATTAAGCTCTTTCAAAAATATCAACACCATAAACCTACAGGGCAACCCGACCATTATCACAAACTAACTTTTCACAAAAAAGTATGAAAAAATTAGCCATAGCACTCTCAATCACATTTGGCGTCTTGCTTTCAAGCGGGGCCATGGCCCAAGAAACACCACAGTTGACAGATGCTGCCATACAGCACGGTGTGGCAATGGATAAGATGAAATCGCAACAACATATCCCAAAAATTCCGGTGTTGAACCTAAAAAATGACACTACGTATGTAGCCAATCAAAAAAACCTCCCAAATAAATCTGATGTTAGCTTGCTTAACACGGGAACCAACAACATTTCGTTTGTCTATTTCGATTACGGTGACATAGTATTTGTCACCAATCCAGGCTGCGAATTCTTTGACGGTGTAGTATGCACATGGAAGCATGTGGCAACCTTTGATAGCGCCTATCAATCTGATCCAAATGACCTTTCAGAAAGACCTTTCTGGAGCGCATACCCTGATTCCGGAATCTGCAGTTCTGAACCGGATGTATGTGACAAAGTCGGCAGACAATCAAAATCGTCTATCCGAAACAATTATGATACTGCACAAGGTGGCTGGTTTCCATCTGTGACTTATTCGAACCGATACGGTGCGGTTACTTACATCCGCAATCAAGCTGGCGAGCCATTCTATACGCCAACATCCAAATATACGAGTAGTAACTGGTACTGTAGTAAATTGCCATACAAGGGCTACGAATACTCCGCTAGCAAAAATATTGATTACAACGGTGGCTACTGGGTTACCCCAGACGATATCTATATCAATCCAGACTTATATATCTTTGCTTCAGGCTCATAGACCGCGGAACTGTAAATTTAAAGCACGGGCATTTACCACGTCCGTGCTTTAAATTTTCTACAATAAGTTGTTCCATGCTATCTCTCATGACACTGATTCCACTCCCCCTTGTCAGACTCTAACCACCTACCAAAATCCCAGATCTAGCCTCGTTTTTAAGAACCTCCTCAAACGCCGCCCAAGCCTTAAGCTCCGGGATAAGCTGGTTCCACTGGGCGAGTATCTGGCCTACCAGAAAAAACCATACCGTTAAGGTATGGCTTTTTCTGTTGTCGTGTTCATAATAAATGAAAAATTGATTACTTTTGAGCATCTTACCGACAAGACTTTCCGTGTATTTCACCTAATGTTGCGGACATGGGGGGTTCGGCACGGCGTAACGGGGAAGAGTTTGGGGAACGGGTTTTTCAGAAAACCGAAACCCCATACGGGAAGAGGGACGAGAGTGAATGCCAAAAAACGAACATTCCCTATTATATCATGCCTATATACGCAATCATTGACTGCACTTTTTCTGGTTTATCTCTACGATATGAAAAATATTTTTCCTTGTCGCAAAAGGTACATCCATCACTTGAGTCTATATTTTCCGATTTTACGCCAAGTGACAGGAGTTGTTGTTTTATCATGGATCGTAAATCAACTTTCATGATGCGGTCTTCTCTCAAGACAAACTCGCCATCAAATTGCGGCACAATATCCTCTTTTATTTCGAAATGGCATTTCTGCAAATGGGGACCAATATGGGCAGATATGTCTTCTGATTTTGACTCAAATTCATTTGCCATTTTATCAATCAATGATTTTGAAATATTTTTTATAACGCCGCGCCAACCAGCGTGTACTAAACCAATAACCTTTTTGTTTTTATCAAAAAAATATATCGGGACACAATCCCCTACCGTTACCGTCAGGAAAACGCCTTGCTTGGCGGTTATCATCAGTCCGTCGGTATTGGGGAGGATTTGACCCCTGTCTTTTTCATCAACCACCGCCACATTGGTTTCGTGTATCAAATTAGTTGATACTATGTTATTTGTGTCTATTCCTAATTTGATAAAATAACTTTTTCTATTTTGCAAACATTGCCCATCCAAAACGGGCGGCAGCATTTAAGGAACCTACCGAAACCTCACGGGCAACGCCGTTCCCTCCCCTTCCCCAACCGTGGGCGTATTGGCGGGTAACGAAAACCGGAACGGGTTCGCCCGTTCCGGTCGTCTTCAGATGCCCAACGGCCTAAAGCTCGTCGTCATCCATGTCATCGTCCACGTCCCCGCCGTCGGCATCCGCCTCAGGGTCCGTTTCCTCGACGCCATCCAGGTCCTCTTCGACCCCTTCCGTCCCATCCTCCTCGAGGATGTCGTCGTCGCGCATGTCATCGTCCATATTTGGGCAATTGATGCATTAGGTGAATTATCACGAAAAATATACCGAAAACGGAAACCGTTCGTCAAGACCCGCAAAAACCGCATGAAATGGCGAAAAAACAACCCCCTTCCCCGGACGGGCACTGTCGGTTATAATGAGAAAAACGAAACGACCGAATAAGGAAAGACAACCGAATGGCCTAAACCCCGCCTATGCGGGGCATGGCCGCAAACCCACGCAGACAGAGACGGTCTCCTGACCGGCACTATTTGCGTGGTCCATGCCCGAAAGGGTATGGGACGAAACCGAAAGGTCTCGTCGCCGGCTCGGGGAGCCATTTGTGTTCCCCGAAATAACCGAAGCGGGGGTATGTTCGACAGAAAAAGGACGGACAGGAGGGATTCCATCCGATACCGTGACGAGGACCGGGCAAACGGGCCGGACGACCGGCGGTTCGATTGGCACGAACCGAAGACGGACTGGGCCGACGAGGCCATCGTCATGGCCCTATGCATGGTGATCATGGGGATAGCGGCACTGGCAATCTACCTGATCGTTCCCCTATTTGCGGACTGACCTTGCCAGACGCAAAACCCCGCCAACCGAAAAGCGCCCCGCAGGGCGCTTTTTGGCCGCTTGCGCTTCGGTGACGGCATACGCCACTTACCCCAAGGGCTCCGCACAAGACTCATGCCGTCCGAAACATACCCGACACCCACCGTTCTGTCCAGTCCGGTCAGCTGCCGAACCGGCCGAAGGGAAAGAGGTGGCCGTGCCGCAGGAAAGGCCGGATCAGGCGGTAGCAGTGGCGGTTGGACCGCTCATGGAACTGGAAAACCGTATTGGATATCACATCGGCCGCCTGAATGTTTCGGACGGAACGGGAATCCCCGTAGGAAACGTCCAGGCAATGGCAAAACCCCCACTTGACGGCAGCCTCCATCCGCAGGTACTGCTCCAGCATGTTCCCGTGGGAAACCTTCCGGCTGCGGTTATCCATGACGACCTGGACATCCTCCCGGGCGTTCCGGATGAACGGGCGCAACAGGATGCTGGTCAGGTAATTGAACAGGATGTTCTGCCTGTCCAGGAGATCGGGTTGGATGTGGCACTTGTCGGCAACGATGTAGGAAAACTGGAAATCCGAACGGGAAACCATCTTCAGCAGGAATTCCTGCCGCTGCGGGAACCCCAGGCGGGTCCCCTTTATCTCCGGGAGGGGTTTCCCTCCCCCGAAACGGACACAGCACCGGCCGACCATGTTCCTGATCCTTTTCGGGCGGTCAGGCAAAAGGGCGGCCACCACGAAATACCGGCCCGCCTTCCCGAAATTCCCCGATTCGTCCACGTATATGACCATGGCGGATAGGGTTTACCACACCGCCGCCGAAAATGGCAAGAGACGGCAGGCGGGTGGCGGCGGCCTCCCCCGGGCGAACAGCGGTTTTTCGGGCGCTACGGGCACAAAAAAAAAGCCGGGCATCCCATTCGGAAACCCGGCGGTCCCCCCTTAGCTTCCGGTCCTTTTCCGGTGACGTCTGGCCTCTTTCCCGGCAACCGGCCGTTGCCTTCCGATCCGCCTTTCCTTTTCCTTGGCGTATTCCTGCATATCCCGGACGTCATCCGTCTCGTCCATGATCTCGGAATCGATGATTTCCTCCATGATGTCCTCCATGGTGACAATGCCGCTCAACCCGCCGTAATCGTCCGTCACGAAAGCCATGTGGTTCTTCGTCCGGAGCATCGAGTTCAGGACGCTGTCCAGCTTGGTCTCGTCGTTGACGGTCAGCAGGCCGGTCGACTGGCAGACATCGCCGATCCTCTTTCCCATGACATCTGCCCCGATCAGCTTCTTGACATACAGCAGGCCGACCACCCGATCGATCTCCCCCTCGTAAACCGGAATCCTGGTGAAGCCGTTTTCCCGGATATCGGCCAGGACAACCATGTCAAAGCGGGTATCGGCATCCAGGGCATAAAGGACCGTCCGGGGGGTCATGACATCCTCGGCCGTCCTGTCGGAATAGGACAGGGCGCCCTTGACGATCCGGTACTCGTCCTCATCGACATCGCTCTGCCTGGAAACCTCGTGTTCCTCCATTATCTTCACCAATTCCCGTTTGGAGTAGATGGTCGGCACCTCATCCCCCAACACCCGGTCCAAGACCCACGCCAGAGGCCAGACGATCGGATAGAGGATGATGGTGGCGATTCGGACCAGCCAAGCCAACCTAGACCCCACAGACATGGCAAAACGGGGAACAATGGCCTGGGGAAGTATCTCCCCAAAGGCAACGATCAGGATGGTCGAAACGATGCCGGCCACCAAGCCGCCGGCAACGCTGTTCATGACGATGGCTATGGAGGTGTTGACGGCCACGTTTCCCAAAAGCAGGGTGCAGAGCAGCAGGTTGCCCCGTTTCCTGACGGCAAAAATCCGGGCGGCCTGACGGTCGCCCAGGATCATCTTCCTTTCCAGTTCGTGCTTGTCCAGGGAGAGCAGCCCCAAAGTCAGGCCGGAAAAAACCGCCGACAGGGACAGCAAGACCGCCACAATGACGTATTCCATAATCAAAACGGACCTGTATTCAATGTTACCACACGGCGGAAAATAACCGTAATCCCGGGGCTCCCGAAAGAGCGGCCTCCAAAAACCACGGCGGTTTCGCCATGGTTTCCGGCCTTCCATTAACGGAAGGGGTTATGGCCGGTCGGACTCGATGTTTTCCTTCCTGAACCGGACAGAGAACACCGGGGTCATCCTGACCCCCAGCTCGTCATCCCGGATCTCGACCGTCTGGCCGCTGGCGTACATGGTCAGGGCAATGTCCGACATCAGCTCCTGGGCCGCCCCAATCTCCATCTTCAGGACATCTATCTCCCCGGCATCCGACAGGTCGGCCCTTACCCCGTTCTCGATGGATTTCCTCTTATCCCGCAGGATCCGCAGTTCCTCGGTCAGCTGCTGGTACTCGCCGTTATGGGACAGCTCGTCCCGAATCATCTTGGAAAGCTCGTTTTTCCTCTTTTTCTTCTCTTGGGTCCTGAAATAGACCTGGCTGATGTCTTTCATGCGATGTTGGTTACTCCTAAATCGACGTTAGGATACCAGAAACGGGACTTGCGCGAAAGGACGGGGCAGGGGCCGGCGTAAGCCGCACGCGATACCAAAAACCGCCCCCCGAGGGGGGCGGCGAAAACCTTGGGTTTTGCTTAGTACCGGTTGCCGCTATAGCTCTGTCGGCGATTGCGGTTGCACTCGCGACAGTAGACCGGACGGTCTCCGGTCGGCTCGAACGGCAGCTCGGTGATGTCAACACCGCAACCGGCGCACTTCAGGCCCATCGCGGAAACGTCATACATCTGCCGCTGCGGGCGGGCGCTGAAACCGGATCCGCTTCCGCTGTTCTGGCGCTTGCAGTCCCGGCAGTAGACCGGACGGTCTCCGGTCGGCTGGAACGGCAGCTCGGTGATGTCCGCACCGCAGCCGGCGCACTTCAGGCCCATCGCGGAAACGTCATACATCTGCCGTGGCGGACGACCGCCACCCATGTTGGAATCGAAAGTCATAAACGATTTTATTCCCGTCTGATAACGGGATATTTTTAGACGACCTTTATTCGGTATCCCGTCGCCATCTGACCTTCGATTGAGCCTTGTGGCTCTCCCTGGCCGATACTAACGCTTTACCTTGGGTAAGGGTACACCATATCCGGAACCGTGTCAAGGCCTTGCGGAAGTGGGGGAAGCGGACAAACCGTTTTTTTGCTATAATTATGACATAAAACAAACAAGACCATGCCAGACACATCACCAAAACCAGACGGGAAACGGGACCGAAAAGGCCCCAAAGGGCAAACGCGCCGGTGGACAGCGTTCCCGACAATGGGCTCGCGGGTGGCCTTCACCGTATCTTTCGTCGGCCTTTCCCAGATCGGAATCGCCGTATTTCTGACCCTCCGCCTCCGTGAGGCCTACCGTATGGCGGAAACCGCCGGTACGGCCGCTGTTTCGGCCGAGGCCGTCTCTCTTGCGAACAGCGCCATGGCAGGCGCTGCCATTGCCTCCGTATCCGTCTTCCTGTTGGCCATGGTCATGGGGGATTTCCTGATAGCCCGAAAAACACGGAAGCTGGCCCGCGCCATGATGAGAGTCATCTGGAAAGAGGCCGATCCGTCCGCCATCCCCCGCGGGATGGGGGAACTGGACGGAATAACCGACCTCTACGGCCAGTGCATCGCGGAAATCGACCGGACCAAGGCCGCGGCCGCCTCGGCAGTCAGGGACAACGTCTCGGAGATGGAACTGAACAGGGGACTGACCGAACTGCAGATGGCCCGACTGGAGGCCCTCCTGGCCAGCATGGGGGAGGCGGTCGTGGCGACCGACCGGGAGGGGCGGGTGTCCTTCCTTAACGGACTGGCCCGCCAGGCCCTCTGGTGGCGGGACGACCAGGTACGGGACGTGCCGATATTTTCGGCCTTTCAGCTGGAGGACGAGAAGGGCCGAATACTGCCGGCGGACGAATGGCCGATCGCGGAAACGCTTCGGGAAGGCAGGACGGCAGTCACCCCCGCCCCCGTCAAACCCCTCTACCTGCGAAAAAAGGACAATGCCGCCTTCCCGGTCAAGATAACGTTCTCCCCCGTTACGGTCGGAAACGAGGTGGCGGGGGCCCTGGCGGTCTTCTCTGACATCACCGCTGAAGTGGAGATAGACCGCAGAAAGACGGAATTCATCTCAATCGCCTCCCACCAGCTGCGTTCCCCGTCCTCGGCCATCCGAATGATGACCGACATGATGCGGAAGGGAAACCTGGGGGAGCTGACGGACAGGCAGCAGGATTGGGTCGAGAAGATGTTCATGGCCAGCGACAACCTGACGGACCTCATAAACGGCCTCCTGAACGTCTCCCGCCTGGAGGCCGGGGCGAAGATGACCTCGGAAATTCAGGACAGCAATGCGGTCCTGGACGACATAACGAAAAAATCGGGGGTGCTGCTCATCGGAAAGGGGCAGGAACTGGACTATTCCCGCCCGGAACTCCCTCCCCTGACCTTTGACCGGTTTATGATAGAGGAGGTGGTCAAAAACCTCCTGACCAACGCCTCCAAATACTCCCCGGCAGGTTCGACCATCAAAATCCGGGCCGAAATCCGGGAGGGGGAAGTGGCCGTCCTGATAACCGACCGGGGAATCGGCATACCGCAAGCCGACCGGCAGCAGATGTTCGGCAAGTTCTTCCGGGCCCACAATGCCGCACGTTCGGAAACCAAGGGGACGGGGTTGGGCCTCTACTACTGCAAGACGGCCGTAGAGAAACACGGCGGACGCATCGGATTCGACTCCGAGGAGGGAAAGGGTTCCACCTTCTGGTTCACCCTTCCCCTCAATCCCCAAACCGCATAGGGGACCGCCGCGGAAAGTGTCAAAAAAAATAGGCCGATCGGCCTATTTTTGGGGTTAAGATACCCGAAAAGGGAAGGAACTCACGGATAGCGCGGCGGAACGGATTCCAGGAGGCGCAGGACATTGAGACGCAGCAGCTTGGCGACCCGTTCCCTGGACCAACCGCGCTCGAAAAGGACGGCCACCAGGTTCGGCAGGCGGGAGGAATCGGAAAGCCTGGAAACGACGGCAGCCATCGGGGCGTCCATGTCCGAACCGATCGCCACGTGATCGTCCCCGACCAGCCCAATGACATGCTCCAGGTGCCTGGCCACCAGGGAAATCTCCGAGCCACCCAGGATCCACCTCACGAAAGTCACTCCGACCAGTCCGCCGGATTCGGCGACCAGGCGGATCTGGTCGTCATCCAGGTTCCGGTCATGGTCATGGACGGCCCGAACGCCGGTATGGGAAACCATGAACGGCCCCCGGATCAGGCTGGCAGCCTCACTGAAACCCCGGCGGCTGATGTGGGCCAAATCGACAATGACGCCGTTTTCCCCACAGGCGGAAATCATTTCCCGCCCGAAGGCCGACAGTCCCCTCTTCGGATTTGCCCCGATCCCGACCGAGGGCCGACACGACCTGTTGGGGACGAAATGCGCCAGACAGATGTAGCGGACACCGCGTTCCGCCAAAACCCCGACCCGTCCCAAGTCACTGTCCAGGCAATGCGACCCCTCGATACCCACAAGGTATGCCGTCCGGCCACTGATCCTGGCCTGTTCCACGCCACTCGCCGTGCGGGCCACGACGGCCAAATCCGGAAACCTCCCCACCAGGCGGTCCAGGCATTCAACCTGCCCCATGACCGCCCGAAAGGCGAAACGGCTACCGAAAACCGGCGGGGAAACCAGGACCTGAAACTGCGCCCCCACCATGCCAGCCCTGGACTGCGGCAGGCTGGTTCGGCATTCCACCGGCAGCCAGCGTCGCAGGTATCCCTTAAGCAACCCGTGGACATGAAGATCAATGGCCGGATTGAAGGCCATCCATTCCCTGACTGAACTCGAATCATTAGACATCACCACGCTATCACTTCCTTTCCGGTTGGTTTTAACGTTCTGGCCTAACCTTGCCCGCCGAAAACGACAATGTCAAGGCCGACAAAAAAATCCGACGAATCGGATTCTATTGCCTCCTGACGCCCAAAAACCCTATTCGGCCGTGCAGCTGCCGGTCTCGAAAAACTCCGAGGCCGAACAGGTCACGCCGTCCACCAGGCATTTTCCGGAACTGCCGAAAACAAGCGACCGGGTCAGCTCGTGTCCGGTGACAACGCAATAGACATCGGCCGGATGCCCGTATTGGCTGATGTCGATTCCGCCGACCGGGCATTCGCCGCGGAACAGGGCCCATTCCTCACACTGCCGATCCGGCCCGAAAAGGCACAGGCCATATTCGGCCCCATCCGGCCGCTTGGCGACGGCCAGCTGCCCGCCGGCATCGCCGCAGTTCACGGAGGCCGGATTGGACACCCGCATGACCTGCTCGCCGGTCACGTCGATTACCGCATGCCCCGACCCGCCAGCCAACCTCCGGACCGAATCGGAAATGACCCCCACGGTCTCGGAAAGGCCGGAGAGGTCGACGCTCTGGCGGTAAAGCGACAGCCCGATAGCGCAGGTCCCCACGGCAACGGCCAGGACGGACAGGTATATGAGGCAATGACGGCCGTGGCGTTCGGGCAAAAAAAGCGGGGAGTACCCGACTGCGGGCCGGTCAGGAACCTCTTTCCCCGCTTCCGGTTCCCGTCCCTTTTGGCTGATGTTCAACATATGATTCATTATACGACAACTGTGATAGAATATAAACTGTATGTTTTTTCGCCAAAAAATCGAACGGAGGGCCGTTGTCGTAACGTCCCTGGCGGTAACGGCACTCTTTCTCCTGGCCGTCACCGCACTGACCGTACGGACGATCCCGACCGGCGAACGGGCCACCCTGACGGAACGTGAACTCTGCGACCGCCGCTGCCTGTCCGATGACCGGCAATGCCGGCGGGAATCGGGGATCTACCGGCCGTCCCTGGAGAGGTGCGGGATTCGCCTGAAGGTCTGCCTGGAAATGTGCCAGCAGCCGTTGCCGGAACAGGCGGAACGGGAGAGCCTGCGCCGCTGCGTAGAGGGGCGGTGCGAACCGTCCCGCAATGCCTGCCTCAACCGATCCTCCGACGATGCCGAAAGGCTGGATTGCGAAACGGAAATGCTGGCCTGCCTGTCCCAATGCCGACTGTCCGTCAGTGCCGGGCTTCCCCTTCCCGAACCTCCGTCAAGATAGGAAAACGACCGACATGGCCCGCCCACACGCAACCGCTGCCGACCGTCCCGCTTGCCCTTCGGGCACCGCAATAAAAACGATCCGTTTTCTGCTATAATGCCCTTACGATATATATGCGTATCGGAATAGACGCCAGATTCTACGGACCGTCCGGAAAGGGCCTGGGACGGTATGTCAGCGAGCTCCTGACCGAACTGGAAAGGATCGACCGGGAAAACGAATACCTGGTTTTTCTGCGTGACGACAACTTCGGCGAATACCGGCCCCAGTCACCCAACTTCAGGAAGGTCAGGGCGGAATTCCCGTGGTACGGTTGGCGCGAACAGCTGGTCATGCCCTTCTGGCTGGAACGGTTCGACCTGGACCTGATGCATTTCACGCACTTCAATGTCCCTTTCCTATACCGCCGGCCGTTCGTCGTCACCATCCACGACCTGATCCTGCTCTCCCACCCCACTCCCCGGGCCACGACCCTCGGACCGCTGGCCTATCGCCTCAAATACCTGGCGTATCGGGCAGTCATCCGCCAGGCGGTCAGGAAGGCCCGGCAGGTAATCACCGTCTCCGAATACAGCCGCGGGGAAATACTCAAAAATTTCCCCTTCCTCACCCCTGATCGGGTGACCGTCACCCATGAGGCCGGCCGGAAACTGCCGGAACCGGAAGAGGACATTCCCATACCGAAACCGAAAGGCCCTTTCGCCCTTTATGTCGGCAGTGCCTATCCCCACAAGAACCTGGATCGCCTAATCGAGTCTTTCGCCGATTTCCGAAAACGCGGTTTTGGGGAGTGGAGCCTTGTCCTGATCGGCGGGAACGACTATTTCTACCGGCGCCTCCAGGCAGAGACCGAAAGGAAGGGCCTGGACGGGAACGTCGTGTTCTACGGGCGGGCCACGGATCCCGAATTGGCAATCCTGTATCGCCTGGCCGACTTCCATGTCTTCCCTTCCCTCTGTGAGGGGTTCGGCCTGCCGCCCCTGGAGGCCATGCACGCCGGCCTGCCGGTGACGGCCGCCGCCGTCTCCTGCCTGCCGGAAATACTGGAGGATGCGGCGGACTGGTTCTCCCCGGATGACCGGCGGGACATGACCGGAGCCCTAGTCCGCATGGCCAGCGATCCCGGACTCCGGGAACGGCTGATCGAACGGGGACAAAGGCAGGTAGCCAAATACAGCTGGGCAAGATGCGCCGAACAAACCCTGGAAACATACCGAGAAACAATAAGAAATGCCTGAACCAAGCACAAAAGAAAGGACGGCAAACGCACCCGGGGTTCCGCACACCCGGTCGATTTACCGTTCCCCCCACCTTCTTGACCTTACCCCGCCGGCAGAGAAACAGCCCGAAGGGACCGAAACGTTGCGGAATGCCAGGCGGATCGCCTGGCGCAGGGCCCTGGACGAACGCCTCCACCTGCGTGACCTGAAGAACCCAACGCTTTCAAACCGCCCCAGGGGGTGGCGGGATTTCCCTGACCGGGACGCCAAGACCGTCGGCCAGGCGCTCAAGATGGCGGTCGTCAGGTTCTTCCGGGAACACCCCCTGGCTGACCTGACCGTCCTGACCGCCGTTCACCTCACGGCTGCGGTGGTCTGGCAGTTGGTAGCCCGTCCCGACAGGACCGACAGGCCCAAGCGGGAAAAGGCGGCCTTGTGCCGAATGCCGCTCCTGGCCCGGCCAAGCCGACCGGTCCTTTCGTTTGCCGTGGCCGGAATCATCCTGGCCTTGGGGCTGATGACCGCCCCGCCGATGTGGCGGATGGGGAAAACCGGACTGGAACGGACGGTCCTGACCGCCAAATCCGGGGCCAGCCGGCTCCTTATGGCCGGAGAGGCGATCGCCGCCGGGAACCTGGACCGGGCCCAATGGGATTTCGAGACTGCCGCGGATGATTTCACCCAAGCCAAATCCTCCCTCGGGCGCATCGGCCTGACCATGGCCAGGATGGCCTCCGTCCTGCCGATCGATTCCCCGGTGACGGTTGCCGGCCCGCTCCTGATCGCCGGAGAGTCCCTGGCCAAGGCCGGGGTTCAGGTGACAGCCACCCTTTCGGCCCTAGAAACGGAAAACGACCCCTCACCGCTGAAAAAACTAAACGGACTAAGAGACGGCCTGAAGGCTACCCTACCCCACCTGGAAACGGCGGAATCGGAGTTGGGAAAAGTCCGGCCTGAATCCCTTCCAGAGGAATACCGCCAGGCGATTGTCCTGGCCCAGGAAAACCTGCCGAAAGCCACCGCCGAAATCCGACGGGGGCTTAAGGCCACAGAACTGATCGGCTGGATGATGGGCAGCGAATCGTCGCGCCGTTACCTACTGATATTCCAGAACAACGCCGAAATTCGCCCGACCGGCGGGTTCATAGGAAGCTTTGCGGTCCTGGACATCGACCGCGGACAGGTTACGGGGCTGGACATACCCGGCGGAGGATCGTATGACCTCCAGGGCGGGCTGCAGGCCCGTCTCGTCTCCCCCCAACCGTTTCACCTGATCCGGGCGGGATGGGAATTCCAGGACGCCAACTGGTTCGCCGACTTCCCGAGCTCGGCCAAAAAGCTGGCCTGGTTCCTGGAACGAAGCGGCGGGCCGACCGTTGACGGGGTCATTGCCCTAACCGCCACCACGATGGAGGACATCCTGGAAACGGTCGGTCCGATCAGCATGCCGGAATACGGCAAGACCGTCGATCACCGCAATTTCTGGTTCGAGACCCAAAGGCAGGTCGAGGAGAACTATGACCGGGAAGGGAACCGGCCAAAACAGTTCATCGCCGACCTGGCCCCAAAACTGATCGAGAAGGCGCTGGCATCCGATCGGACGGACCTCATCCGCCTCATGTCCGTCCTGGACGATTCCCTTTCCAGGAAGGAAATCCAGCTGTGGTTCGACCGAGACGAGCCGCAGGCCATGACCGACGAGTTGGGGTGGGACGGGCGCATAAGGCCCACCGAAGGAGACTACCTGTCCATTGTCCACACCAACATCGCCGGACAGAAGACCGACCTGATGATGAGGGACAGGGCCGACCACTCGGTCCGTCCGGCGGCTGACGGTTCGGCCACAGTCACCCTAACCCTGGAACGGACCCACACGGGAATGAAGGGGGCAATGTTCAGCGGCGTCCGCAACGTAGATTTCGTCCGCTTCTATGTCCCGGAAGGGTCCGAACTGGTGGAAGCCAAGGGATTCCGGTCCCCTGACCCCAAACTGTTCGGGATACCCGAACCGGACCGAAAGGAGGATGCCGACATCGCCGCTTCCGAATCGGGAATGACCGTGGATGGCCCTTCCGGGGTCCGGACATTCCGGGAATCCGGAAAAACGGTCTTTGGGGGATGGCTCCAGACCGATCCCGGAAATACGACCGTTGCCACCCTGACATACAGGCTCCCGGTCGGGACGCTTAAGGCATCGGAGGACGGGACCGGCAAGGGCCGTATCCTATCCCATTCCCTGCTCATCCAAAGGCAATCGGGAACGAACCCGACCGATTTCTCGTCCCGACTGGACCTGCCGGACAGCCTCCGCCTGATCGACGATTCCCCGAAACGGGAAAGGGACGAGCGGGGCCGCTGGCTCAACCGCTTCACCATGGATCGGGACGTGACGCTGCGCGCCTCCATCGCCGTCCCGGAAATGCCCCCAATATGACGAAAAAAACAGGGAAACGGCCCCACAACAGCGAACCGAACTTCAACCGCCGCCGGATAGCCGACGGCAGCCGCGGTGATGCCCCGTGGCTGGACGGAAAGCCCGAACCGGCCCGACCGACCGGCGGGCAGCAGGGGGAGACGGACCGACCGGATCGGACCGCCGAAAACGGCGGACAGGACGAGCTGGAATCGATCTATGGGAACCGCCGATCCCCCGAGGACATGAACCGAATCGACCGCGGGTTGGGGATCGGCCGCCGGAGACTCCTGATCGGGCTGGTCTCCTTTTTCGGTTTCCTGGCGCTGCTTTCCTGGGCCGGATTCTTCCTTTTCTCCCCGACCGGAAACCGCTTCACCGGAGACGGGGTGACGGTCGAGATCGAGGGACCGCCCCAGGTGAGAAGCGGCGACCTGGTCGAGTACGCCATAACCGTCAGGAACGGGGAGTCGGTCCCGTTGGGAACGGCCGACCTGAACCTGCGCCTGCCGTCCGGATTCAGCGTCAGGGAAATCGATCCCCTGCCGGAAAGCGGCGGGACGACCGTCCTGATCGGGTCACTCTCCCCTGGGGCAAGCGCAAAAATCAAGATAAGCGGAATATTCCTGGCCCCCGTCGATACCCGAATGGACATCCAGGCGATCCTGAACTACCGTCCGGCCGACTTCAACTCCCGTTTCCAGAAGGTATCGACCCGAACCGTGGGTGTCGGGGATTCGGTATTCGAGCTTGCTGCCTATGGCCCGAAACGGGCCCTGCCGGGTGACCCCATTGACCTGGAGATTTCCTACCTGAACGCCACGGACAACACCTTCCGTGACCTGAAGATCCTGTCTTCCTGGCCGGCGGGATTCATCCCGGAAAAATCCGAGCCGGAATCGTCCGACCAGCCGATGACGGAATGGACGGTTGCCGAAATCCCCGCCAACACCGAGGGCCGCATAAAGATACGCGGGTCCTTCGCATCCGACACCAGGGGGGAGGCCCTGTTCACCTTCCGTTTGGGCATGACCGACGGGCAGGGAAACTTCGGGGAACAGGAGCGGGTTGACTTGGGGATGGACATAATGGCCGGACAGCTTGTCCTGAACCTGGTGCTGAACGGCAAGACAGGCGATCAGGCCCAGAAATTCGGGGATCCGCTTCACTATTCCCTAAGCTGGCAGAATTCCGGGGATTCCACCCTGGACGACGTTACCGTAGGCGTCCGATTCGAGACTGAACCGGAATCCGGCCTGATTGACTGGAACGGCCTGCGGGACGGGCGGGAAGGGAAGCGGACGGGCGACGGTCTCACCTGGGGGAAAGAGCAGGTCAAATCCCTGGAACACGTCTCCCCCGGGGAGGAGGGGACGATTGACTTCACCATACCGACCGCCGACTCCCCTAACTCCTCCGAAAGCGTGGATTATGCCGTTACTGCCTGGGCCGAGGCTAATATAGCCGCCATTGACGGAAAAGAGGCCGGGCGGCAGGTGAAGACGCCTCCGATCCGCGCCTCCTTCCTGTCCGATACCGGCCTGAACGTCACGGCCCGCTGGTTCGACGGTAACGGGCTGCCGGTGGGATCCGGACCCCTGCCCCCGGAGGTGGGGCAAACCACCACCTACCGAATCGAATGGACGGTAACGAACAGTCTCCATGACCTGGCGGACATGAGGATATCGGCCCGCCTTCCGGACAATGCCCTTTGGACGGGAAAATCGTCGGTCGATGCCGGAGACATCCGTTTCGACGCCGCCGAAAACCGGATAACCTGGTCCCTGAACTGGATGCCGACGGACATCCGAACCCTAAAAATCTGGTTCGACCTGGCGCTCACCCCGACCGTTGACCAGCAGGACCGGTCGCCTACCCTGATCGACGCCGCCATCCTGGAGGCCAGGGACAGGCACAACGGCTATCCGATCCTCCTCTCCGCCCCACCGCTCACCACCGCCCTGCCGGACGACGATTTCGCCGGCGGGAAGGGAAAGGTTAGGTAAAAGAGGGTCACGACTGCCTGATACTGGTCAATCCCGGAACGACGTCAGCGCAGTGTGGCGATCGGGGCGGAATGAACCGCCACAGCACACCGAACCAAACCGAAAAAGCAAAAACCCCCTGAATTGACAGGGGGTTTTTGCTGGTGCACCCACCAAGAATCGAACTTGGATCTTAGGTTCCGGAAACCTACATTCTATCCGTTGAACTATGGGTGCGTATGACCGACCGTTGCCGCCCTTCGGGCGGTCCCCCGCAGGGGGAAACCATGGGTGCGTTTTACTGTTTTCGCCCAATAAAGCCTACCCCAATACGGGCAAGAAGTCAAGAATGCCGGAACTTTACCGTTATGCGTCCCTAACCCGCCGGGCCAGGCGATATGGGCCGTACCAGAACCGGCGATACGGCAATTCCCAGGTTCCGATCCGCGATTCCGTCCGTCCCCCGAATCCCACCTTGAAACGGGTGATTCCGGACCAGGGATGGTCCGGGCCGGAACCGACCGGGGCAATTCCCCAGAAGTCGTAACGGGAAAACCCGTCCCTCTTGGCCTGCCGGATCAGCTCCCAATGCAGCAGGTTCGGAGCCATGGTGTTTCGGTGCCCGGACGACGAGGCCCCGTGCAGGTAGGTGACCGTCCCGCCGAATTCGGCGGTGATGGCCGCGGCAATGGCCTGTCCCTGGTGCTCGGCGAAATGCAGCCTGCAGGACAGGCCGTTGGTCTTCCCCGGAGACAGGACGTCAAGCATTGTTTCGTAGTAGGAACGGGGATGCGTATGGAAACCGTCCCTTCCGGCCGTTTCCCCCATCAGGTCCCAGAAGGCGTCGACATCCCGTGAGGAAAGGCGGTCGCCGTCCCGTTCGGCCTCCCTGATCCGCACCCCGTGCCTTTGGGCGACCCGGATGTTGTACCTGGTCTTGGGGCGCATCCCGGCCAGAAGCGTCTCCTCCCCGGAAGCCAGGAAAACCACCGAGGTATCGATCGGCTGATAGTCCTCGACCCGCCGAAACCCGAGTCCGCGGATCCCGGACGGGGACAGGGGGCCTTTTTCCCGAGCGGACCACGGAAGATCCGCCCGACCGAAGACCTGCCCCTGCCGCCCCATGGCCTCCCGCCAGGCGGCCACGAACGTCCGCAGGCATTCCTCTACCTCCCGTTCGTCTTGGTTGAGGCGAAAGACCGGACCGTACGGTACGTAGGAATAGCGGAATCCGAACCGCAGGCCGTGCGAGATCGCCGAAAACTGAACCAGCGGGTCCTCCTGATCGGGTAAAACGTCCGAACGGCCGTCCCGTCCGATACGGAAACGGTAAACCGTCCGGCCTACCGCCTCCTGGAAACGGGACCATCCCCAGGACTGCAGGAAACAGCCGCCGTTATCCAGGATAAAGGCGTCCCAATCCCGCTCGTCGGTGGCTTGGAGAAGAGACATGGATTTTACTTATATGAATACATCTTCATTATTGGCGACCTGGCCTAAAAATTCGGTCAAAAAATCGGCCAAGTATTCCTTGGCCTGATCTCGAGACGTTAAAACCTTACCGAATTTTACAAGTTCTATTATCATCGACTACTCTATGCGACGCAAGATTTCGATTCCAATATATATCCCTCAAAAATTTGATTGCCATTGATCTTTTCGTTGTCAAACGAGGTTCCTTTCTTGTATTTAGAAAGCAAGGTAATCAAATGTTCATTCTGAGAAAAGATGCCGACCCTAGCAATGGAACCAAGCTCACTCTCGTCAAATTCGTCAGTCATCAGTGAAACGGCATCATCGAAAATTTCCTTTCTCTTCATTTTATCGTCAGACCAAGTTCCAGAGATAATAACTGACCACTTATCCACCAAATCATCCATCTTCAAAACGGCAAATAAACACAATTCACTGTGTTTACCGGACAATTTTCTAACGACTTCTTCAAATCCTTTTACCATCTCCGTTTCTTATTAATTATACCAAGAATACCGCCTGTGCCGCTTAAGCAATCGTACAAATTGAGACATTTACCCCTGTCGACTTGGCCAATCTCATACCGTTTATCGGTCCACCCTCCTTCATATTCCTTCGTAAAGTCAGACCAAACCGATAACCAACCTCTCCGAAGCTAAACAAGTCACACAAACCAGACACAACCTGCAATCTATCAAAACGATGTGTCATGAAGAAACTGCTCTTATCGGCACCGTCCACCTGTTTTGGGTATTTTGACAGATGCAATGTCTTGCAGACAACGGCTTTAAGAGCGCATTCCAATGCATAACCCATCATATACCAAGCGGCATCCCAATCCTTTCCATCAATCAGAATCTTCGCTGTCCGGAGACGCATTTTGGCTATTCGCTTCAATTCTTTCTGGTCAGACATTATTATACCTTAATTTTACGATAACACCCTATATGAATGCACAAATCCTGTCAACATTAAGAAAAAACCGCTATATCTAGTGGTTAAGTCTAAAAATGCTAAAACCACCCGATTTGGGTGGTTTTAGGCTAATCAATCATTGTCCCCTACCTCCCCAACTGCCGCAAAGCCGATTTCAGCTGACCCTCTACCGTCCTCTCCGTCTTGGCGGCCGAGGCGGCCGCCTCCCGGGCAACCTGGCGATCGACCCCCATGTTAACGAGAGCTGCCACCACCTCGTCCAAGGAGCTGTCCTGCCCCTTGGAATGGACCAGTTTGCCCTTCAGTTCCAGGATGATCTTCTGGGCGGTCTTACGGCCGATTCCCTTCACCCGGGTTATCATCTCAATATCCCCCCGGTCAATGATCGCCTCGATCTCGGAAACCGGGCCCAGGGCCATGATATGCAGGGCCATCTTCGGACCGACCCCGGAAACGCCCACCAGCCTGCGGTAAATCCCCAGCTCCTCCAGGGACGACAGGCCGAACAGGTCAAGGGCATCTTCCCTCCGGTGCTCGTGGATCCACAGCGATACGACCTGGCCGACCGCCGCGCCCGAAAGTACGGCCGGCGTCACGGAAACCTCGTAGCCGATTCCGCCGGTCTCCAAAATTACCGCCCCGTCCAGCCTATGGGTGACTTTTCCGGTTAGAGTGACGATCATATCCGATCCGGACTAGACCTTGCGCAAACCGATCCATATGACCTGGTCGCCGGACTTGATTTCCGTCCCGTGCCCCAAGCCGTCGTCCCTGCCGTCCGATAGGCCGTCGGCCAGGGTATCGGCCTGCCAGGCGCCCCCGTACTCGGCAATGACCCCTTTCCAGAAATCGCTGTCGCTGTGCCAGGACAGCACGATCCGATCCTTCCTGGTCAGGCCGGCCTCCTTGCGCAGGGCGCTGGTGTGACGAACCAGTTCCCTAAGCGCCCCCTTGCGCTTCAGTTCCGGTGTCAGTTCGGTGTCCAGGCTGACGGCCAGGGGAGAGCCGGAAACCCTTTCGGAAACCACCGATTCGACATTCAGCTCTTCCGCCAATATCCGTTTCATCCAATCCTCGAACTCAACCTCGTCCCTGACGGTCGCCGACGCCAAAACCTGCCGGACCGGAACCGCCGCCGCGGCTCGGGCCTCCAGGCCGGCACTGGCCGCCTGGCGGACCCGATCCATCTGGCGGATC
>JAFGIV010000028.1 GCA_016929435.1 Candidatus Uhrbacteria bacterium | reverse complement strand
CCCCGCCGGGCCCCCCGAACCCCCGTAGTTCCGCCGTGCCTGACCTCCGGCCCCGCCGGGCCCCCCGAACCCCCGTAGTTCCGCCGTGCCTGACCTCCGGCCCCGCCGGGCCCCCTAAAGGGGGCCGGACCGTGGGTATCTACCGATGGGCTCACCGACCGGGGCGGTGCGGCAGGTCGGTTCAGCCCCCTTTAGGGGGCCGAAGGCGGGCCGGGTTGCCGAAGCGGGACAACGGGGGTCTTCAACGATCCGGAACCCTTTTAGACCACCGGTCAGGAATAGACGGTGCGTTAGAAAATCAAAAAACGATGGGCGGATTCAACAAAACCGCCCGAACGGGCGGTTTTGGCCATCCTCTCCTTAGGTTCCACTCCCTTTTATTCGCCGATCTCGTCTTCTGCGTCTTTCATGAATCCCCCGTTCGGAACGTCCTCGACCGGACCGAAGGTATTGACATAGCGTACCGTCCCGTCATCACGGACGATTGACCGATCGGAAATTTCCGCAACATCCTGCTGCTGAACCAAATCCGAACCGACATCTATCCCTTCCCCATCATCCTTCCGATAATCCTCTTCCCCTCCTCCACCCCCGGCTGGTCGTAGGCGTTGACGTCAAGGAGCTCGCCCATGGCGGCGGTGGCCAGCATGAAGAAGGCCATCAGCGCCCCGACCGTTTCCGGGGTTATCTTTTCGATCATGACCGTGCCGTTCGGACGGCCGTGCCTGAACAGGGCCTCGGCCGTGGCCCGGCGTTCGATGTTCAGGATATCCCCGAATCGATGGCCGCCCAGGTAGGCGATTTCCGGCAGGTCGGCGAAGGCCTTCGGAACGGACAGCTCCGCCCGAAATCTCTCCACGCCGATGAAGGTGACGGTCTTGTCGAACGGGCCCTCATTGTAGAGCTGGATCTGGGAATGCTGGTCAGTGGCGCCCAGGGCGGCGATCGGGGTCTGGCCGGCGTTGACGGTCTTTCCCTGCCGGTCCCGGGCCTTTCCGAGACTCTCTCCCCAAAGCTGGACGAACCACTTCCCGAACCGCTCCAGCCTGGCGGCATAGGGCATGAGAACGGCCATCCGACCCTGACCGGAACGGTAGGCCTGATGCTGCAGGCCGGCAAACGCCAGCGGTCCGTTTCGGACCGGATCTTTCTCCTCGAAAAACGCCTCAAATTCCGCCTTCGCTCCCCTGACCAGCCTGCGGATCGAAATTCCGGCGCAGGCCGCCGGAAACAGGCCCACCGGCGTCAGGACCGAAAACCGCCCTCCAACCGCACCCGGTACCGGCAAGGTCCGGTATCCCTCCCTCTCGGCAATCGTCCGCAATGCCCCGCCTTTCCGGTCGGTCGTGGCGACAATCCGGGCGGCCGCCTTTTTTGCGCCGACCGCCTTGACCAGCCGATCGCGCAACAGCAAGAACACGCCCATCGGCTCCAGTGTCCCGCCGGACTTGGAGACGACGTTCAGGACCGTGGTCTTCCAGTCCAGTTCCGCCAGCAGGTCGGCAATCTCCTCCGGATCGGTGTTGGCTCCGATGAACCGCACGGCCATCATCCCCTCCCCCCTTTTCCGGAGGGCCTGAATCAGGGTGCGGGCCCCCAGATCCGAACCGCCGATGCCGATGACAACCAGCGTTTTGTGTTTTTTCCGCAACTCCCTGGCCAACCGTTCCGTCTCGGCCAGCTCCTTCTTCAGTTCGGGAATCGCCAAAAAGCCGAGTTCACCCCGCTGTTTCTGGCTGGCCAGACTGCGAAAGGCTGACTTGAGCTCCGCCGGCTTCAGGCCGATTTTCATGTGCGAACGGTCGTAAGCGACGAGTTTTTTGGTCATATGGTCCGGTTATTTCGATGACCTGATTATATCACTAATCACGGCCGAAAATTTGCGGTATAATTAAAGAAGACGGCCACCCGGCCGATAACCGGAAAATTATGGAAAGACCGACGGACAACATGGAGGCCTATCTGGAGATCGAACCGGATTTCGAGATGGCCGTCGAATCGGAAACCGTGGCCAGCCCGAAGCATCCCGACCGGAACGAGGACAAGGTATTGGGACAGCCGGACCGGACACCGCCCAAACTGGAAACGGACATGTTCATGGTCGGCCAGGATCAGGATAAGGTTAGGGAGTGGTCCGAACGAGAACAGGCGGCCGCCGAAACCCTCGCCAAACTGAACATTTACGGCCTGTTCGACGGCGTTTCCGGCGAGGGAGCCGGGGCCGGGGCCATCGCCAGCCGGATATCCAGCGGGGCCATTGCCGAACGGCTCGCTGAAATGCCGCCGGAAGCGACCGCCGAAGAGACGGCGGAAGCCTTCAGGAAGGCCGTGGAGGCGGCCCATCGGGAGGTCCAGGCCCATAAAAAAGGCCGAGACGACCTTAAGGGCGGCGGGGCTACCGTCGATCTGGTGCGCCTTATCAGGACCGAAGACAGCGGATACGATTTGGCGTATGCCCATGCCGGCGACAGCCGCATCTACGTCCTAGACAGCGAAACCGGCATGCTGGAACAGCTGACCGAAGACGAGGGACCGGCCTTCGAGCTTCTCAAACAGGGATACATCACCAAAGACCAGTACCGAACGGTCCTGGATGCCGAAAACGAGGAGGACATCCCCGGTGACCAGAATTTCAAACTTGAGGGCCGAACGATCAGCCTACGGACGGTATTTGACGCCAACAGGCAGGGGTTGGGCAACGCCATCGGCAAGGGCGACAGCGTCACCGTCACGACCGGCGTCCGGCGCCTGAAGGCCGGCGATCGGGTCTATGTCATGAGCGACGGCGTGTCTGACAACGTCGATGACAATAGGCTGGCCGAAATGGCTGACCGAAACGCTTCTGCCGAGGAAATCCGTCAGGCCGCCTACGACGCCAACGTCAAGCCGGACGACATCAGCCTGGTGAAGATCGAGGTCGGCGGGCGGGAAGGCGGGGAAAACGAGGAATACGAGCTGAACATGGAAGATGTCGAGTTCGTCGCCAGTCCGGAGGAAAGGACCGCCCGCACCCGACAGGATTCGTCCGAAACCGAGGCAGCGTTGGAGAGTGTCCGGAAAACGCTTAAGTGACGCCAACGACAAGGCAACCCGAAAACGGGCCGTTTTTGGCCTGTTTTCTAATGCCAAAACGGCACTTTCCCTTAGGCGGCAAAATCCTTGACGATTTACCTTAAATAAGGTAAGACTGGTGGCAGTGGTACATTAAAAAGCCCGCTGGGCAAAATCAAAGGAGTGGACATGACGACACGGAAATGGGGAATGTTCTTGGCTCTTCTGGGCGTAATCCTGTTCGGTAAGGCAGGTGTTGCCGAGGAGAAAGGGGTGGAAACCGACGAGACCATACTGGCGGACATCGCTTTCGCCAAGGCCAACTTTCCGGACGAAAGCGAAAGATGGCCGTCAACAATGAACGGTGAGTATCGTCAAACGGTCTTGGACTATACCCAAAGCCAGATGGCGAAAATTCCCCAATCCGCAGAACCCCAATTCTTCATCTTCGTGGACCGGAATTTCGACAGGCAAAATATAATGGTGGGTTTCTGGAACGGAGTCGGAAAAGTCATCGAAATCGGTTGGAGTAAGGTCTCCACCGGTTCCCTGAAATTTGGCCATTACCTGACGCCGGTCGGCACTTTCCCGATCGTCCGGCTCGGATACCGGGCCAAAGGGACCAAGAACGCCAAGGGTTGGATGGGGCTAGGCGGGAAGGATTCCCGCATCTGGTCCTTCGGTGAGCAGGAAACCACCGGTTGGAAGGGAAAATGGATGCGCATCACCATGCTGATGCACGCCACGGATCCGACCTATGGCGAACCGCGACTGGGCCGGCCGGATTCCAAGGGGTGCATCCGCATCAGTGCCAAGATGAACGCATTCTTGGATATCTACGGCATTCTCGATCAGCAAGTCATGGGGAAAGAATCGCCGGAAAGACAGAGACGGCTCCTAAGAAAAGACCGTCAACCGGTGGCCAATCCCGGCCTATACATGATTGTCGGGGATTTTCCCCCTATCAAATAGTTGTAGTTGTGTCGAATACCAAAAAACGGACCGCCTTCGGTCCGTTTTTTTTCTTTGCGGATCTAACCCGAAGCATAATCTCGATCCGGACGGTCTCAACCCCCAAACCCCCTCCCTGCGGGAGACTTACGCCTGAAGGGGGTTTAAGATGCCGACCCTTCCCTATTTGCCATGACATTTTTTGTATTTCCTTCCGCTGCCGCATGGACATGGGTCGTTTCTACCTGGTTTTTGCTCTTCATGAATTTCCTTCACATAGTCCACCTCACAACAAGAGGGAATCCTGAACGACATCATGCTCCTTCCGTTAAGGTTGGTAACCGTAAAATCGCCCAAAGTGATGATATCCATGCCGATCAAGACATCCGCACCGCTGAGTTTGCCTTCCGTAACACGAACTCCCTGAACGATGACATTGCTCGGTAGATAGACATTAACCAAATAGACATTGACCTCATCCGAACCGCTCGCCGTATTGACTATCGTCTTGGAAATCGGCTTCAAACTCAAACTATCGGCCACTCTCCCGGTGATAACGGTTCCGGTAGCCCCCGTATCCCATATTCCCACAAACTGCTCAATCTGTTGTTGTTGATTTCCGCCTTCCAGAATCGGTAACGAAATCGACACTTGGGATTTTATGTCCCTAAACAGCCCTCCGTTACTTTTTACCGTCATGGCGGATCTTTTAATCATAATACGTCAAAAGGCCACACGGGAATGGTAGGTCTGCGTATAGCTGTCATTTCCTGAAACACAAGGCTGTATCAAAAATGTACCCAACTCGTGATTTTTCTGGGTCTCCTGAAGAGCTTCGATTTCAGTATCGTAAAAACCCAATACTTCCCCATCTTTAATCACCACGAATTTATCCTCATTCCCCCTGACCAACTCATCCTGATGGTCACGGAAATATTTAAATTCCTTCTCGAGCATAATTTCTAAACTTATGGGGATAAAATAATATATATACCGCTATATTGTCAAGATATGCATATTATAGCAAATTTATGCTAAACCATACTACCATTGACGGTCCCCTACTCATACCTCAACGAGGTGATCGGGTCGAGCTTGGCGGCCTTCCGGGCCGGGCTGATGCCGAAGACGATGCCGACCGCGGCGGAAATGAAAGCAGCACCGATGAAGGCCGTCATGGAGACGACATAGGGGACGTCCAGTCCGCTGAACCTCATTACCGCCACCACCCCCAGGGTGACCAGGAAACCCAGGGCACCGCCGATCAGGCCGCCGGCGGTCGTCAGGACGACCGATTCGGCCAGGAACTGCAGCAGGATGTCCCGCGGCTTGGCGCCCAAGGCCTTCCGCAACCCGACTTCCCGGATCCGTTCGGTCACGGAAACCAGCATGATGGTCATGATGCCGATTCCGCCCACCAGGAGGGAAATGGCCGCAAGGAACGCCAGTAGGTAGGTGATCACGTCGGTGATCGTATTGAGCCGGTCCATGATGTCCTTGGAGGTGGTGATCATGAAATCGTCCTTGGACGGGTCGGTGATGCGGTGGCGCCTGCGCAACAGTCGGGTTATGCCGTCAACGGTCTCGTCAACGCTCCCCTCGTCAGCGGCCATTACGTGGATCTCTGTTATGTTGTCGTTTCCTGTCAGGCGCTTCGTGGCCAACCGAAGCGGCATCAGGGTGACCGAATCGATGTCCATTCCCATAAGGTTCCCGGACGGCTTGATCACCCCGACGACCGTCAGGGACATGTCCTTGATCTTGACCTTCTGCCCGAGGGGATCAACCGTGCCGAAAAGCTTGCCGGCGATCTTGCTGCCGATGACCACGACCGGAGCCATTGACTTCTCCTCTTCCCGCGTGAAAAAGCGTCCCTGTGCGACCTTCATCATCGGGGTAATCTGCGGATAGCTGGCCGAAACGCCGACGACCGTTGAACGGAACTCCCTGTTTCCCCGACGGACGAATTCCTGCCCAATTACGGTCCCGTTGACCGCAACGGCCGTCGGCAGGTTCCCGGGTTTCTCCAGGGCCTCCAGGTCGGCGTAATCGAGCGAGGCCGGGGAGGCACCCATCATCAGGGCCCGCATTGAATTGCCGGTCGAGGCGCCGGGTGCCGCCGGATTGACGGAAATAAGGCTTCGGCTGGTGAAGTTCTCGACATACCCCACGACCGCCGCCTTGACCGCCAGGCCGAGAGAGATGACGAGCGTCACCGAAAATACGCCGATGACGATTCCCAGAAGCGACAGGGCCGTGCGCACCCTGTTGCGGCGGAGGCTATCGAACGAGGTTTTGGCTACGGTTCGGAAATGCATGCGGGCGGGATCCACGTATTGAACCTGACTATTCGTACCTCAGGGCCTCAATGGCGTCGAGCCTGGAGGCGGCGGCGGCCGGGGCGACCCCAAAGGTCAGTCCAATGCCGATCGATACCCCCAGGGAGACGGCCACCGACGTCAAGGAGACCGTGAAGTGCCAGGTCAGCCCGTACCTGAGGGCCATGAAGTCAACGCCTAAGGCGATCAGGACACCTAGGGCAAGGCCGATCACGCCCCCGGAAAACGAGATCAGCGAACTCTCGGTCAGGAACTGGAAAAGGATGCGGCGGGACCTGGCCCCCAACGCCTTTCGCAGGCCGATCTCCCGGGTCCTTTCCCGAACGGCCACGTACATGATGTTCATGATGTTGATGCCGCCCACCAGAAGGGAAATCGCCGTAACCAAAACCAGGAAGGCGTTGATGGACCCGGTGATTCCGACGATCATGGTGATGGCCTGTTCGCCGGTCTGGACGGAAAAGTCGTCCTTGACCGGATCGGTGATGCGGTGGCGGCGGCGGATCGCCTTCTCGATCTCCCCCTTCACCCAATCGATGTTGCGGGCGTCATCAACCTTTACCCGGATGGCATTCAGGTACTCGATTCCGGCGATGAACTTCTGGGCGGCGGTAAACGGGACGAAAACGGCGTCGTCCATCATCCCTATCGCCCCCCCGCCCTTTTCCCCCATGACGCCGATGACCTGGTAGTTGTATCCCTTGATCCGGACGAACTTGCCGATCGGGCTGCCGCGGGGGGAAAGGTCCCTGGCCGCATCCGAACCGAGCACGGCGACCCGACTGTAGGCCCCCACCTCCCTGGCGTCAATGGAACGCCCCTCGGCCACTTCCATTTCCAGCATTTCCGGAAAATCCTCGCCGGTCCCGTAGATGCTGGAGACCTTGGCGACCGATCCGAGCGAAACCGATTCGAGCGACATGACCAGGGGGGACCCGAGAACGACGTGCGGCAGGGCCCGAACCGCACGGTAATCCCCCTCGGTAAGGGTGGCGGTGACGATTCCCATGGCGATCGGCGGCATTTCCCCCTCACCGCTGTTCCCGGGCAGGACGGCGATGATGTTCGTCCCGACCGCTTCTGCCTGCTCCAGGATGAGGTTCTGGGCGCTCTTGCCGACCGAGGAGACGGCCACTACGGACATGACCCCGATGATGACGCCGAGCATCGTAAGGAGAGTGCGGCTTTTGGCCGCCATCAGGTTGCGTCCGGAATGGATGACGTCGCGGGTCAGGAACATAGGCCGTTCAGGAAACGACCCGGCCGTCCCTCATCCTGATGGTGCGCTCGGCGTGCTGGGCCACGTCTTCCTCGTGCGTGACCATGACGATGGTATTGCCTTCGCGATGGAGGTTGTTGATGATTTCCATGACCTCATCCGAGGTTTTTGAATCCAAATTGCCGGTCGGCTCGTCGGCCAGGATCAGCGACGGTTCGTTGATGAGTGCCCTTGCAATGGCCGCCCGCTGCTGCTCGCCTCCGGAAAGCTGGTTGGGGTGGGCATCAAGCCGGTGCCCCAGTCCGACGCGCTCGATCAGGGACAGGGCCCGCTGCCGGACGCTCCGGTCGCCGTTCCGGGCAGCGTACTCGTGCGGCAGGAGGACATTGTCCAGGATCGACGTCCGCGGCAGGAGATTGTAGGACTGGAAGACGAAACCGATCTTCTCGTTGCGGATGGCGGCCCGCTCGTCCTCTGTCAGCTTGCTGGCGTCCCGGCCCTCGAACCAGTATCGGCCGCCCGAAGGGCTAAGGAGAAACCCGAGTGAGTACATCAGGGTGGACTTTCCGGAACCGGAAGGGCCCATGACGGCCACGAATTCCCCCTTTCCTATCTCAAGATCGACCCCGGCCAGGGCCTTCACCATGCGGTCCCCCTGCAGGTACTCCTTGACCAGGTTTTCCAGCCTAATGAGGGCCGACATGTCACTTGATCGGGCCGACGACGACCGTCTCGCCGACATCGAGGCCACTTAGGATCTCCACGAAATCCGTGTTCTCCAGGCCGACGGCAACGTCCCGTTCCTCGATTTTGCCGTCAGCCAAGACCCGGACGAACGAGCGCCCGACCGTTTCCTGCAGGGCACGAATGGGAAGACGGACCGCATCCTCCACCCGACCGATCTCGATGTCCAGGTTGGCCGTCATGCCGGACCGAATCCGGCTGTCCTCCTCATCGAAGACCATCTTGGCCTCATAGAAGATGACGCCCGAAACCACCTTCTCTGCGGGGTTGACGGTCGCCACCTTGCCGGTCCATGCCTCGTCCGACGGAAAGGCGTCAAGAGTAACGTCAACCGCCTGGCCAACGGCGATCCTGGCGATATCCACCTCGGAGATGTTGGCGACGATGTCGAAATTTCCGTCCGTGTTCATGACCGCCACCGTCTTGCCGACCTGTACGCTCTCCCCCACCTCCACGTTGATCTCCGTGACCAGGCCGTCAACCGGGGCGCGGACCGACCGTTTGGCCAGGTCGGCGTACAGGGACGAAAGGCCGGCCCGTTCGGCCCTGACCCTGGCCGCTTGGGCATCGATCTGTTCCGGCCGGACTCCAGCCTGGCGATACTCGTAATCGGCCTGGGCCTGGGCCAGGGACCTTTCGGCCGCCGTAACGGCACTGGTCGCGCTGTTCAGGGAGGCTTCGGCTCCGGATACGGCCGAATCGGCCGCCGTCATGTCGGCGTCATTCACCTGCCGCTGCAGGTCCAGGGCGTTATTGGCCGACGTTACGGACTGCATGTTGGAGTTCATGGACGATTGGGCGGTGGAAACGTTCAGCTGGTAGGAGGCCAGGGTTGATGAAGACAGCCCGCTGGCGTAATTAAGGGCCAAGGCACAGGCATCCGCATGGCGCTTTACGGACTGCAGGTCGGAAACGACCGAGGAATAGGAGGCAGAGGCCGATTCGGCCGTTCCCGTCGCCCTAACCGAGAGGATCGCCGATTCCAGCCGGGAAATCGCCGACCGGGCCTCGCGACGGGTATTGACCGCGTCGGTTTCGGACTGAAAATCGGAAACGGTAAAGGTCAGGAAATCGCTGCCGTCAAACATGACGGCAGTCAGCCGGTCCACCGCATCCCTGGATGCGGTCAGGGCAGCGTCATAGGCCTGGGTCAGGGTATCGGCCTTGGTCTGCAGGTTGATCGGAACCTTGAGGATGGCCGTATCGCGGCTGGATCGTGCATTGGCCAGGGACCTTTCGGCGTCGGCTTGGGCCATGACCGCCGCTTCATAACGGGAACGGGCGGAATCCACGGCCGTGGCCGACACCCGAAGCTCCTCCGGAGTCGCCCCGGCCCTATACTGCGCCAACAGGGCCTCGGCCGCCTCGACCGCTGCCGACTGTCCGGCTATCCGGGCGGACAGGTCCCTCGAATCCAGGCTGACCAGAAGGTCACCCTCTTCCACGACGTCCCCTTCGGCCGCTGATATCCCCGTAACCTTGGCGGAAACCTCGGCCTGCAGGTCTATCCTGGTCTTGGGCGCGACGGAACCGGTAACGGAAATCCTCTCCACGACCGTCCCCCGGTCAATGACCGCCGTCTCATAGGCAACGTCGGAATCCATGACTCCCCGGACAGCCAGGGTAACCAACACGACAGCCGTAACGACAATGGCGACGATGCCCTTCTTTCCCATCTTGGGCATAGGTTTCAAGAAAAATTTAGAAAAAAGTTTAGTGGGTAATTATACCATCCATCCCAAAAAAGACTCCAGGCGGTTGGTATTTAGACAATCATCTAAATAATACCCCAATGGTCTCGGATGTCAATCAAATGCGCAAACATACAAAATAGCCCCATTACTGGGACTATTCGTTTAAGAAGCCTCCATTCCATTAAGACTATTCGGACAAACTTGCCTTGACCATCATTTTTACCACCCTGTCAGACAGGGCGGATCGCTTACCCTTGGGGACGGAAATCAACGCGCTGATTACCCATCTTCCGCCCCAATTTTTCCCCGAACCCGTCCGAAAAACCGCCGTCTCGTCGGTAGCGGAATCTTCGCACTCCGCCCAGGCCGAGACCAGAAGGTCCGAATCGGTTACCCCCCTTTTTACCGAACCGATACCGCCGATAACGGCGGCACAGCCCTGTTTTTGGTAGAAACCTTCCCAAATGAGGGCATTTTGGGCCGGAGTCAACGGGGATTTTTCTATCCGAATTAAGGCGAACCCAATCCCGTTTTTTCCGGTCAACTCCACCTCCCTATCCCCCTGGCTCTTGACTGTCCACCCATCATCGACTCCCTGATCCAGGACAAGACGGGCGGAAATGCCCGGACCGCCAATGAGCTCGAACGATTGGACTTTCCCCGGGATATCCGACTGCGGAACCGGGGCCGCCGAAGCGGCGATTGCCCAAAACATCGCCAATAACGGCAACACCAATTCAGTTCGGCCGGTCATCCGGCCCTTCGTTACCTTCGCTTCCATCTTTTCTGCCTTTCTTCCCGCCATTCCTTTTTTGGACACCCATGCCTTTTCGGCCCCTATCGGTGCCAAGATACGGATCGTCCATATTCCCTATTTTCCGTCCGACCAGGTTCAAAAAAGTCTCGGCCCTATGGATTGATCGGTTAATGCCCATAGCATCCCCCCTGTCCAAGATAACCCCGGGAGGGCGTTCGGCGAACGGCTGGTTCCGGACCATTATCCGCCAGCCGGACACGAACCGGACATCATACATGGAGAGTCCCAAATCTCTCCGGCCAAATTCCTCCTGCAGCCTTTCGAAGGCCATGTTCTGCATTCGCAGGAATTTTTCCTTATCCCTTAAGGCCTTCATCATCAACGTCAGAAGACGCTTTTCCTCACCGCTGGCAACCGCCCCTTCCAGCAACCCAAAACCCGGAAGGTCTTCGGGTTTGATTTTGGGTTCAGACAGCTCACCGGTCTCCTTTTTCAGAAGCGTCTCCATCTCCCGTCTTATTTCGTCGTCGCTCACGGCCATTTTTTCCTCCATCGGTTGTTAAGGTCTCTTTCCTGACCGTAACCGAACCGTGCGATTCCGTCAATCCAGCACGATATGCTCCCACGGAAACTCGTCCCTGCCGAAATGGCCGTAGGTGGCGGTCTGGCGGTACATGGGACGGCGCAGTCCCAGCCGCTCGATGATGGCCCGCGGACGAAAATCGAAATGCTTCTGCAGATACGGCGTCAGGTCCTTTCCCTCACCGGACACGGCCTTCAGCATCACCGGCTCGTCCCGGCCGATGACGTAGGCCACGGAAACCAGGCAGTTCCCGGCCAAGCCGTTGGCCACGATGTTCTTGGCCGCAAACCGGGCCATGTAGGCCCCGGAACGGTCAACCTTGGTCGGATCCTTCCCCGAAAAGGCCCCTCCGCCGTGCGGAATAAGGCCGCCGTAGGTATCGACGGTTGTCTTGCGGCCGGTCAGGCCGGTATCGGCCCCGAACCCGCCGACCGAAAAGGACCCGGTGGGATTGACGAAAAACCGCCCCCCGCCACGGCCCCCAACCGTCGGCTCGATCAGGTGTTTCACCAGCAGGCGGCGGATGTCCACCATGCTGGCCCCCTCGTCGTGCTGGGCCGAGACCACCACGGAAACCACCTTCCCCCCGTCCACGGTAACCTGGGTCTTGCCGTCCGGCCTTAGCCACCCGAAATCCCTGTGGTTCCGCCGCAGGTCAGACAGGCCCCAGGAGAGCCGGTTGGCCAGGACAACCGGCCACGGCAAGAACTCCGAGGTCTCCGATGTGGCATAGCCGTACATTATCCCCTGATCCCCGGCCCCGCCCGTATCCACCACCCGGGAAATGTCCGGGGACTGCTTCTCTATGTTGACGAAAACCTCGATGTCGTCCCCGTATCCGATATCCCGATAGACCTTGGCGGCGACCTGGGAAATGTCCACCTCGGCCTTGGCCGTCACCTCCCCGCCGACCATCAGGACCCCGTGGGAACCGAAAACCTCCACTGCCACCCGACTGGCCGGATCACGCTGGAGATAGGTATCCAAAATGGCGTCCGCAATCTGGTCGCAGACCTTGTCAGGATGCCCCTCGGTGACTGACTCAACGGTTTTCATGCGAATCTGACGGGAAAACTTATCGCCAGAACCTTAGCCGAAACGGGGGGAATTGGCAAGAGGCCGACCGGGCCGCCGGACATCCGCCGCCCGTCCGGATCCGGATGTTTTTCCCGGTTCGAACCGGTTACCCTCCGTCCGGGTCTTGACCCGATTTTTCCGTTGCGCTGCGGACTGGTAAGATGGTTCCGGCGGTTGCGGATAAACCTGTCCCAACGCCGGAAACAACGTCAGGACATTGACAAGCAAGGTTCAAGACCACAGGAGGTTACCGTGAGCCGAAAGAAAATCAAATCGAGGCCAAATCACCCCGTCCGAATCGGGGCGATTTCGATGGTCATGTTCCCTAACTTCGGGACACGCTGGAACCTTCTCCAACGGACAGCCGATTGGATGAACGGGAAGGATGTCGCTTACGTCATCCTGGCCGGTGCCCTGGTGGACGGACGGCACATCGAAAAGGAGCGGAAGAAACTTTCCCAAAAAATCAACGCCGCCGAAAAAAAAATCGAGGCCCTTGAGGCCCTGCTCGACTCGACCAAGGCCAAAAGCGACAACAAAAAGGATGCTGCCGTCGACAGGATGGCCGCCGAAAGGGAAATATCCGCCCTGAATGAGAAAACGGCCGCCTACACGGGTTTTCTCGATGAACTGAACGTCGAAAACATGGCCAAGGTCTTGGCCAAAAAGATTCCTGCTTTCAGAAACCGCAACGGAACCGTCAATCTCCACGTCTTCCTGTCCCCCTGCCACGATAAGGCCGTCGGGGAACAGGTGGCGGAAGAGCTGAAGCGACTCCGTGACGACATCATCGTATATCCCGGATCGGGACGGGTCCAGGCCGAACAGGCCCACCAGAAGACCATTGAGGTCCTGGTGCCAAATCGTAGGCCGTGGTACTCGGCCTACGATTCCACCCCGGTGGACCGCATATTGAACGCCCACCTGGCCCAGAGCGTCAAGGCTCCGCCCGACCTTTACCTGATCGGATCCATGGGCGTCAACATCGATTTTCCCCAACACCAGGGGGGTTCGGTTCCGTACGTCACCGTCCCGTCGCTGTTCAATTTTCAGTACGGGGACGATGACCGATACGGGCACGAGATTGGCGCCGTAGTGCTGACCATGACCGGCGATTCGCCGGAACCGCAGGTCAACCTCCGCAGCCTGAACGATTTCGTGGCCGATGAGCTCCGGAACATCAGGCTCCCCTCATCCCTCACCAAGCGACAGTCAAGACTGATCGCCGAACTGCAGGGGAACAAGAACGCCGAATTGACGACCGGACTTCTGGCCAAGCGTACCGGACTGACAGAGAATGAGGTCAGGAAAAGCCTGGAACCGCTGGTTAACCGCAACTACCGTCGGCCGAAAAACTGGCCGGGACTGCGGTATGACGACGGGTCACGCCTGTGGTCGCTGGACAAGTTCGGCTTGTCCGACCTTAAATATCCGCCGCTGTTCAAGGATAACAGCCTGACCACCGATCGCCTGGTCGCCTTTGGCTGCCCCCATTTCGGGTCAACCCGCACCACCTACGAGTATGCCCTGCGCGGCATCCCCAAATCGATCATCGACAGCGGCGCCACCACCATGGTGATCGCCGGTGACGTAGCCGAAGGAAACAAGCATAACCTGGTCGAAAAACGGGAGGTGTATGCCGGCATGTGGATCTCTGAACAGGAGGAACTGGCCGGACGGATAATCGGACGGATTTGCCTGGATGTCTTCAGCCATCGCTGGTCGAAAACCAATGTCTCCGGACAAAGGCGCCTGTCGCCGAAAGACCGGGATTCCGTCCTGAAAGCCGTGGACGAGGCCCTGATCTCGGTCGAAATGATTCACGGGAACCACGACGACTGGCAGATGGAACAGGGGCACGAGCCCCTGGTCATAACCCTGGCCTGCGCCAAGAAGTTCATCGCCCAAAGGATCTTCCGAATGCTGGAAGCCGACGGCAGACACAGCTTCCTGGCCACGAGCATCATGGACCTGATCGAAAGGAAATTCCACGTTCCGGAAGACGACGGACTTTTTACCCTCGCCTCCGGCCTGAAGGTCGGGATAATCCACCCCCACATGGGGGGGGCCAAGACCAAGACCATCCGCATCCAATCGGCCATGGACATGTATCAAAATTGTCCCCTGGTGATCGTGGCCAATTTCCACAGTGCCGTCTCCTGCGGCCGGTGGCGACCGGTTCTCGGACAGCAGTTCGGGCTCCAGCTCGGCACCCTGAAGACAGGCTCGGCCTTCGAGCATTTCCTCATGAAGTCGGTCCATCACGGTTGGGCCGTCGTCAGCCTCAAGTCCCGCAAGGGACGCCTGATCGACGTCAACTCCAACTTCGAACATGCCCCTGCGAACCATCAACCGGAACTCGATCCGAAAAAGCCGTTCAAGGACCTACTGAAAAAACTCGGAATAAACGACGACGACCTGAAATAAAAACCAACACCCTTCCGTCTTCACCTCGCCCCACTCCATGTGGGGCTTTTTTATCCCTCTGTCCGTCCTACGGTTGACAGGGAAACGAAAATATCCTATCGTTATCCCAGCCGAAAACCCAAACGCAAAAGAAAGGTAAAAATGGAAAAAAGAATTAAAGAATTAAAAAAAAATTTATCTCGTCTATCGAGTAAATTTGAGTCGAAGTTGGATCGTATCAAACAGCTGAAGGACAGGTTAGAGGGCACGGAGGCCCTACAGGAGATGGTAAGGGAGGGGGAACTGGACCAAAGACTGGTCGAGGAGATCCTCAACGAGATCATAAAAGAATTCGAGGAATTGAAAAATATCCGCAAATAACACATAAAAAAACCATCCACTCCCAACCCGGCTTTGGCCGGGTTTTTCTTATGGGGCCGGGCATTAGGGGTCAGTCCCCCGAGGGGGGATTTGGGGGTCTCTCAATAATCCCCCAAAAAACTCGTTTTCCTGACCCGTTCCCTGGTTTCCCGCATCTCGGCGGAACGGATCGGATCCCCGTTCTCGTCCAGCTCGATCGTCCCCCCTTCCCCGTCCCCGCCCTCGTAACCCGGCTGGCTCCCGTCATCCACGGGCGGACGGTGCCCGATGAATTTGGGTTTGGGCATCGGACCGAACGGGCTGCCGAAACTCCCTCCCTGCCCCCCGTCCACGCAGTTCGGGTCAATCTCCTCCAAAAAACGGGATGGGCCCTCGTAGCTGAAATCCCGGCCAACGGACGAGGGATGGGTCAGGTAAAGGCTGTGCCTGGCCCTGGTGACGGCCACATAGAACAGCCGCCGCTCCTCCTCCAACCCGCCTTCCTCCATGGCGGCATTGCGGTTGGGGAAGGAATTGGCGGTCAGGTGAATGACGAATACCGTATCCCATTCCAGCCCCTTGGCCTGATGGACGGTGGAAAGAACCGGTTTTGGGGACCGGGAACGGACTGTACCCTCCCGTCCCGAACCGGCGGGACGTCCGTAAACCCCGTCGTCCAGGGTTATCTCCGCCAGAAAATCGCCGGCTTGGGCATACCGCTCGGAAAAGGTCGCCATCTGTTCCAGGTCCTCCAGCCGATCCCGGGCATTCGGGTACTCGGCCTCCAGGTATTCCGCGTAGGGGGACTTGAGAATTGACCGAATCTGGTCAGCCGGGGCGTCCCCGGCCCCATGCAGGGCCTCCAGGGACCGCCTAAGGGCCGACCAGCCCCTTCCGGCCCGGCTGCCGAACATTCCCCCGACATCCGCCGTAACCGCCATTGCCAGGCTTCCTGACTCCTTCATGAACTGGGTGATCTTTCCGGCCGTAACGTCCCCGACCCCCTCCTGAAGGGAGAGGACCCGCAGCCAGGAGGCCTCATCCCTGGGGTTGGACCGTATGCGGAGAAAGGCCAGGACATCCTTGACGTGGGCCCGGTCGAAAAACTTCAGCCCCCCGCGGTATTCGTATTCGATTCCCCGCCGCATCAGCTCAAACTCCAGCTGCTGGGAATGGAAGGTGGCCCGGAACAGCACGGCGATCTCCGCCGGATTGGCCCCCCTTTCCAGCAGGTCCTCGATCCGGCCGGCCACGAAAACGGCCTCCTGACCGGCGGAAACCGCCGGCATGACCTTGGGCTTGACCTGCCCGTCCCGCATGGCCGTCAGCTCCTTGTGGAACTGCTCGGAGTTATGGGATATGACCTCATTGGCCAGGTCCAGGATCTGCGGGGTGGAACGGTAGTTGACCGTCATCTTGAAGATGCGGGCACCGGGAAAATGGCTGGGAAAATCGAGTATGTTGCGGATATCGGCCGCCCGAAACGAATAGATGCTCTGGGCATCGTCCCCCACGGCCATGATGTTCGGCCGGCCCTCCCCGGCCAGGCGGCTGACGATGGCGGACTGCATGAAATTGGTGTCCTGGTACTCGTCGATCAGGACGTGCCGAAACCGATCCTGCAGGACGGACCGGATCTCCGTGTCCCTGTCCAGAAGGTCCAGCAGCCCGGAAAGAAGGTCGTCGAAATCCACGGCATTGCCTTCCGACTTCTTCCGGGCGTAATTTCCGGCAATCTCCGAAATCTGGTCGGATAGGGGCAGGAAGTTCGGATATTTGCGCTGCAGTCCGTCCGAAAGGGCAATGCCGGCGTTGCTGCTGTAGCTGATTGCCTCCTGAATGACGGCCGGGGACGGAAAACGGCGTTCGCCGTTCTTCCGGTCATAACCGCCTTCCTTGAGGCAGGCCCTGATCAGGGTCCTGGAGTCCTCCTGGTCCAGGATGCTGAAGGAGGGGGTGAGGCCGACCAGCGGGGCGTAGTGCCGAAGCAGTCGGTTTGCCACGGAATGGAAGGTGCCGCTCCATAGGCCGCTGGCCGCCGGACCAACCAGTCCGGCCAGCCGCCGGGACATCTCCCCGGCCGCCTTGTTGGTGAAGGTCAGGAGCAGGATATTTTCCGGACTGACCCCCCTTTCTATCAAATAGGCAACGCGATAGATGATCGTCCGGGTCTTCCCGGATCCGGCCCCGGCCAGCACCAAACACGGGCCGTCGCCCTCCCGGACGACCGCCAGCTGCTCGGCGTTCAGGTCTTTCTGGTAGTCGATTTT
>JAFGIV010000005.1 GCA_016929435.1 Candidatus Uhrbacteria bacterium | reverse complement strand
CTCCCCCCAAACGGCCTTGGCCTGCCGACCGATGAAATGACCGTCTTTCTCGGTCAGGATCAGCCTGGATTTCAGGGTCTCTCCGTAACGCAGGGCGGCGTCGAACGGGATGAGGGGATCGTTCCGGGAATGGACGGTGACGAAGGCCCCGGCCTGACGGCGCAGGGCCACCCAATCGATCGGGTCGGAGAAAAACCGGATAAGTTGCCTGACCGGCACCGGGGAACCGAACGGCGTGCTGACGGTGATCACCGCCCCGACCCTGACCCCCGTCTCGGCCAAAATCCGCAGGGCCAAGACCCCGCCCATGCTGTGTCCGACAATGACCGTATCCCCGTTCCAGGACTTGGCTTCGGAACGGACGGCCCCCATCCAGGCGCCGTAATCCGGTTTGAGGGGATTGGGAAGTTGGGGGGCCCAAACCCGCCAACCGACGCCTTCCGCCAGGCGATGGAGCCAAGGGAACCAAACATTGCCGGAATTTCCGGCATAGCCGTGGAGGAGGACGAGTTTGATCGGGGCGGAATTTTTCTTTTTGCTTGGCATGGGCAGGCAATGAGGCACGGCCTTTTTGTTATTATAGCGCAATTGCGACAAAAAAATATGGTGTCGATACCTTGACGACCGCCTTTCCCTGCCCGCATCCCCCCTATTCCGGGCAGGACTCAAGGATCGCCAGGCTGCCGGACCGGCTGATCCCGAGACGCGTGGCGCCGGCGGCCAACATGGCCAGGGCGTCTTCCCCGGTCCTGATGCCGCCGGAGGCCTTCACCCCGGCGCTGTCGCCGACGGCCGCCCTCATCAGCCGGACATCCCCGACCGTCGCCCCGCCCCCGCCGAAACCGGTGGAGGTCTTCACGAAATCCGCTCCGGCCTCGACCGCCAGATTACAGGCCCTCACCTTCTCCCCGTCGGTCAGCCTGGAGGCCTCAATGATGGCCTTAACCGCGATCGGACGGCCGGAATCCGCCCGGGCCTCCCTGACGACGGCGGCGATATCCTCCAGAACCAAATCGAACCGTCCGCCCTTCAGGGCCCCGATGCTGATCACCGTGTCCAGCTCATCGGCCCCGTCCCGGATGGCCTGCCGGGCCTCGAAAGCCTTGGTCTCGGCCGCATTGGCCCCCAAGGGGAAACCGATGACCGTGCAGACCCTTACCCCGCTGCCCTCCAGGAGACGGCGGCAGAGGGGGACGAAGCAGGGGTTGACGCAGACGGCGGCGAAGCCGAATCGCCTGGCCTCATCGCAAAGCCCCCCGACGTCAGAGGCGGTGGCTTCCGGCTTCAGTAGGGTGTGGTCGATCAGTTTTGCCAATTCGGTTCTTCTCATACTTTTAGTGCTTTTTCCCCGTTTCGTCAGGCCCCGTTCCTGCCCATAGCTTGGCAAGAAACGGGGAGGGGGTCAAGAAGGGGGACAGTCCCCGGCTTATTTTTTACAGGTCCGAAATTTAGAGAATAGGGGAATAATGTGCGAATCGCCGCCTTAGGGTGGCGATTTTATCATTTCCCTGACAGCTGCCAAGTAGCTATCCTTGTGTTTTCTCCTGTAAATCGAAATGAACGAGGGATGGTGAACCGGCAAGTACTTTACCCCTCCCATGGAGCACGATCGGTACCTGAATTCCCCGAAAGAAAGGCATGAGTGGCTTAAATCAAACGAATCGAAAACGGCTTTGGCGGCCCTCCTACCCAATATGACGACTGTTGAAGGCCTGACTCTTTCGATTATGCCCATCAGACGATGCGCCCCCATGCGCATCTCTTCGCTGGTCGGGTAACGCATCCTGTTTCGTTCATCCAAGGGGGCAAAATCAACCAGATTCTCCTTAATATGCTCATAGCCATCCAGGCCGATAATTGCCTCATCCACGATCTTTCCCGACGGGGAGGACTCGCTCAGGGGAGGCAGGACATTATCGCCCGTTCGTTTGTCCGAGAGACCGACCCACAGCACCACAGACATGTTCATAAATGCATTCAATGACTAAGAAATACCAAATCCTCAATCTTGACGTCTAGGGCCCTTGCAATTTTCAGGACGGTCATGACGCGGGGATCCCTTGTCTGTCCGGATTCGAGTTTGGTCAGCGCATAATACGTGACTTGGGCCTTGGCGGCAAAATCCAATTGTGTCATACCGAGGTTTTCTCGATATGACTTAATTTTTCTAGCCAAACTTTTTGAGCTGTCCATGATAGTAATGTATTACTATCATAGTATAGATAATAATTTATTACTAATCAAAAAAGACAAAAACAATAACTGTTGCCATAAGGGAATAATAATGTATAATATTCGCATGCCTATCCTCATCAACTGGCTGGTGTCGGCCTTGGCGATTTTCGCCGCCGCCTATCTCCTGCCCCAAGTAAGCGTCGATAGCTTCTGGACCGCCCTGGTGCTGGCCGTGGTCCTGGGTCTCATCAACGCCATCCTCAAGCCGATCCTCCTCATCCTGACCCTGCCGGTCAACATCCTGACGCTCGGGCTCTTCACCTTCGTGATAAACGGCCTGCTGATCATGCTGGCCTCCGGCCTCACGCCCGGCTTTTCGGTCGGAAGCTTCTGGTGGGCCATGCTGTTCAGCCTGGTGCTGTCCCTGATCAACGGCTTCCTCAAGACCCTGGCCGAACCGGACCGCGAAGACCGCCGATAGCCGGACCGTGAGGCGGGGGCAGTCCCCGGCTTATTTTTTTACGCTAATACCAAAAAAGGCCCTATTGGGGCCTTTTTGTCATCTGGTGCGGACGAGAGGACTTGAACCTCCACGGGGTTTCCCCCACCAGCTCCTAAAGCTGGCGCGTCTGCCGTTTCGCCACATCCGCCTGCGGGGTTAACTTATACCATTTCGGACCGAATGGCCAGATGGACAACACGGGAAACCCGCCGCAACCGGCAACGACCGGGTCGGAAAAAACCACGGAACGAAAAGGGGCGCTGACCGCAGGATGCAGGGCCGCAAAACAAAGAACGGGCCAGACAATGGCCCGCTCTCGAACGAAAGATCATATCGTTATACCGTCTCTATTCCAGGCACACACAAAGAAATTTGCGGGGATTTTCACCCCGCAGCGAAAACAGCGGGACAAAGGAAACCAAAATCCTGAACAACAGCCTAAAATCCCGAAATTCCCTTCTGTTCGACACCGCCAACTGAACGGCCACGGAAACTATGTCCGTGACGCTCTCCCGAATCTCCTCGGAAAAATCCCCGTCATAAAACGGTAGGGGATATCCATCAGGACATTCCCGTTTCGAGAAACCGAAAAGCGATATTATCGCCTCCCGGACGGACGGTGACGGAACCGGGGTTTCAGGAAAAAAACGGGATCGCAGGATATCACCGAACCCGGTCTCCCTTTCCTCTCTCACCCACCCCGTCCAGCTGCTTCGATGTTGTTCCCAGTACCTTTCCTCATTCCACCAGCAGGTATTCTCATCCTCTGGACCGAGAAAACCTCTTAAATTTGGATCATACTGGCAATTGCCGTTGGAAACAGTAAGGAATCTTGCGCTTTCAGCCTTTTCCCATTCCCACTGTCCGGTCACGAATCTGACCGCATTAATCATTTGACCCACCTCCTCCGGCAATTTCTTTTTTGGACGGCTTCCGCTTTCAGCGAAAGCCACCAGCGGCTCCAACATTTCCATCAGTAGATCCGCGTCGTCGCTTGACATCCCGCCTTCATCCAAACGACGACGAAATTCTTTTCGATCCGTTTTTCTTTCCATGATTTCTCCTTGTTTTTAAAGTGCCAGACGCAATCATATCAAAAAAAACCAAAATGTCAATACCAAACCCGCCCGTTCTGAAGTTATCCACAATCTGATGATCCAAAAAACCGCCTGAATAAATTGCCTTTAAAAATATTGGCCAAAACAAGCCTAAAAAACAACTTGACCCGAAAACGAAACCAGCCTAAGAATACCGCACCTAAACCAATAAAACCGAAAAAACATGCGCCAAAAACTATTTTGGTCATCGATTGCCGTCTTGGCTGCCATGGCCCTTCTCCGGCCGATGCCGATCCGGGCCACGGAAAACGGCTGCCCGGAAGGCTGCACCTGCGTCTGCTCCTGTCCGGAAACCGATCCTGCGGGGGTAGGGGGATTCGACGATTCCGCCTCGTCCGTCCCGACAGCCGAGGTTGCCGAAACGGACGAGACCATCGAGACGACCGAGACGGACGGGACCGTCGAGACGACCGAGACGGACGGGACCGTCGAAACGGAACCCCTTCCGGGCAATCCGGTAATCAGCGAGGTAATGCCCGATCCGGAAGGGAACGACGCGGACGGGGAATTCATCGAGCTGCTTAACCTGGGGCCCGGGAAAGCGGACCTGGACGGCTGGAAAATCAGGATCGGCAGCAAGTCGTTCGGTCTCTCCGGGACGGTCATGGGGGCGGATACATATAGATATTGGATCTACGCCGAAACCAAGCTCTATTTGAGCAACAGCGGCCAGACCGTCGAGCTGATCGACGGTGCCGGACAAACCGTCCGTTCCCTCACCTATCCCAAAGCCGAAACCGGACAGTCCTATGCCAGGAACGCGGCTGGGACATACGAATGGACGACCGTTTCCACACCGGGAGCGACCAACATCTTCATGACCGAACATCCGGAAAGCGAGGTCTCCTCCCCCACCGTCATCCCGGAGGGGAATGACGATCCCCAAAACGATCCGGAAACGGAAAACGACATCCCCCCCGATCAGGCGGAATGCGCGGAATGCCAAGACGGAGCCCGGGCTGACATCGCCGTCAGCGAATTCCTGCCGGATCCGGAGGGCAGCGACGACGGCGAATGGATCGAGTTGGCGAACCGCAGCGGCTTTCCGGCTGACCTGACGGGATGGAAACTGGACGATGCCGAAGGCGGCAGCAAGCCGTTTAACCTTGGCGGCCTGACCGTTCCGGCCGACGGATTGCTGCTGATCGCCAAATCCGAATCCGGGCTGGCCCTGAACAACGGCGGGGATGAAGTGCGGCTGCTGCTTCCGGACGGGTCTCTGGCCGATTCCGTCTCCTACCAGGCCGCACCGGTCGGACGGTCGTTCGCCCGGATCGGGGACGGTTGGGCCTGGACCGATCAGCCGAGCCCGGGAACCGCCAACCCGGAACCGGACGGGGAAGCAGACGGAACCGGCGGAACTGGCGGACCGGATCCGGACGACGAAGGATCGGCGGAAGGGGGAACGGTCGAGGAAGGCGAAGGGTTCGAGGAGACCGAGGAGATCCTTTCGCTGTCCGAACTGCCGGACCTGGAGAACGGGACGCTGGTGACCGCCCAGGGGACGGTCAGCCTGCCCTTGGGCATACTGGGGAAGACGGTCCTCATGATCGAGGACCAGGCGGACGGGGCCGGAGCCGAGGCCCGCCTCTACGGACCGGAACGGCCGGAAATGATGTTCGGCCAGCACGTCACGGTCACGGGACGGATCAGCCGATCGGACGGCGGCTGGCGGATCAACGTGGTCAAGGGCGGCCTGGAAACGTCAGAGGCCCAGACCCCACCCGTGCCGATGGAAACGGGACTGGGGGAAATCGGTCCGGAACACAACGGCATGACCGTGTCCGTCATCGGAACCGTGACCTCCAAGGGCGGGCGGCTCCTGCACCTGACCGACCGGAGCGGCGAGCCGCAGGTAACCGCCAGGCTGATGGGAAAGGATCCGGTGCCGGGAAAGGCCGGGGACGAGGTGGAGGTGACGGGCGTGATTCGCTGGCGGAACGGGAAAGCCGAGCTGGTCATCCCGGAACGGGGCGGACTGAAGATCATCGTGCCCGAACCCTCCCCATCCGAATCCGCTGCCTCCCCCATCAGCCAATCCGATACCTACCGGCCGCTGTCCGACATCGGACGGAAGGGGCTGGCCGGATGGCCACTGGCCCTGGCCGTGGCGATGGGGACCGGAATCGCCGCCATGGGGCTGATGAGCCGCCGGAAAAAGCCGGAACCGAGCCAATAGCCGACGGTCCGGGGGTTAACGAAAAAACCGGGTTGACACCTTTTTTAACAGCCACTACAATACCATCGTTGCGGAAAAGGCAGCTTCCGCGGGTATCGTATAGTGGCTATTATGCCACCTTGCCAAGGTGGAGATACGGGTCCGATTCCCGTTACCCGCTCCAAAAGCAACCGACGAAGGTCGGTTGCTTTTGATTCGGCGGGCCTGCCTGCGGGTGCCCTTCCTCACGTTTTTCCCGTTCCGGATCCGGCCGCCATTATCCCCCTGACAGCCAGCAGAAACGCCGCGAACGCCGCGAAAAAACACGGGTAAAATCGGCAACTCTTGCCAATCCGACGACCCAAATCATCCAAAATAACCCCTTAAAAAAACCGTAAGGTAGGTCGAAATGCAAAAGAACGCCCCGCCAACCATGATGATGGCTGTCGGTTTAAGGTATCGCCACCCAAAGACGGCGAGCGTCAGCAGCCCCAAACCGGTTGTTAGCGTCAAAACCGCCCACCCGACACCAATCACCCGAATATCCGAATTCCACAACTCACCGAGCATTCCCGGCAACACCATGGCCGAGACTGCCAGAACGGCCAGACCCAAAACAGTGAAAATGATTCTGACGATAGACATAGGTAATATCGGTTAGCAGATAAACTATACCAAAAACATTTAAATACTGGACGAAAACGCCCCCGATACGATGTGTGCGGGGGCGGTAAAAAAGTACAAAACCGGTCTATATTAGATTAGTCCAAAACGTAAGTCACCCGTATTGAGAGTGCCGGCGCAACATGCCAATACCGACCAATAACCGACACACGATCGAATATCGTTATCCTGATAAATCCGTGAGGCCAACGCCCCAGGTGTCGCGCAGCTTCCGCAATAGGTTACCCCGTAAACTCGCAAGGAACCCGAGGTTGAATATCCACCATAGACATTAACGTGAGCGATCCAATCGGCTGGCGACTCAGGAGTACCGTTGTTGCACATCCAACTCGATGAGGCAGAATCGCGAAATGTATAACTCGGATAGTTTCCGCCACCCAAATATGTTTCCTCTATTGACTCACCTTTCCAACTAATCGTAATGGCCTGTTGCGACACCACAATGACATCATCGGATACGGAATCGTAAGATGAATTACAACCGGTTTCTTCCATATTCAACAAAGAACGAGTTTCTTCAACAGTCAGGTTCTAGGGGTGAGGATTCATAGTGGAACAATCCGGGCGGAGGCAACCCCGACACCAGGATGACCGACCCAGTAGCTGACGAGGTTCAGGCCATCGGCATCGAAGCCGAGACCGACGGGAAAGTTGGAGGAAGCCACGGACGAGGTCCGTCCGTAGAAGGGGGTGAAGAGGCGAATGTTCCTGGCCCTGAGATAGGTCAGGAGGGCCCAGGCGAAAGACGGCGCATTGGGGATCGTGTCCGGTCCGCCTGCGGGAACCATCTTCTCCTGCCTATCCCACGGCCGGTCGAGGGAGCCGGACACCGGCCCCTCGAGGAGGGCGATCCAACCCTCGCCGGTCCGGTCGTTCCGGAAGAACTTCTCCCCTCCGTCCTCATACCAGCAGTTGTCCGAGCGGAACATTCCCGGGGCCAGGTCCCTCATTTCAATAAGGCTCATGGGCCTCGGCGGGAGCGGGACCAAGACATGGCTTCCGGATATCCCCCGCAGTGCCTCGGCGCCGGGCAGGGCCTCGTTGAGGCGGGCGGACAGCCGCCTGCCGTATTTTAGCTTCCCCTTCCAGGCCTTGGCGGCCTCGGCAACGGAGACGAAGCGGCCGCCGAAGATATTTTCGGCCAAATTCGACTCATCCCAACCCTCCAAGGATTGCTTTTGTTTCACAAAATCAGGGCAGCCGGCGTTCATGAACGCCGCCAGCCTTTTCCGGGCCTCCTTATCCTGATTCGGCAGTTTCCAGGCGTCGAACGGGACACCGGCGTTTTTCATGACGCGAAAGAATTTTGCCGCCGTATCCAAAACGGCGGTCTGGTCAAGGTGAGCGACATCTTTCCTGATTGACATCGTTTGCCTCCTTTCCGGCCCTCCGGCCGGAACTGGTTGTTAAGGGACGATTCCCTTCGGTTTGTTTGAGGTGAGGTTAGCGAAATTGAAGTGGAAAGTCAAGAGTGCGGACACTTTACATCCTAACCGCTGCTCCGTGCCCTTTATGCCGACCGTCCCGCTCCGCTACCCCACATTCCCCGCCGCCAGGCCGACGGCCTCGGAATAGGTGGGGAAGGCGTAGGTCATGTCGGCCAGGTCAGTGCATTTCAGCCGGGCCCGCATGGCCAGGGCCAGGATATGGACTATCTCCGAGGCCGAGTGGCCGGCCACATGCCCACCGATGATCTCCCTGGTCTTCCGGTCACAGACGATCTTGACCAGGCCGAGGGGCTCGCCGGTGACGATGGACTTGGACAGGACACCGAACGGGGCCAGACCGACGGCCACCCGGTATCCGGCGGCCTTGGCCTGATCCTCGGTCAGGCCGACCGAGCCGACCTCCGGATCGCCGTAGATGCCGTGCGGGACGACCCGCAAGTCGACTTTCATCCGATTGCCCCTGATCGCGTTCCTCCCGGCGGCCCGGCCCTCCCGATGGGCCACGGACGTGAAGGCCATCCGGCCGGCGCAGTCCCCGGCCGCATAGACATTCCGGTTGGAGGTCCGGAGGAAACCGTCCAGGACCGGATAGCCCCGGGAATCCAGGCGGATGCCGGCCATGGCCGCCCCCAAACCCTCCCACGGCGAACGCTTTCCGGCGGACACCATCACCGCATCGACCGGGATCTCCCGCCGCTTTCCCCCGCCGACCGGCTCGACCTCAGCGACGATCCTGCCGTCCCGGCGGCCGAACCCGACCGCCCGAGCGGACGGCATCAGGCTGACGCCCAAACGGCGGAGTGATTCCGACACCACGGCCGCCACGTCACGGTCCTCCTTCGGCAGGACGTGCGGACCGGCCTCCACCACCGTGCAGGCGGTCCCGAAAACCGAGAATATCCGCGCGAACTCCACGCCGACCGGCCCGCCGCCGACGAACAGCACGGACAGCGGGGCCCTCTCCAGGTCCAGGGCACTGCGGACCGTCAGGTATCCGACCCGGTCCAGTCCCGGAATCGCCGGAACCAGCGTCTCCGAACCGGCACAGACCACGAATTTTCCGGCCCGATAGCGCCTGCCGCCCACGGCAACGTCCTGCGGCCCCACGAATTCCGCCCGCCCGCGGATCAGGTCAGCCCCGAGTTTCCGGACATGATTGGACAGGCGGGGACCGGCGGTCAGGTAATCGATGACCTGTCTCTGGCGTTTCCTGGCGGCCGAAAAATCGGTCCGCCCCCCGCAGTTCGGCACCCCGAATTCCGCCCCCCGTCCGCAGTGTTCCAGGATATCGACCGTCTGCAGCAGGGACTTGGTGGGCATGCATCCCCAATTCGGGCACTCGCCGCCAAGTCGGCGTTCCGACTCGACGATGGCGACCCTTCCGGCACCGGCTTCGGCCGCCGCCTCCAGGGCGGCCAGGCCGGCCGGTCCGGAACCGATGATCACGAGATCGTATTTTTCGCTGGTCATATCAGGCTGGTCATACCGTCCGTTTTCGCCAGAATTATACCATGTCCGGCAGGCCAATCTCGACACCGACCGGTTTCGGTATTAATATGCAGTAGTCGGGCAGGAGAAGGCCCTAAGCGAACGCACATGGACGGATCAGGGGACAAATCGGCAACGAGAGCGGGCCGCATCGGGGATTTCCTTAGGCGGGAGAGGGTGGAGATCGGGCAAGGGAACGTCGACCGGTCCACGGAATACGAGCGGCACCTGCCTGAACTCCGGCGGCGCCTGGCGCGACGCACCACTTTCGTCGTAACCTGCATGGACGAGCGTTGCGGGGGGATCGAGGACCGCCTGGAGCTTCTCCACGGCGAGGCGATAGTCATGGCGACATACGGCGGCCGCATCGAACCGGACGATTTCGACCGGCTGTTCGGGGTGAAGATCAGGCATTCGGTCCAGGCCCGCCGACAGACGGCCATCTACCTGGTCGCGCACCGGGAAAGCGGGGACCCCGAACGGGGATGCGCCGCCTTCGGAAGCGACCCGGCGGAACAGGTAACCGCATTCAGTGCCCTACTGGAAGACCTGCGCCGGCGCTATCCGGATGCCTTCACGCATTTCCTGTCACTGGACACCGCAACCGGCCTGATCTCACCGGAAAAAGCCGACCAGAGGGACGATCACCTAGTGGCGGTCCTGTCGGGAAGGAAAAACCTGACCGATTCGGGAACGGCAGCGGGAGGGGAAGGGACGGTCCGTCGCGGCATATACGTCGGCGACGCCTACAGGTCCTGGATCCTTCCGAACGACCGCTTCATGCGCCTTTCCGCCCTGGATCCCAACCTGGAGGCGGACCTGAAAACGGCCATCCGAACGGTCATGGAGGCGGAAAAAGGCGTCCCGACGGACCGCCCGTACGTCATCCAGATCGACAGCCCCATATATCCCGACGTCAAGCTGTCCGGAAACTGCCGCCGAAACATCGAACAGGCCGTTAACCAAGCCGTGGCCGACCCGGAAATACTGGCCGCAATCGACGACGGGCGGGTCGGGATCATAAAGACCGAAACCGAAATGGGGAGCCAAAAGGGGTTCGCCGTCGGATAAGCCGGACAAAAGGGTCGGGATCCGGACGGTCAGGAGGAACCCCGACGGGAAAACCAGCGGGCCCGGGTGGTGGAACGGCAGACACGGGGGACTTAAAATCCCCTGCCGAAAGGCGTGCGGGTTCGACCCCCGCCCCGGGCACCACAAACAAACTTAAGGAAAAAACGGCAAGAAAACTCCTATGATCATTCAAATCAAAAATCTATCAAAAAAATTTAATGACCTTACGGCGGTTGACGACATCTCTTTTTCCGTTAACAAGGGGGATGTTTTCGCTTTTCTTGGGCCCAACGGGGCAGGCAAGACAACGACCATTAAAATGCTAACAACCTTATTGAGACCGACTGCCGGAAACATTATTTTAGATGGCCATGATCCAACAAAAGACGCCAATAGTGCCCGGCATTCATTCGGCATTGTTTTTCAAGATTCCAGTTTGGATGACGAGTTAACGGCCGTCGAGAACATGGAGCTTCACGGGGTTTTGTATGGCATACCGCAAGAAGTTTTGGAAGAAAGAACGAGACAACTTCTGGAAATCGTTGAATTGTGGGGAAGACGCAAAGAACAAGTCAAAAATTTTTCAGGTGGCATGAAACGCAGGCTAGAAATCGCCAGAGGCCTTCTGCATCATCCCAAAATTTTATTTTTGGACGAACCGACCTTGGGGCTTGATCCGCAAACCAGAAACCGCATTTGGTTATACATAAAAAATTTAAACCAAAAAGAGAAAACTACCGTGTTCTTTACCACCCATTACCTTGATGAGGCGGAAAGGAACGCCAATAGAATTGCCATAATTGACGGGGGGAAAATCATCATTCAGGGAACACCTGACGAACTGAAGAAAGAGACGGGGACAAAGTCGTTAGAGGACGCTTTTATAAGGTTAACGGGTTATCGTATAAGAGAGGAAAATTCCTCCAATGCCGACCAAATGCGCAATCATCGACGGATATTTAAACATTGAACTTCATGAGGGTCATTTACATACTTTGGTTAAGGCAGATTAAGAGATTTTTTCGCTCAAAAGCCCGCATCATAGGCTCCATTGGTCAGCCACTCTTGTTTTTGGTGGCTTTGGGTTTTGGCATGGGTTCCATATTCGAAAAAGCCGGCGAAGGAAACTACATTTCGTTTTTGTCTCCAGGTATCATAGCTATGACTGTTTTGTTTTCGTCAATTTTTACGGGCGTAGATGTCATTTGGGATAGGCAGTTTGGTTTCTTAAAGGAAACGCTGGTAGCTCCCGTGTCACGATTTAAAATTGTGCTTGGTCGAACCCTAGGCGGAACAACGACCGCCTTGTTTCAGGGACTGATTGTCCTCATTATTACCATTCCATTAGGTTTTCGTCCGAATTGGGCCATGTTGCCTGTTGGAATCTTATTTATTTTTTTAATCGCACTTTTTTTACCGCCTTCGGCACAATCATAGGATCGCTTTTGAAAGACATGCAGGCATTCCAGTTAATAATGAATTTCTTGGTTATGCCCATTTTTTTTCTCTCTGGTTCGCTATTTCCAATTGACGGATCGTCTGGGATTTTTAAGTATATTTTAATGGTCAATCCATTGGCGTATGGCGTTGATGGCTTAAGAGGAAGTTTGACGGGCGGGTTTTATTTTGGCATGGGAATTGACTTAATCGTTTTACTGACAATTACTACCGTAATTCTGCATATTAGTAGTTATTTTTTCTCTAGAATGGAAGCGTGATCTTTTCAGGATCGTCATCCGCAAAAAAAATCAGGGCGGCACGTTAACTTTATTGGCGCAAAATTCGGCGGTTTCGGTTTCCGTTACGAAACGGGCTAAAGGGATCGCGCCAGCCTTATAGCCTCATCCTCGACCCTTTCCCTGTCCGGGTGCGCAAGGAAATTGGTCTGAACCCCTTTCTTGTGGTTCTTCTGATCAAAAGCCGCCTCCGAGGGGGACGATTTTTGATTACCGCAAACGGCTAACCGGACAGCTCCTGTAGTTTTTTCTTGATTTCTTCCTGAACTTCCCTTTCGGATCTCAAAACCGGCCTTACCGATGCCACAGCCTTAACCCGTCCCTTTTCGTCAAAAACATAATCATCCAAATAGATTCCGTTGCAAACCTGACACTGAGGAATCGTGTTCTCGGAGGTTAGGGACTTGTGGGGATTCATGTGACCCCGCTGCAACGTCGTCTTTTTGTCTGGTTCAAGGAAATTAGGACAGTTTTCTTTAGAACCGCATGTGGCGCAACGAAAATCATATACCGCTTTCAACTCCTCAAAATTTCTTGCGCCGATTCGCCCGGCTCTTTTCAATGATTTGAATATAAAAGTCGGTTTGGGACTCTCCATGCTAAACAGGACATGGTAACCGCTGACAACCAAATCCTCACTATTCGGGATTTTCTCCCCCTTATTCAAGACATACCACCCCTTTTCGGCAAGATGCCTGACCTGCTGATCTTTCCCGAAATCCACCCTAACGGTATGGACAAAGGAAGAAATTGTATCCTTATGAACCGCTTTTCCGAGATGTTTCCTCAGAAACACCAGCCATAAAGCTTCGGCACTGTTTCTCGCCGGTAATTTTACGCCGTATTTGGACAAGAACATCTCATGCTCCGACTTTATCCGATCATACCACTCGTCAATCTCCTCAGGAGACATATGGATATGCCCTCCACCGATTGGCATTTTCTCAATCATAGAAACTTCTTCAGACGTTCAATCGCCATCTTTACGTATCTCTCCTCCACCTCAAACCCAATAAATTTCCGCCTCATCCCCAAAGCCGCAACCCCGGTCGTTCCGCTACCCAAAAAAGGATCGAGCACGGTCTGCCCTTCTATACAAAAAACATCTATCAAACGTTCCATCAGGTCAACCGGTTTGACCGTCATGTGATCTATCATTTTTTCCTTAATCGGCTTGCTGTACTTAAATATGGTGGTCTGTTGACATTCAAGCAAAAAATCAACCTTAATCAATCCGGTATTCCATCTATTCCAATTTTCCACGAAAGTTCCGTCTTTGGGCTTTTGGGCCAACAAAATTGACTCGAATTTTGGCCTCAACTGTGGCGTCTTCCTGCCCCGAAGGCCGGCGATCATCCTTTTCCTTTCGTTTTCCGAAATTTCCATTTTCCTGATGAAATGATTTTGGGTAAACGCCTTGCCTTGACCGCCATTGTGTTCCCAAATCAGCATATCCCTCACTTCAAAACCGGAATCCTCCGCCGCCACAGCCATGCGATGAAAAAGACGGCCTTGCGAAAAAGCCAACAAAAAACCTCCGGGTTTCAGGGTCCGCAAGGCCTCATTGGAGACTAACGAAAAAAATCCCTGTAGCCTCCTACCTTGTTCGGGATCGAATTTCATGCCAATCGGAAGTCCGCCTACGGCATTGGCCTTGGCTTTTTTCCTCTTGAGGTTATCGTCCCTCCAACCATCATCCATTCCATCCAAAAAATAAGGCGGGTCGGTTGCAATTAAATCAATACTATTGGGCTTCAACTTCCTAAAGGCATCCAAACAATCCGCATGATAAATTATGGCATTGCCTATTTTTTGAGTATTCATAATGGGGGGCAAATTAATTTTACCAAAAAACCGAACGGAAAGCGAACGAATGGGGATAATCAACGAAAATCAGGCTATTTTTACGAAAAACAATATCCAGTCAAAAGCCGCCTCCGAGGGGGTGGATTTCCGCCGCCTATCCCTTGACGCGACCGTCATGCCCTGCTAATTTGGCGGTAAGGACGAGTGAACCTTAACAACAAAAACGACATCGGAAACCGTTGCCGAATCCGACATCATCATCTCGATGCCGGAGTTCAGCGCCACGGCCCCGCTGAAGGCCTACCTCAAGGAACCGGGCACGGCGCACCTGCGCATCGCCAGCATGCCCGGCCTCAACCGGCAGATGCTCGAAACCGGCCTATCGGCCGATTACGGGAAGATCGGTCGGCGGTGTGCGGCCATCCAGCCGATCATGCAGGCGGCCACGATGGCCGAGGTCGAATTCTCGACCGGACACCGAGCGACATTCGATCTCCGATTCAACGAGGCCCACGGCAGCGACGGCAATCTCCAGCAACCCGGACGGTGCACAAACCTTCCGGGCGGGGAAATCTACAAGGTCCCGTTCGAGGGGAACGACGCCATCGGGTCACTGACCGCCGGCGACCTGCCGATTATGCACAACGGCGAACCGCATGTCCTGACGGCGGAAAAAAACAGGATCATCCTCTTTTGTCTCCCCAAGCCACCGTCGCCCCCCTAAATCCCCAGACCCCTAAATCCCCCTTCGGGGGACTTTACCCCCCTAAATCCCCCAATACTGGGGGACTTATGAGGAGGGGATTTTTTCATATCCCACACCGTCCCGCCGTGCCCGCCCCCCCCTACCCCTTGACACCAACCGAATTTTACGGTAAATTTCGGACAAATTGGCTGAATCAGCACCTTTAAAAACAAGGGGGAAGAATTGGAAAAAATAATCGAAATTTTAGGGTTAGGGAATACGGTCGAATTCCGAAACTGGGGGATGAACGCCGCCAGTATCGGAGCCGTCGGAACGGTAGCCTTCACCTTCATCGAGGGGTGGGGACTGTGGAAACAAAACGAAAAAATATGGAATAAAAAAAGCGGGGAGGCAGTTTCGATCAAGATGTTCTCCTATAGTCTGTTTTCGTTCGTCGTCCTGGCCATATACGGATGGCATATCCGTAGCCTATCATCCGTCTTCAACGGAACCGCAATGGCGGCCCTATACCTTCCGATCCTAATCGGATTGTGGAGGTTCAGGGGATTCACGCTGACGGAAAAAATTCAGATCCCGGCCATGGCCATGATCACGGCGGCGATGATATTCACTCCGTGGCAGGCCGAAATTTTCACGGCCGTTGGATTCGGGGTGACCTTCTCCATTTCCCTGCAGGCCAGGGAACTGTGGAAGGCCAAAAGCACCGGGGCAGTGGAGGTCAGGATGCTGATAGTGCTGCTCCTGGCTACGGTATTCTGGGTAACATACGCCTTCGCCATCGGGGATATATCCCTAATGGCGATATGTTCGGCCAACCTGGCCGCACAGACCGTCACCATTGCGATATGGATACGGTTTTACCTCAAAAACCGGCCCCAAACCGCCATATGACGGGACAAGAATATCGCCACTCTTCTGACTCAACGGCCCAAAAGGCCGTTTTTGTCTTGCGCTGTATCTTATCGGAATTTTAGGTTAAAATTAGGACAGTATGTTCGAGCCGATTTTCGACGAAACCAACCCGGAAACCCTCCTTGAACCCAATGCCGTCCAGGAGGAGCAGACTTTCGACGTCACCCTGCGGCCGAAACGGCTGGAGGAATTCGTCGGGCAGGAGCAGCTTAAGGGCAACCTGGACATCTTCCTGGAAGCCGCCCGGCAGCGGGGGGAGCCGATCGAGCACGCCCTGCTGTACGGCCCGCCGGGATTGGGAAAGACCACCCTGGCGCACATCATCGCCGAGGAGATGGGGGTGAAGGTCCGGGTAACCTCCGGTCCGGCCCTGGAGCGGGTCGGGGACATCGCCTCCATCCTGACCAACCTGGAGAACGGGGACATCCTGTTCGTGGACGAGATCCACCGCATGAACCGGGTGATCGAGGAGGTCCTATACCCGGCCATGGAGGATTTCGCCCTGGACATCGTCATCGGCAAGGGGCCATCCGCCCGCACCGTCCGCCTGGACCTGCCCCGCTTCACCCTGATCGGCGCCACCACCAGGCTAAGCCTCATCTCCTCCCCGCTTCGGGACCGGTTCGGGGCGGTCTATCGGCTCGATTTCTACACCCCGGAGGAGCTGGCCAGGATCATCCGGCGCAGCGCCGCCATCCTGGAGACGGACCTGCCGACCGAGGCGGCCGAGCTGATAGCCGGCCGTTCCCGCGGCACTCCCCGCATCGCCAACCGGCTGCTGAAGCGGGTCCGGGACTATGCCCAAGTCCGGAACGGCGGGACCGTCACGGCGGAAATCGCCGAGGAGGCGCTGGAGATGCTGGAGATAGACCGAAGCGGCCTGGACAGGACCGACCGCCGGATTCTGACGACGATCATCGGGAAGTTCGGCGGCGGACCGGTCGGCCTGCAGACCATCGCCGCCTCACTGTCCGAGGAGGTGGAGACGATCGAGACCGTCCACGAGCCGTTCCTGATGCAGCTCGGCCTGATCAGCCGGACCCCCCGGGGACGGACCGTCACCGTCCTGGCCTACGACCACCTGGACCTTCCCCGTCCGCCGGGGCAGGCCAACCTTGGCGAACGCTGACATGCCGTCCGGTTTCCCTGTTTCGGTCCTGCTGATCCCATACGGGATCATCGTGGCCTACACGTTCACGCTCTCCCTGATGAACCTCCATCACCTGGCCCGTTTCGGGACCTCCGTAGCCACGGCCAAGATGGCCGCATTCACCTGGCTCGTCGGCACGGCGGCGGTCGTCACCGTCACCTTCGGCCTGCTCCAGGAAACGGATTGGCAGCACCCGATCGAAATAGACACCTCCGGCTACGGCATGAACCAGACCCAAGACTTCGACCTATGATCCTGCATGACCTCATCCGCCTGAACCCCGGGGAACGGATCGTCATGAAGCTGCGCCGGCATTTCCTGACATTTCTCGGTCAGGTGTTCCTGGTCGCGATCATCGCCCTCGTCCCGCTCGGGGCCGGTTATGTCATAAACGCCGTCCATCCGGAATGGCTGCGGTCCCCCATCGGCCGACCGGGACTGGTTCTCCTGGCCAGCGCCTTCTACCTGAACGTCTGGATGTTCGCCCTGGCGGTCTTCGTCGACTATTACCTGGACGTCTGGATAGTCACGGACCGGCGCATCATCGACATCCAGCAGACCGGCCTGTTCTCCAGGACCGTTGCCGAACTGGAGATTTCCAGGATCCAGGACGCCACCTCGGAAGTGAAGGGAATCGTCCCCACGATCCTCAATTACGGCGATGTCCACATCCAAACCGCCGGGGAAAAGGAGCGGTTCCTTTTTGAGCAGGTCCCCAACCCGGATCGGATACGCCAACGCCTGGTGAAACTGATCGAGGGGAAGGGAAAGGGAACCCCCCTATGACCAGAACGGCGCCGTCCGGAAAGGGCCGCAAAAACACCCCAACCGAACCGGAAGCGGTCAACCGCCGGCTGGATCGGGAACCGTCCAACGGACGGGAATTTTTCCGGACCCTGTTCCGGAAATCCGCCCACGGAATCTGCGTTACAGGTCTTGACCGGAAGATAGTCATCGCCAACAGGGAGGCGGAAAGGCTGACCGGATACGGGGAAAGCGAGCTGACCGGAAGGCCGATTACGGACATCTATGCCGAAAAGAAGGATCCGGTCCCAGAACTGCTGGACCTGTTGGGGAGGGAGGGGACGGCTTCGGCCAGTCTCCGCCTCCGGAAAAATACCCGGGGCGACCTGCCGGTCCGAATCCGCTACCTTCTTGTCCGCGGCCTGATCGGGGGGGACTTCATAGTCGAAACCTACAGCGACCTTTCCGAAAGGCTCCGCTTCGATCGGCTGCGCAACGAGTTCGTGTTCGTGGCCGCCCACGAGCTGCGGAACCCGGTAACGGCCATCCGCCTCCTCCTGGACATAATATTCGATGACCGGCGGGTCAGCCTGGATCCCCTACTCCGCGACTACCTGCTGAAACTTCAGGAGGCCAACGACAGGCTCACCCAACTGGTCGATGACCTGCTGGAGGTTTCCCGGACCGAATCCGACCGGCTTAAGATCCACGCCACGGAACAGGACATCGAGGAACACGTCAGGCGGGTCATGGGAGACATGCGCCCCACGGCCGTATCCAAGGGCCTGTCCATTAGGTATTCCCCGGAGGGACCGGTACCCAAAATCATGGCCGACCCGATGAAGCTGGACGAGATACTGTCCAACCTCATCTCCAACGCCGTCAAATACAACATCACGGGCGGCAAGGTGACGATCACCCACAAGATCAGGGGAAAAACGCTCCATACCTCGATTTCCGATTCCGGCATCGGAATTTCGGCCGAAGACCAGAGGAGGCTGTTCGAGAAGTTCTGGCGGTCCGATGACCTGGCGGTACGGGCCCAGGCCGGAACCGGACTCGGCCTGTTCATCGTCCGGGAGCTGGTGCGGCGCATGGGCGGGGACATCACGGCCAAGTCCCGGCGCGGCGAAGGCTCCACCTTCACCTTCAGCCTGCCGATCGCCTGACCCGAAAACCGCCGCAAAAAGCACGGACCGCCCCGGCAAGGGGCGGTTTTGGATTGGCCGTCGATATCCCGCCGCTACCTCACCACGATCATCACCTTCCTCCCGCTGTCCACGCCGTGGTTCGCCAAATCGTAATCGGCGATGGCCGACATGACGGTCTCGTTCGCGTAGAGCCAACTCTCCCCGCGGCGGGTACCGGGATCGTTGGTGATGATTTGGGTCTCGGTATAGCCCTTGGCAACGAACATGTGGTAGACCGGGCCGCCGTTCCGGAAATTGGGGTTCTTCAGCGCCTTGCCGTCCGCCGGAATGATCACCGGCCGGCCGGCCGCCAGTTCCCGCCGGATGTCGTCGATCGAATTTACCGGAAGGACGACGGCCGTCTCCAGGCCCAAAAACTCCCGCATCACCAGGGCCGTCTGTTCGGCCGTCGTGCTTTCGAAATAGCCGAACTTCTCCATCTGGTAACCGACCAAATCGGAGATGCGGTCAGCCATTTCCTGCCGGGTATATTCCCGTCCGTCAACGAACCCCCTAATCATCAAAACGGAGGCTTCCTCACAGGCATCCTCGTCCTGCGCATCCCAAACGCCGAACGGTGCCTGATAGACCATGGGAACCGGCAGGGTTACCCGTTTGGGGAGAACCTCAACCGCAACGCCGTTTTCCCCCTCCGCCCCGCCTTCCGCTCCCGAACCCCCCATTCCCGAACCGCCTTCCGAAGGGGATTCGACCGGAACGGTGACGGAATGGGGCCCGTCTTCAGGCAAGCCTTCTTCCGGCCCGCCTTCCCCCTCCCTCATTGGCAGGGGGTTTGCTTGGGCGGACGAACTTGCGGGTTCGAACGGGTCGGATTCCGCAACCGAAACGGCGAGGGGTGGAATCCGGCTCACCCGCCAATGGCGCCAGGCATCGGAAATATCGTGCCGGAAAAGGAAAACAACGGCCGCAGCCGAAAGGACCGCGGCCGCCGACAGCGCCAAAACGGCCGATTTCCGAAAACGATTCCCCGCCAAACGATGCCTTTCCATACCTGAATACTACCACGAAACCTTTAAAACATGGCAAAACTGTGGGAACATTAGGCCATGAGGATACTGCTGGCCATCCCGGCCCTGAACGAGGAGGCGGTCATCCGCGAAACGGTCGAGAAGACCGCGGCTTTCGTTTCCGCCAATTTTCCGGGCGACGATTTCCGGATCGCCGTTGCGGATAACGGCTCGACCGACCGGACCTGGGAAATCGTCCGCGAAATGGAGGGAAAGTACCCGGGCCGGGTATTCGGACTGAAAACCGGTCGGCCGGGGAAGGGGCTGGCCATACGGACGGCCTGGTCCGAACATCCGGCCGACATCTGCGCCTTCATGGACGCCGACCTGTCCACCGATCTCCGGTCCCTCCCGGCCCTGATCGATGCCTGCCGCAGCGGCGGCATGGCGATCGGTTCCCGGCAACACCCCGGTTCGGTCACGGAAAGGACCCTGCTCCGGCGGATATTCTCAGCCTGCTACCGCCTGGCGCTGAAGGCCATCCTGGGAACGAGAATCAGCGACCTGCCGTGCGGGTTCAAGGCCATATCGGCCGGAATCGCCGGAAAGATACTGCCGGAAACGGAAAGCGACGGCTGGTTCTTCGACACCGAACTGACGATAAGGGCCGAACGGGCCGGTTACCCGATCACGGAAATCCCGATCCGTTGGCATGAAGCGAACGATCCGGACCGCCGTTCCCGCGTCTCCCTGATCAAGGTTTCCGCCGAATACCTGAAAAACGCCTGGCGGCTGCGGGGGGAGTTCAGGAAAAAAAAGCCTGAAAAAAACAAGGAACGGAAATGGGCCGTCGGGCTGACGATTCTGGCCGTTATCGTGGCCGCCATCCCCGTGGCCTTCGCCGTCCATGAGGCCCACCGCCTCGGACTGACCTGGCGGGGCAACAACCTCCTGGCGCCAGGGGATTTCGGGGTCTACCTATCCTATATCGAACAGGCCAAAAGCGGCCGGCTGCTGTTCGACAACCTCTTTGACGCCCATGGGCACCGACCGGCCCTGCACGGGCTGTGGCTCCTGACCGGATGGGCGGCAGCCGGCCTGCACCTCACCCCGACCGTCGCCTTTCACCTGATGCGCCTGGCCCTCATCCCCCTGCTCGGCCTGGTGGCCTGGAGATGGATCCGGGAACTGCTCGAGAGAACCGGGGAAAGGGTCGTTGCCATGACGCTCGTCCTGTTCGGCGGCGGAATCGGGTTCTTCTTCCAGGGGCTGTACCGGGTCGGAAAGCTGGATGCCGTTTCCCCGGACCGACCGGTCGATCTCTGGGTTTCGGAGGCCTTCCCTTTCCTTTCATCCCTGAACTCGCCTCATTTCCTGGCGGCCTGGATCCTACTGCTCTTGGCCCTCCATCAGGCATGGAGGGCGATCGGGAACCGGAGCGCCAAATCGGCGGCCTGGGCCGGACTGGCCGGGGCGGCCCTCCTCACCTTCCACCCGTTCCATGCCGTCACCCTTCTCCTGGTTCCGGGTTCGTGGCTGACCGTCAGGCTGATCCAAAAAAACGTCAACCGAAAAGACATCGTCAACGCCGCAATCTACCTGGTGGCGCTGACGCCGGTCGCCGCCTATCACGTGTACGTGTCCAAATTCGGGCCGGATGCAGCCGTCTTGGCTGCCCGTTCCCTGGCCGTCACGCCGAACGCCTGGCACCTGCTGTTGGGGTTCGGCCTGCTGCTGCCGTTGGCCGGTTGGGGGATATGGCGAAGCGCCAAACCCCGCTCCTTCCCGAACCCGAACCTGATGGTCGCCTGGGCCGTCATGCAGCCGCTTGCGTTCTACGGGCCGTTCGTGTTCCAGCGGCGGCTGCTGCTCGGTTGGCTTTTCCCGCTGGCGATCCTATCGGCCCCGGCCGCTGTCCGTCTTTGGCACCGGTGGTCTGGGCGGAAACCGTCCCCCCTGCCCAACGCCGCTGCCCTGCTCCTTTCCGGGCTGGCCCTTTTCAACACCGTTCCCGGAACGATCGCCTCGTCCGCGGCGGTTCTCGGATCGCCCACCCACCGTCCGGCCTTCTATTTTGACGATGTCCGGCTGGAAGCGGTCGGTTGGGTCAGGAAAAACGCCCCATCCGGGGCGGTCTTCCTGTCTTCCGCAAACGCCGGATACGACATCGCCGGTTGGGGAAACCGGACCGTCCTAGCCGGACACTGGGCCAATACCGACCGGTTGGGGGAAAAACAGGCGCTGATTGCCCGTTTCTTCGGCAACATGACCGAAAGGGACCGGCAGGAGACGATCGGGAGGTTCGGACTTACCCACATCTGGTTCGGACCGGAAGAGCGGGCCATCGCCACCTCGGACGACTGGCGGAAAACCGCGGAAACGGTCTTTTCGAACGGCGAATACGAGATTTTGGCCATCAGGTAACCTGGCCCGAACGGCATGAAAACGATTTTTGTCATCCCGACCTATAACGAGAGGGACAGCCTGCCCCGGGTCGCGGAAGCCGTCTTGGCGCTGCCGGAAAAGGTTGACCTGCTGGTCGTTGACGACGGCTCCCCGGACGGAACGGGCGGCGTCGCCGACCGCCTGGCAACCGGCAATCCCGGCCGGATATCCGTCCTCCACCGTCCGGCCAGGGCCGGCCTGGGTTCGGCCTATCGCGACGGTTTCCGCTGGGGACTGGGGCGGGGATACGGGGCGATCGGGGAAATGGATGCAGACGGTTCCCATGATCCGTCCGATATCCCCCACCTGCTTGCGACGGTTTGCGGCGGGGCGGACCTGGCCATAGGATCGCGCCGCGTTTCCGGCGGCCGGATAGTCGGCTGGAACGCCAGGCGCCACCTGATGAGCTGGGGCGCGGCCACGGCCACCCGCCTCCTGCTTGGGCTCAAGACCCGGGACGTCACCGCCGGTTTCCGCCTCTACAGATCTTCCCTGGTCTCCGAACTGCTGGAAACGGGAATCTCGGCCAACGGCTACGCCTTCCAGGAGGAAACGCTGTACCTGTGCGAAAGGCTCGGCGCAAAGATTGCCGAAGTGCCGGTAACCTTCCGCGACCGGAAAGCCGGCGTCTCCAAGCTCCGTTGGCGGGACATTGCCGAACTGACGGCAACGATACGGCGGCTGAAGGACAATTCCGGCCGTCACTGAACCTCCACCTCCCCCAAAACCACGCTCTCCGACCCCTCCGGTTCACGATACCTCAATACAACCGTCCCCAAGCGGTCCGTAACCGTGTCCGCCTTAGGACGGACCACGGACAGCCGCACCGAATACTTCCCGGCCAAAAGTTCCGGGAGGGGGGCCCGTATCCGGAAAGGGAGAGGTTGCCTGGAGACCGGGGAAACGTCTTCCGCCGAAACCAACCCGTTGCCGAACGGGTATTTACGCTCCCAAACGGTCTCCCCTTCCCCGTTGACCAGCCCCAATACCACTTGCGGGTTTCCCCCCCCAACCGCCCCCTCGGCTGTCCAGGCCGTAACCGCCTCCAGGGTGAAAAAATCGTCCCCCAAATTGCGGGCCGCCCCAACCCTGCCCCCGACCAGCCGCAATCCGCCGTCGAACCGGGCGGACACCCCGTTCCCTAACCCGTTCAGGCCTACCGCCGGACGGTATTGTCCGGCCTCCCGGTCAAATAGCTGGAAATCGCCCAAACTGAAGACCTGTTCCCCGGCCGCCTTCCGCAGGCGTCCGAAACCGCCACTGAAATGGGGGGCTGACCATCCGGTAACCGGAAACTGGACGGCGTATTGGACGAAATCGTTGGTGTCCACCGCCAAAAAACGGGTATCTTCGGGAAGGGAATACGGCGCTTCGGCGAATTGGGTGACGCCGAGAAACTGGTAGTGCAGGGCGTAAAGCCTCGGTCGGGAAGACAGGGCAGGCATCAGGCCGTAACCGGCGGCCACGGGGGAATCGTCCGGGATTCGAGAGAGCATCCTCCGGGCGATTTCCGCCCGTTCAGCCACCAAAGGATCCGGGCGGACGGCAGCGGCCACGGCCGGCAGGAACGGACCCAAGGTCAGGGCGGAATAGGTGACGGTCAGGGCCAGGAGGCCGCCGGACACGGAATTCACCTGACCAGAGCCGAATATCGCCAACCTGGACAAAAGGCCCGGCAACCGGACCAGGCCGACAGCGGCCCCGAAAAATACCGCCGGAAGAAACAGGGTGGCATAGTGCGTATTGACCACCAGGGCCCCGCCGCCCGGAGCCCCCAGGATTATCTGGAGCAGGGGCAGGATCGCCAAAACCAGGAACCGCGGGGCCAAAAGCGGCAGGAAAGCCATCGGCATCAGGAACCCCAAGACCATCTCGAAATTGAAGACCGTCAGGACATGGCGAAGGACCGCGACCGGATGGCGAACGATCCCCCAAGCCGCCTGCCACGGCGTTTCCCCGAGCCAGGAATAATAGACCATGAACTTGTATCCGCCGCCCAGGGAGAAACGGGAGATGACGAGCATGGACAGGGCAAACCAGGCGGCGGCCAGAACGACCGGCAGCCAGCGCCATATTTTCGGCTTCCCCTCGATCCAAGCCAGGATCCCGACAGCGAAAACCGCCAAAGCCACGTCCTCCCGGACCAGCAGGGCCAGGACCGTCCAGAACAGGAACGGCTTCAGCCGGCCCCGGTCGTATTCCAGAAGTAAGAAAAACAGCGGCAGGAGGGCAAACGGCAGGATATGGAACTCGAACAGCCCCAAATTCTGCACCGACGGGCATAGAAGCCAAGAGGCCGCCAAAATCAGGGGGCCGGCCTTGAGCCACTTGCCAGTCGCGCCGGAAGCCGAGAACCGCCGGACGGCCAGAAGGTAAATCGGCCAGGCCGCCCCTGCCAAGGCCGCCTGCTGCAGGATGAGCAGCATCCGGGGATCGGCCCAAACGGCGTAAAGCGGAAGGAGGAGGGGAATTGCCAACTCGGCATGGTCACCCAAGGACAGGTGCGGATGGAGGGTCTGGGCGAAAAGGTCCCCATGCAGGGAGTTCCAGAAAACCTGGCCGAAATAGGCCAGATCAAAACCGTTATACAGGAAAAAACCGTATTTCCATAGGCAAACCGCACTCCAAAAAACGGCATGCATCCCGATCAAGATCAGCAGGGCGGTCCGGGGACGGGCCAAGACGGACGAACCGGCCTTTCCTGCCCAAGACAGAGTTTTTTTGGTCAAGACGGCAATCATGCTTACATTCTACACTCTTTGCCCAAAACTGTTGACAAAATCGCCAAAATACTGTAAGGTGCGATGTTGTGGGGACTCTCCGCAACAGAACCTGAACCGTAAAAAACACCCGGTCCAACCGGGTCAGAAAGAAGGAGTAGACATGAGTAGCGACAATAAAGAATGGTCGGTATCCAGCCTTATGGATAAGTTGATCGGAAACGCCGATCAGCACGCCGTGATCGAGCCGCAAGTAGACCAACTGGTCACCAAATGGGTGGCTAAAATCGAAAAGGCCGGAATATTTCGATGGGTTCGCGAGAACCTGCCGAAAGAAATGGTCTGTCTGGTCGGAAAATTCGGGCCAAACGCCATAATTGTGGCCCTAAACAGCATAAAATCCGACGGTTGGTTCTCAAAGTTGGCGGAGCTATTCGCCAGAGAATTAAGCAACAAGATCGGAGAGGCGCTGTTGAAGAAAAAACCTTCCCAGATGTCAGACGCCGAAAAAGAAACGGTATCGAAAGCAACAAAATCAGCGGCCGAAAAGGCCCTCAACGATTTCGAGAAACAGTCGAACAACTACAGGGACGGCCTGGCCGACATGTCCTTCGCCGAGATTCTTGGGTGGCTCAAACAGAACCGCCCTGATGTCTTTGAGGACATGAAAGAGTGGGTAGACCATCTCTCCGAAACAGAATATGACGAGCTCGCAGAGCAGATGTGGGCGATATCTTCTGTCCTTGAGCTTGTCGGCCTCATGTCAATCGACGAGAAAAAACGGCTGAGGCACTTGGACAAGCTGGTGACCTCGAAAAAGGAACGGGGACTGGGCGGAACGATCGCCCGGTTCCTGAAAAGGGTGTCGGAACCGGCCAAAGAGGGCGAGGCCACCATCTCATCCCATTTCAAGAAATGGGATGAGAAATACCGAGAGGAGGCCGATGAGGCCGAACGAAAATTTAACGACCGGAAGAATAAAAAGAAACCGGTCGGCCCGTTGGACATGTTCGGCCTCTGATCTGAAAAAATACGGAGTAAAAAAATGAAAGAAGTAATTCTGATGTTGGTGGGCGGCATCGCCGCCTTCGGGACGGAGTTCGGGAGACTGATCCGGTATTCCGTCGCCGACAAGGCAATGGGTGTAGCTGAAACGGCCGAACGGTTTATCAAGGCCAGCCTGATGCTGGTGAAGTTAACCGTCATAATGACCCTAATCACGTTTGCCATCGGAATCGCCACCGGACGGTTCGGTATGATGGCGGGAACCAAGGTCACAATAATCTTGGCTCTGGTAACCCTAATATTTGCCGCGCCCAAAATCTGGGCGTGTCTATGCCTAAGAAAAAGGCTGAAAAAAGCCGGGAAAACCAAGAACACCAAAAATGGCGGATCCAGAAACGACGCCGACCAGAAAACCAAGGACATCACGTATGAGATATCCTTGGTTGAGTCAAAAATCGGCGCTAGGCTGATCCTCATGCTTTCCCTTATCGGGATCGCCGTCGCCATGTCGAAAAACCTATCGGCTGACCAGGAAGAGGTGGGCCAGGGGCTCATAGCCGTGGCAACGGTAATAGGGGCCTTGGGGTTCACGGCGCTGTTCCGGTTCCGGGCCATGCTCGGCATCGAGGCCACCAGGCTGGCTTCCGTTGCCAGTCACGCAATTTCCGGAAAAATCCCGGAAATCCCGATAACCAAAACGGACAGTCTCTTCAGGTGGCTGTCCGGATACTGCGCCTGGGCCGCCCTGCTCGGCCTGATCGCCCAAGTGGTTCCTCTATACCGGAGCCTGTCGGCTTTGGGAGCCGTCGCCACCTGCATCATGCTCCTGGCAGCGGCCTATTCAGCAGGCTGGTCGAAAACCGACCTAATGAAAAAGATGGCCGTGAATGTGGCGATGGTCGGGGCGGCCGTCGCCCTGCTGTCCCTGGCGTTTCCCGGTGCCTTCCGCGGAATCCGAAATCACCTGGATTTCGGAATGGAGACGGCTGCGGAAAGTGCCGTCAACGAGCGGTTGGAATTGGCTCTCGTGGCCGAAAAAACGGCCATCGAGAATGCGGTTGTAGTAGATTGCGGCGGCCAGTTCGCCGGGCCGTGCGAACAGTACAAGACCCGCTATGCGGAGTTGGTTGAGAGAAAAATTCCGGCAGCCAAAGCCGGAACCTTTATCCGCCAACAGGCCGGAATATCTACCCCGGATAACGGCAAAGGGCCATCCGGGTGGGTGATCATCTCTATCGTGGGCGGAATCGCCCTGATGGTCTTCCTGATCATCAGGCAGCCCAAGGCCGCCATCACGATTGCGGCCATGGCCGCGATCGTGGCCTTGTCTATACAGTTCTGGCCCAACAAGACCGAAACGGCAACAACCAAAGCGGCAACCGAACAGGCCGACATGACCGTTCCGGCCATACCTGAAACAACGGCCGCCGGGGTTGCCTTCTCTCCCCCACCCCCCATCCGACGACAACCGTCCGCCGCCCAAACGGTGGACCGGCCAAAGAAGCTCCGACACGGGAGCTTCCCTCACCTTCTTAACAACCTTGCCGAGATACCGTCTCAGGTAATCTCGGCATTCTGACTGACACGTCTCAAAAAGCTCTTTCTCTCTCACCCCCGCTAAAAACGGGGGTGATTTTTTATCCAGTCCTGCCCCCCAAACCCCCTCCCCGCGGGAGACTTACGCTTCAGGGGCTTAAGTGGAGGATATTTTTTATATTTCCCCCAATGATTCCCCGACCGGATGCGTCGGTCCGGCCCCCTTTACGGCAGTCTCCCAAAGGGAGAGGGGGCCGAAGGCGGGTCGGTCCGCCGGTGCGGGGCAAGGGGGGTCGGGCCGAAGGGACATCAGACAGCTGATGCGGGCCAACGGGGGTCGCCAACGGACGCCCGGTCCGCAAAAATGAAACAAGAAAGGCCACCGTTGACACCACCTAAAAATTTTGCTAATCTTCGGCCTAAGGACATTCTCAACAAAAAAGGAGAGATAAGAAATGAAAAGAACAACCGTGATCTGGGCCGTCATGGCCATAGCCATCGGCTGCGGCGGCGGCCACGCCCGGTTCGAATCTCGGGTTGGGGATTCGGAAATCCACGGCCATGCCCACAATCCAGAGGGTATGGCCTACACGATCGGAGAGACGCAAATAAAACAAGAATCCCTGCGCCGATGTTGGGCTGCCCGGGAAAACGGGGACACCGGGGTAATCTGCCCCGGGGACCGCGGCTACGGCCATTACGGAATGGGCGACGAAGCCGGTTTCTACGGCTACGGCGGATACGGATCCGGATCCGGACGGATCGACCGAAATCAGGCAAGGGACGGGCATGACATGCCCAACCCTCCCCAAAACATGTCCTGGCTCAACAGTGAACCAACGGCGTGCCAAAACACGCCGTTGCACATGAGGATACACAATCCAACCAATTTCTCCGTCCGGCTGATGCTGGACGGGGAACCGGTTGAGGTCCGGGGCGGACAGGGCGCATTGCCCTATATGCCCCCAAAATCCGTAATCCACCTTTGCCTCAACAAACCGGGCCGGCATGTCGTGGCCGGCGTGGCCTATACGGTCCGGGAACCGGTCCCCGTGGAGATGTTAAGGTTCTCTTTTGAGATAAAAACCGGAGAAGCCCAATTGGGCTATCACGAGTGGCTTGACTGGCGTCTCATTCGACGCCACCAGGTACACTGAAAAGGTCTGACAGAAAGCCAAAAAAGCAAAACCCCTCCGGAGCTTTCCGGAGGGGTTTTTTGTTGATTCGGGCGGTTCTAGAAATCAGTGCCGGTCGTGCCCTTGGCCACGGCCTTCAGGACGAACTGGGCAATGGCATAGGCCGCCATCAGGATCACCATGCCGATGACCGCATTGAGGATCATGGTCTTGGCATCGTCAACATCCTTGGTGTTTCCGCGGGCCATCATCCACTTGTAGCCGGCGAAGATGATGATGACCACCAGCACGATGCCCAAGAGCCCCAGGAAGGCGTTGATGATCGCCCCGATGATGGTGGGCAGGTCCCGTGATGCGGAACCGGACAGGCCGGAACTGGTGCCGACCTTCTCGAAATTGGAGGTGATGTCCCCCAGATCCCCCTGTTGGGCCAACCTGACCGCATTCCCGCCGGCATCGCCGCTGACCGGGGAAACGGCCATGGCGGCCAACGGCAGGCAGAGGGCCACTGTCAGGCCGAACGCCGCCAGATTCTTGGTTAGTCTTTTCATAATTACGGCTTAGTTAAAACGGTTTTAGATTTAGGTCTAATTATCCTTATTATGCGGCCTTATCCGAGAAAAACGCAAGGACTACAGGTCCACCCCCACCACCTCAAAGATGGCCAATCCCAGGAGGTAATCCACCAGGACATAGGCGGCGAAGATGATGAGCAGTCCGATCACGGCCTGAACAAGCATGTTCTTGGCGTCCTCCGTTTCCTTGGCGTTGCCGCGGGCCATCATCCACTTGTATCCGGCGAATATCACCAGGACCAGGAAAACCACCCCAACCAGCCCCAAAAGGGCGTTGATCACCCGCCCGGCGATTATGGCAACGTCGGCATTGGAACCGTCATCACCCTCGGAAAGTCCGGCATGCAGGGCCGTGCTCTCCAAACCCGTATCCAAGGCCAGGGCCGGGGCGGAAGCCAGCGGACCGAAGGTACCGAAAGCCGCCGCCACGAAGGCGAACGACAGGCAAACGATGAAATTCCTTACTGTTTTCCCTTCCATAGGCGGTCTTTTTCCGGACCGGGGAGCGGTGCCGGAGGCAACACTCCCCGATCCGGAAGGATTCGGGGCAAAGCTTTGCTATCCAGTTTCCTATATCTCACCCGAGGTTCCCTTCTGGATGGCACCGATGACGAACTGGGCAATGGAGTAGGAGGTCATGATGATGATCAGGCCGATGACGCCGGAAATCATCAGTTTCTTGGCCTCTTCCACCCTTTCCGTGTTGCCGGCCGCCATCATCCACTTGAAACCGCCGAAAAGGATTAGACACACCGCCACGATGCCCAAAAGCCCCATGAAGGCATTGATCAGCATGGAGATCGTGGTACGGACGTCAGTGGAGGTCAACCCGGTGGCCGTGGCGTATTCCAGGCCGAGATCCGGCCCCTGGGCCATGGCCACGATCGGCAACATGGCGGCTGCCATGGCCGCACCGACGGCGATCTTCTTGGTTAGTAACTTGTTCATATTTGCTCACCCCCTTTCAAGACAGTGGAAAATATCCACAAAATGCCTAAGTGCATTATACCGCATTTTCGGGCCAAGGTTAAGCCAAACAAAACTCAGGCCCCCAACATCTGCAGGACGAACCTAAGTGCCGCATAGGAGGCGAACACCCCCAAAAGGCCGATGGAGGCCCAAAACATGGTCTGCTTGGCTTTCTCGTCCTGCTTGGCGTTACCCCGGGCGGTCATCATCAGGAAACCGGCATAAACGAAAACCGCCAGGGCCACCACGCCGGTCAGGCCCAAGGCCCCGTTGATGAACCGGCCGACGTATTCGGACAGGGTCACGTCCCCGCCGACCGGAGTCGGCACGCCGACGTTGCCGGAACTCTGCCCCTCACCCTGGGCCAGGGCCGATCCTGCCGACAGGAACGACTGGTGCGCGACAACCGCGGCAGCCGCCAAACCCGCCAACCGCCTTTTGAGCCTTTTTGCCATACCAATGTCTTTGTTATTTCAGGGCCGTCAGGTTCCCAACCCCCTCAACAGGACCTTCAGGAAGGCGTAGGACGCGAACATGACGACCAGGCCGCCGACCGCCCAAAACATGGCTTGCTTTCCGGACTCCACCCTCTTGCTTTCCCCGGCCGAGGTCATGAGCAGGAAGCTGCCGTAGATGAAAACCAGCAGGGCCAAGGACCCGACGATTCCCGTGAAAACCTCAATCACCCGGGCTATGACCATGGGGATGTCCATATCCTCCTTTCCCAGGGGGTTTTCCAGGATCCTGGTCTGGAAGGCCGGAGTGGCCTCCGTTGGTTTGGCGCCCCCCGAAACAGTGGTATCGACCGACCCTTCCGGCGTCAGGTTGACGGTCGTGCATTCCCCCAGGCAGTTCATGTCACAGGCTTCGGCCGTGGGGTAGGGGTTGTCGTCGGTGCCTTCGCAAATAAAGGCCTCCTCCGCCAGGGCCGGGCCGGCCACGTAACAGCCGATCGTGGCCAGAAGGGCCGCTGTCGCCAGTGTTCTTCCGGTAAGCATAGGTGTTCTGGGTAAAATCCGCCCCCGTCACTGGGAAACGGCGGCACAGCCGATCGATCCGTCCGGCATGAGCACGTAGACCTGTCCGGTCTTCCCGGCACAGGGCTGTCCGACCAGCCGGAAGTTGTTGTTCCGGACCAGGATGCCCAAGGCATAGCGCAGGGCAATGCCGGAAACCATGATGATGAATATGCCGATTACGGCGTTGGTCAGGACCTTCTTTCCGGCCGACACCTTTGAGGAGTCTCCGGCCGAGGTCACCATCAGGAAACCGCCGTATACGAACATCAGCAGGGCAAAACTGCCCGTCACCCCCAGGATCATGGTGGCGACATTGCCGAACATCTCCATGACGCAGGACAGTTGGGGGATGGTGTTGGCCGGCGTGGCCCTGGCGCATTCCGGGACGATCACGAACGCCCTCCGGGTCGTGGCGGCCTGGTAGTCCGCCACCTCCTGTTCCGTGAAATCCATCTCCGCCTGGGCCAGGACCGGTCCGGCCACGGCCGCCCCAAAAAGAAGGGAGAGGGCCATGAGGGCCGAGGCGGCCGCCGTTCGTCTTGTCTTTCCTGTCATAACCGTCGTATTTCCGGGAAGAACCGGTGTCCCGAATTAAAGGGTCTGGTTGACCTTGACCGCCCCCACCTCCAGAATCCTTTGGGGATCGGCCTCCGGCTGGAGCATGGCCGATATCATGTCCAGGAACACCCGCTCCGTGGCCTGACCGTCCTTTCCCCGATACCAGCTCCGAGCCGAAGGGAGCTGGGAGGCGAACGCCGACATGTCGCTCTCCTCCAGCTGCCCGTTAACCAGCTGCCGAAGGGCCGTGGGCCGCCCGGCTGAAGAGAGGTATTTCTTGGCGTTATCGGCCTGGGTGACGAAACGGACCAGGCTCCAGGCCTCATCCAGGTGGGCCGTCTTCCCGGAAACCGTCTCCACCCAGTAGTTGGCGTAGTTGACCGGCTGGTTCCCGGCAATCTGCGGCATGGCGGCAATCCCCAGGTTCAGGTCAGGGGCCTGGGCCCGGATCTGCGGCAGGTGATAGGAATAGCCGAAGAAATAGGCGGTCTTTCCGGACATGAAGGCCTGGAGGGAATCGGGCTGTTCCTCGTTCCAGGTATAGACCTCCTTCAGGGGATTGGCGAAATCGTTGTAGAAGACCAGGGCCGTGGCTCCGGGGGTCATCGGCTGCCCGACCGTCGCCTCCGAATGCCGGTCAAAGGTAACCCCGCCGGTCTGGTCGGACATGGGCGTTCCGTTCTGGATCATGAGCAGGGACAGGATGTCCGCGGCCCGCTCGACGTTGTCGGCCGTCCCGAGGGACACGGCCGACTGGACCAGCCCACCGGACTCGTCCAGTTTCGTCAGGCTGCGGACCTGTTGCTGGAACTCTCCCCAGTCCTGGGCCGGCTTGGGTATCTCCGCCGCATCCAGGATTCCCCGGTTGTAGTACATCACCATGGTGTCAACGGACAGCGGCAGCCCGAAAACCCTGGACACGGGGGGAAGGCGCGGATCGGATTGGGGAACCGGAAGGATCACGTCCCCGGACACGACATCCAGGAAATCGTTGTTTACCTGCCCGGGAGTCGCCCCGGAAACCTCGCGCAAAACCGTCACCTGTTCCTTCTTGATTGATCCCTGTATCTCGACGAAAGCCATCTCCAGGGTGGCCGGAGACGGCACCAACCGTTCCTGCCATTCCCGAAGCCAGGTGTGGTGAAGGCTCAGGACATCCGGTCCGCGGCCCTCGGCCATGGCGTCCAGGACGGCCTGCTCGTACTCGTCGAACCCGAACTTGCGGTATTCCACCTTGACGTTCGGGTGCCGTACCCTGAAATCCCTGATGACGGGGGCCAGGGCGCTGTAGTCGCTGAAAACGCTCCACCACCTGAGCGTTACCGGCTGGGTCTTCTCCCTTATCTCCCGGCTTTCGACCTTGCAGCCGAAACCGCCGAAGGCCAGGATCGCCGCGGCCAGCAGCGCAGGCAACAGCCTGGTTGCCGTTCCCCTCCTTCCCAAACGAATCGGTCCTTCCATAGGTTCCGGCTAAAGTTCGGACGCCCGGTGCCTGACGTATTCGGTCAGGACCCCGTCCCGGTTTACCTCCCCGTTCTTCAGTGCGAAATCCAGGGTTGCCTTGACGAACTCGGTCTTGTCGCCGCAGTCGTAACGGCGGGCATCGACTATCCTTCCGGCGACCTTCCCCAGGCCTTCGGACAGGTATTCGGTAAAGGCATCGGCCAGACGGATCTCCCCGTCAAAACCGCCCTTTTGCCTGGCCAGGACGGCCATCAACTCCGGGGTGACGACATACCGGGCCACGCCGGCATAGCTCGACGGCGCCTCCCCGATATTGGGCTTCTCCACGTAACCCTCCACCTCCATGACCCGATCGTCCCGCATCCGCCCCCCGGCAATTCCGTACTTGGAGACGTTCTCCCGCCCGACGTCGTATAGGGCAATCACCGGTTCGCCGTATTTCTCGTAGGTCTCGATCAGTTGGGCGGTCACCGGAACCCGGGCGTCGAAGATGTCGTCCCCGTACATGACGACCACCGGCTCGTTCTCGACAAGGTCCTTGGCCATCAGGATGGCGTGCCCGTCGCCGCGCGGGGAATGCTGGCGGGTATAGACGAACTTGGCCATGTTGGTGGTCCGGACGACCTCCTCCAGTTCCTTGAGCTTTCCCCTCTGCTGAAGGACGTGTTCCAGCTCGAAATTGCTGTCAAAGTGGTCCTGGATGGAGTTCTGGTTGGAACCGGTGACGAAAATCACCTGCTCAATTCCGGCGGCCACGGCCTCCTCCACGATGTACTGGATGATGGGCTTGTCCACCAGGGTCATCATGGTCTTGGGTTGGGCCTTGGTGGCCGGAAGGAAACGGGTGGCCAAGCCGGCGACCGGGATGATGGCTTTCCTGATCTTTCTCATAGCGTATCAGTAGTTAGGGGCGACGTAGGTCCGGGAAACCTGGCTGCCGTATTCGGTAAGGATCTTCACGTAGGTGTTTTCCCGGCTGGGCTCGGTTTCCACCATATCACGGAACAGGCTTTCGGTCTTCGCGTAGTCGTACCCCAAATACCAGCTCTCGGCGGTCAGGACCTGGCCGACAAACGGGCCTACGGCAGCGTCGCCCCTCTGTTCCTCAATCAGGTCACGCAGGGCCGCCGGCCTGCCGGAAGACGAGAGGAAACCCCTGACCTGGTCCGCCGAAGCGGCGAACTCCAGGAAATCCCAGGCATAACCCGGGTATCTGGAGTCCTTCGAGACGGTCTCCACGGGAAACAGCGGGATGTTTATTCTCCTGTCCGCCTTGATCTGGGGCAACGGGGCAACGCCGAGATCGAGCCGCGGGGCCATGGCCCGAATCCTTTTGGCGTCTTCCGGCAACCCGAAATAATAGGCCGTCCGCCCGGCGATGAAGGTATCCAGGTCATTGCTGAAATCACGGTCCCAGGACCGGTTGGAGGAATTGGGGTCCGAAAAACTGCGGTAAAAGCCCAGGGCCTCCACCCCGGGAAGGGTTCCCCTGTCCCACTTGGCCGGAGCGGACCAGAAATACGGCCGTCCGGCGTTGTTCATGGGCGCGCCGTTCTGGGCCATCAAGGCCGCCAGGAGTTCGGTGTTCCGCCCGACGTTCGACCACCCCAAGGCCGCCCCGGACTGCTCCAGTTTCCCGTCCTCCCCCTTCCGGCTAAGGATGGCTGCCTGTTCCTGGAGCTGGGCCCAGGTCTTGGGGGGCTCGCCGATGTTGGCGTTGCGGAGGAGGTCCCGGTTGTAGTACATGGCCAGGGTATCGGCCGAGAACGGCAGGGCGAAAACCTGCCTTTCCCTGGTGTTGGCCTTCTCGTCCGTTATGACCTCGAAAACCACGGCCTTGGCCGCCACTTCCGCAAAATCCCGGTCCAGCTGCAGCAGGCTCATGGCCGGCTTCTTCCGGACGACATTTACCGGCTGCCCGGATTCGTCCGCCGTCCGCTCGACCACTGACCGTTCGGCCGGCATTGGGGATATTTTTTTCATCCAACCCCGCAGCCAGGCGTGCGGAACGTTGAACATGTCCGGTCCGCGGCCCTCGGCCAGGGCCGTCAGCAGGGTTTTCCGGTAATCCTCCCTGGGAAAGCGGGTGACATTGACGGTCACTTGGGGGTGAGTCTCCCGGTAGGCCGCAATGACCGGATCCAGGTCGGACGGGTCGTCCTCCATGCGCCAATATTCCAGGGTGACGGGGGTCATCTTGGGCTGGCCGTTCAGGCAACCGGCCCCGACCAGGGTCAGGGCAACAATAACCAGGGGAAACAGGGCTCTCTTCATACCAGACAATGATACCAGACCGGGGAACCGGTGGCCATACGGAAAAAAAATGCCGGGCACTTGCCCGGCACGAATCAAATATCAAAATCTTACGGAAAAACCCTCACTCGAATTGCCGCCCGACGATGTTGCCGGGATGGTCCTTGTTGAACAGGATTTCGCTTCCCTCCAAGAGGAAGACGCGACTGATCCCCGCCCTTACCATCGCCTCCCAACACGGTTGGCAGCACCACCAGTGGCCCCAAAGATAAAGGTCAGCACCGGCCGTGTCGTGGCCGTTTTTTTGGGCTTCGCGGATGGCGCTTGCTTCACTGTGGTTCTTCGGGTGACACCCTTCGCACAGATCATACCCCTCACCGGTCCGGCAGCCTAAGGCCACCCTCTTACATCCGTGTGTCCGGTGGTAATCGCTGCCGTTGGCGCCGATTCCCAACACGACATCGTCCCTCACCACCACCGCCGCCCCAGGCATGACCCTGTCCAGGGAATTGCTCCTGGCGAAATCCTTGGCCATCGCCATGAACCGGTCGTCCGGGCCGACATACCTTATTTCCCGGCCTTCCGGAAGGAACGGATACTCGATTTTTTCCACTTTTTCTACTGACATTCTTCCTCCTTGCTCTTGAAACCAATAACGAACCAACCGTAACCTAACACAGCAAACAGATACCGTCAACAAACGGTGTTGTCCGTCGAACGGACCATCACCGAGAACAAGGGCCGATAACTAGGGGTTGGGGACATTCGGCCGCCGAACGGGTTACCGCACGCAGCGGAAAAGGTAGCCGTCGTCATCAAACAGGTCAGGGTCGTCCATCTCCTGCAGCTTGATCACCCGACACCCGTTCTTCACGCAAAGGCTGGATTGGCTGAAGGAGTTGTTCCAGGCATGTGAATGGAACCCGGAAAACTGGCCGCAATACCAAGGCGACCAGGTCGGTTTGGAGACATAGGCAAAGGCCGCCAGACCGAGCAGCAGGACGGCCAAATAGATCGCGATTCGGGTCTTAATTGACATGTTTGCGGGGTTTTAAAGGTTGAGACATATTCGCCGTATCCATAAAAACGAAAGGCCATCAAATGGCAATTTTCGGAAAATACCGACGCTTATCGCAAGCCGATCCATAAGCCTTCAACATTCCGTACTAAATGATGTCAATCAGCTTATAGGCATCTTCATTTTCCGAATACATGACGTGTTCAGCCTTAAGATCGTCGGGAGCCACACCGTTAGTCAACAGCGATCTGATGCCAATAAATGCGTCCCCGAGGACTTTATGGATGCGCCCGTCCGCCCCAAAACAAGAAAGCGCATCCTGAAAATAATTTTTTGCCTCTGGACAACCTGTGAATTCCCTTATTTTTTCGGAATAATGCTCCTTGAGCTTTCCGAAAATCTCCTCAAAATCGAGAAATTCCAGATACTCCGGGTGTTCTTTCCGTATTTCGACTATTCTGCGTTCCACAAACCCGAAAAACCTACCGATAACCTCCTTTTCTGCCGCTGAAAAAACTGGATCCTCCAGCTTTTCCATCTCCAGTTCAATGTCCCCGCCGTCCCCCTTCTTAAGGTTGAAATACCTGACTATGTTAGGCATTTCCTTGCCTACCAACGCTTCCTTACCGGCACTCAAATGGCTGACAAAGGTCCTTTTTACGACCGTTCTTTCCCCACCGAAAACCTCCCCGTGGTTTCCTTGGCCGATTTTTTCCGAATAGGGTTCCCTCATACAGGCCAACCATACCCCCTCAAGCGAGGTCTTTCAATCTGCCGGGAAGACACCCTAAACCGTATCGGATTCGATCCTGACGATTCGGGCGATCCCGTCCGCCAAGACGCCTGCGTCAAAAACGGACCTTTCCTTTTCGCGTTTGGAAGCCTTCGGATCGTCATGGTTTCGGCACCGGACAAAACGCAACGCAAAACAGCCTCTCCTATATCTCCATCGACGGATCCTGGCCGAACCACTGGCGGTAAAGCGCGCCGTACCGGCCCGACTCGATCAGGCGGAGCAGGGTCCGGTTGACGTTTTCCCGCAGGGGACTCCCCTGTTGAAGGGCAATGCCGTATTTCTGCCCGTCAAAAACATCCCCAACGGTCTCCACTCGACCTCCCCTGCTGTCCTTGAGGTGATGCGCCAAGACAGGGGCATCGGCAACGACCGCCTCCACCTCCCGCCGTTCCAGGAGCATGAGGGCCTCACCGACCGTTTCCGTGCCGGTGACATCCGTGCCCAGTCTCGTCAGGGCCTGCTCGCTGGTGGATCCGCTGACGGCCGCCACCTTCCTGCCGGACAGGTCCGAAATCCCGGCGATTTCCCGCCAGACCTTCCTGGTCGCCAAAAAGGCGGTGAACCGCGCCACCAAAGTCGCCAGGATGCCGACACCCCCCACTACGGAAACGAAAACGACTGCCCGGCCGAGCCAGGTATTCGGATAAAAATCCCCGAACGTGACGGTCGTAACGGAAGAGAACACCAGCCAGGAGGCCTCGAAAACGCCGGGAAAATAACCTTCACTGAACGTCCCGACCCCCCTTTCCGCCAGCCACAGGAGGTTCCCCAGGGCGAAGATGAAGGAAAGGACGGCAAGCAGGGTCAGGCTTACGGTCCGGTACCCCGAACCAACGACCGCCCTGACCGTTTCGGACAGCCTCAACCGGTTACGGTCCCGATCCACCGCAATCACCAGTCCGGAATCCATGGTCGGGTGGGAGAAATCGATGATCCTTTCCCTATCCTCGTTGATGGTGATCCCCGCCATGGCAACATCCAGCTTCCCCTCGGCCAGCATCGGAATCAGTTTCTGGAACGGGTATTTCCGGTATTCGAACTGAAAACCAAGCTCTCCGGCGACCGTTTCCCACAGGTCAACCTCAAAACCGCGGAAATGGCCGTAATCGCCGGATACCAGCGGGGGAAATTCCGCCAAGCCGACCCTTAGGGTATTCATAGGCGTGCGTTTTGTCACGGAAACGGGGGGATAACGACAAAACCGTACCGAAACCCGCCCCAAAAAGGCAGGTCAGTCGGAAAAGGCCCTGAATATCCAGCCAAACAGGCTGAACCCCTTCCGTTCCCCCTCCAGGGAACCTTCGATCTCCAGGTTAACCTCCTCCAAAACCCGGATCTGTTGGGCCAATTCCTGCGCTTCACCCTGATCGACGACCTGCCCTTGGGCCCGGTTCAGCTCCCTGACCTGTTCCCTGTTCGTTTCCAGTGCCCTTTGGGCGCTGTTTATCTCACCGTAGTTCGGACCGAAAAAAAACCTGGCAAGACCGCTTCGGCCCCGGATCCTTTCCAGGTTTGCCTCCAGTCCCTCATGGCCCTGGATTTGGGCCCGGGCAATATCCCGCACCTGCTGGCCGATTCCGCCGCTCCTGTCTGCGACCTGCAGCATCTCCCGCACGGCATCAGCCACCCGACTCCTTCTCCGTTCGGCCAGGTCCGAATTCCCCGGTGCCCGTGCCTGCTGCCGCTCGCCGTTCTGGAGCTGGGTTGTTTCGCCCCGGTTGGCGGTTTGGGCCTGTTGCTGAACGCGGTTTCCCGTTCCGCTTTCCCCGTTCGGGGCAACGGCATGTGCCCCGGTCGCAAAGGCAAAAACGAGCACGGAGACGCCAATGGCCAAAAACCTGTTTCCCATACGATTTACGCTTAGCTTTGAGTTATGCGGTCCCGGTGGGACGTTTGATTTTTTTATTATAGCACATTCGGGAAAGGGCGGCAAAAAAAATAGGGGGTGCGCGGATTTCCCTACGCACACCCCTTATGCCACACGTTACCTACCTACTGCATACTACACGGACCGGAAAGCCCTGCGTATCCTCGGGTTTTCCTCAAAAATACGCATTGCCTTTCTCACGAGGTTGCGGATTTGGGGAACGGTACCTCGCTGGTCGGGAACGTTCATGTCCGAATTCCGGAAAAACTCAAACACAACGTAGACTTGACCCTCCATCCCCGTGATATATGCCGGACCTTCCCCGATCGTTATTCGATCGTGTCCGGCTCGCACCACGCGCTCTATCCAAAAGTTTTCGAAAATCCAGAAAACCCTACCCCCACTATTAGGCCTCCGATTCACCCCGTTTGGGCACACCTTGTCTCGAAAAGACATACCCAACTCGTAAAGCATGCCCAGCATGCCCACGACACAACAGTCCCCCCTTTTCAGGCTGCGTTCCACCATTCGCTTGTCGAGCGAGAGATTCCTATAAGGGCTTGATGACTGATACAACCGCCTGAAACCCTGACCCGGCGCGCGATAGATCGTGACCCTGACCGAACGCGAATAACTTTCACTGAATAATTCGCCCTTTGTATGGGCATGCCACGCCTCTACCGTAACCCAGACAAGGTACCGGACCTTGTCCCAAATTGGCATCCGGCTTTCCGTAGAGTCAAGGCCGGATTCCCTTTCCACCCAAAATATACTGTGGGCGTAAATCTCGTCCCCTATTTGCCTGCTTTCCCCGTCATTCCTTGGCCAATTGAGACGATTTATGATTTTCCCGTCGCCGTCAACGGCAAAGAAATATTCCCCCCGTTTTTTCATGACCTGGCCCTCGTGTTTGCCCCCCTTGATGCAGAATGCGAACGACGAGTCGCCGAGGCCGACATTGTTGGCGCGGCGAAACATCAGGTTCCCGTCGGCCGTCTCTACGCTGACGGCAAGTTCGTTAACCTCCGTTCCGCCGTTGCCGTCGAGCGGCTCCAGGTCTTCCGACAGGATGTCGGACACGAAAGGATATCTTTCCATTAACCTTTTGATCTTCTTTGTTTTTTTAAAACCCATTTTACTCTTTTCCTCCGTTCTAAAATTTTTAAAGAATGCCGTTTATGGGCACCATCGCCCGCAACGGACTCACCTTAGCATTCCTGTCCGAATAGGTCAAGATTCGGGAGACCCGGCTCTCTCCCCAAAAAGCCCCTTTTGGGTTTGAAAAAAGGGGTCAAATAATCCAACGGGTTCCGGACAAAACCGCCCGGAAGGGCGGTTTTGTCCGGGGGCTTCCCCACTCAAATTAATCAAATGGCCGGCGGCCCTTCCGGATGGCCATCAATGAACAGTCGGTTGTTTCTTGCAATTTCATCGTGATCGCAAAGCTTCAACCAAACCACCCTCTGCCCCTCATCCCTGACGATAAATACGATCCGCCAGTACCTGTTTAGCCTGATTTCCTCCAATTGGTTCCCGTACTGATCAAATACGTTCTGCAATTTCTTCCTTCCTAACGATGAGTAATGCGGGTTCAGTGACATGAACCGCCGCTGTTTATTGAACAGCTTCCTGATTTTTGAATCCGACGAGGAAAGGTCGTTGACCTGTCTATCCAACGACTCAATTACCTCGATTACGATTTCTCCCATAGCAAGCCTCTCCCTAATCGGCCTGGTTGGCGAGATTTTGCAGCTCGTTCCTAAGATTCTCGTTTTCTATAAAACTGGTGTCGGAATCGCTCACCTCATCATCAATCAACAAGGCAAGGTCGGGATCAATGATGTCGCCAAAATTCTCGGTCAGAACCCACGGCTGCTGCTGGTGGGAGATCCACTCGAGATCGCGTCCCGACAATTTTCCGTATCGATCAAGCACCTTGGATATGTGATCGACCTGCTCGGAAGTAAACATCCCTACCTCAGCCTGACGAAGTGGCTTGTATACCTTCGTGCTGACATCTTCAATCAGCCTCAAGTCTCCGTCCGCAACAAGTTTGGCAAATACCTCCTGATAAGAATCAATGACTGGCCCCATTGGGGCCTTGGCGTATTTTGCATCAGAAATTAACCGCTCATGATCGCGATAAAAATAAAAATCAATAAAATAAAGCAGCTTGTTCAGCTTCTTTACGCCGCCCTCCTGATAATCCTGGTGGGACAGGATATATAGGATTAAATTTCGGAGCTTATCTGGTTGACCCATATTATGTTTAGTATACCAGACTGTGACAGGCTACAGTACAGCATAAGCACAAGATAGTCAATTTCATCAAAAAACCGCCCCTCCGGACGGTCTTGCGTTTGTCTCGACAAACCCTTATTTGTTTTATTGCTAAAATTCCCCCTCACCGTGTCCGCCATGCCCTTGCATAGGCGCACACGGGGACTCTTGCCGCACGTCCGCACCGACCGCAACAAACCATCACGGCCGGTTTTGTTTCCCGTTACACACGGTTTTTTACCTGACCTTCACCTTGCCCACCAGCAATTCCAGGAGATTTTTGACTTCTTCCTGCGCTTCGGCTTCGGTCTCTGAGCCAACAAACCTCTTCCATTGGCTCAAAATTTCCCCATCATCCAGATTTCCGACGGCAATCTCCAGTTTCAACCTTGTGTCAAAATCAATTTCACCGTCCGCCCTCAAAACCTCGCCAATGAAGAATTTGGTGAACTCCAGAACTTTTTCGTTAACCGTTTGGGTCTGCAGTGCGCTTCGGGTCTGACGAAGCTCCTTGGCGACGGAAAAGTACCTGACGCCCAAAAAGACGGTGCCGACGAGCAGAACCGCGACAAGGACCGGGGTTGTTTTTGGTTTATTCATAGATTTCCTTACCTCACCGACCGCTCTCTGGCTTTATCACGATAAAAGTTATAGAGCAGCAGAATTATTACGATGGCCAGTAAAATCGTTCTCCAATCGACGATCTTCAGCCACCGGTATTTAGTCTTGATTTCAATATTGATGTGGACGCCGGAGCCTTCCCTGACCTCAAACGGCCTGCCGTCGTAGGCAAGATAACCCGGAGTCTCGGCCTTAAGGTAATAGTGGCCCTCTGGCACCAAAAACGAGTAGGTGCCCCTGACATCGGTGGTCTGCGGATTTTCCTGCTGGTATTCCCCTGCCGGCCACATCTCATATTGTTTCGTTTCGGGATTCAGCCAATAAATGGAGACAACGGCTCCCGGGATGCGGGTTTCCCTGTCGCCGTCCCGCTCATAAACGTACCCTTCGGGATCGACCACAACGGTCAAACGGATTTCCTTTTTCCCGAGCCCCGAATCATCGAAATCCATGACCGTGATGATCTCGTATTCGCCCGCAACCAACGGCGCGTCAATCTCCGCGGTATAGATTCCGTCGCCGTCTGGATCGGCATACTCGAACTCCAGCAAAACCAGCTTTTCCTCAACCCTGACGGGCTGGTCCTGCGTCTTGGCAAAAGCCGGGTTGGCAAAAACCACCGATGCCAACAAGGAACCGAGCGGGACATCAACGGATGCGGCTTGGCTGGCCCTGGACCTGAACACCACGTAACCCCTGACGCCCCTGACCGGACTGTCGGGTTTCACCGCCAATTGCAGGGGCTTGCCGGAAATCGTGGAAATTCTCTGCTGCGGTTCGCCCCTATCGTTAACCGTCAGGGCAATGCTGAAATCAACTAATTCGCCGCCGGTTTTGGCAAAGACGATTTCCGTCGGCAATTGCTGTTTAGCCGCCGGAGAAAGCCTGGCTACGGGAACGCCTTGGGGCGGGGCAAACTTGCCGGGTTCAATCCTTGCCGTCGGCAATCCGACTCTTTCCGTCATCCCGGGCAGGGTCAGTTTTACGGATTTTAGTTTGGCGACATCCGTAATTCTGCTGACGCCGACTTCCCTAAGGGTTATCTCGAGTTCCGGAAATTTTCTGGCCAGGTTCCTGATTCCTTTGGGCAGGGGAGCCAAGACAAACTCCCTGATCGGGTCAGAGGGCAGAAGCCGCCATTTGCCCCGAAAGACCGGGGGGGCTTCCCTGAGCGCCGATTTCCCATCCGGCACTTCGGGTGGCTTGGGCTTCGAAAAATCGGGAATTAGCGGGGCGATAACTCCCGGGACCTTCCTGATTTCCTCAACGATTTTTTTCGGGACTTCCACTATCTTTTCAACCACCGTTTCCCCGACCCTTATTATGCCGTCAAAAACAACATCGGAACACCGGCCCCACTGAGTGCAGAACTTGGCGTAAACGATTTTTGTGCCTTCGCCCGAGGACAGGTCAAAAGAAACCGGGACTTGCGGCAAGGAAGAATCGTAGGAAACCTGGAAACCTTCCGGAAATTGAAATTTTTCGGAAATCCAAACCGTCTTGGTATCCGATCCGCCCATTAGGGTCAGGGTAACCCTCCGGGAATCGGTCTCCGCAGCGTTGTCGTTTATTAAAATCCCAAACCCGCCTTCGGGCGCTGTCGGCGGATTGTACGCCTCTGGCGGCAAACCCCCGCCTCCTCCGCCTCCACCGCCTCCGCCTCCGCCTCCGCCTCCGCCAAAAACGGGATCCGTCTCATCCGTATCGTCCAAGGAAGAACATCCCGGGTCTGCCGGGTAATCGATCTTGCCGTCGCCGTCATCATCCAAGGAGTTGTTGCAGGCAGGCCTTGCGCCCTGCGGCCGCCAATCGGTCTTGACCCCGTAATCCCCGCCAAAAACCACCCAGCCGACGTTTTCCCCCAAAGCCGATCCGGTAAATTCACCGGAAGGGTCAATGTTTACCCCGCCGCCGGCCGGATTGAATTTTATGTAACCGACGTTCTCTCCCCAAGCGTAGCCTGACAGGCTGCCCTGGCCGTCGTTCACCACGTCTTCCAGATTTATCCAACCGACGGTTTCGCCCAAAGCATGGCCGGAAAGAGCGGAGTCCGTAACGTGGACACTGCAGTTATCGCAGCCGAAATTAATCCATCCGACGTTCTCTCCCCAAGCGTATTTGAAACTCCCATCAACAGTGCCGTCGGTGGACGAGGCCAGGGCGGATTTACCGAAAAGCGAAAAAGACCCGCCTATGAGAAGCGTTAAAAACAAGGCAAAAAATAAATTTCTATTCGGAATTTCCCTGCCCATAAGTGCCTACGGAATAATCATACCACATAACCATTTGGCGATAGGCCGCAACCCCGTGAAAAAACCCAAAAGCAAACTGTGGCATTTCAGCCAGAAAGTCCCGAAGGCACTCGATCCGGGCGACACGTCCCGAGCCTGCGACACGGTTTTCGATGGCCCCTTTGCCGTCTTTGACGACGAAAGGTTTACAAATGAATTTCGAGGTTCAAATATTCAAATCAATCCAATTGCCAAATCGTCAAGACGGGAAATCACTACGGGCGGAAGACGGCACGGAACCTGAAGCCAAAGTAGACATAACCGTAACTGAAGTTGGAACAGGCGTAACTGCCGGCTACCCGCGCAGAGGTGGTGGAGTGCTGCTCCGAAAGCCATTCCCAGCCAATGGGGTCTATGCATTCACCCGTTCTGCCGACCTGTACGCCATAGGTGCCGCCCGTAACATCGGATGAGCAGCCCGTCTCGTATTCGCCTACCCCCGAATTAGTCCCGCCAGTGCTACAGAATCCGAAAAATTCGGCGGAACTCGGCAATCTGGTTCCCTTCCAATTGCCCAAAGCCCCCGGCGTTAGGGGCCCGTTATAGCCGTCGGCCCCGGCAACACACCCGCCCTCGCACGTGTATGACCCTTGGTCGGGCAAGTCCTTTACCCCATCATAACAATCGGCTTGGCACAACGCGCAATCCCCGTCATTCCATGTCGTATCGAGCGCGCCGGTGGAGTCAAGGCCGTTATACGAACTGACCGTGCCGTTGGGGAAGCTGCCGAAACACGTATAGCCCGCAATGTAGGTGGCATCGTAATTGGTTTCGTAATCGTAGCCGTTCCACGACAAGCCGGCGGCGCGTGATGCGGCCTGGACACAAAGACCGTCCTCCGGATCATCCGGATCGGCATCGTCACCGTCGCCGTTACCGTCCTCAAACCAATACCATCCCGTGGCGACATCAGGCGTTCCCGGGTTACCGTCATCGTCCCAATATTCACACGAATAGGCGCCCGTCGAACCGCCTGACCCTGCCCATCCAGACCCCGGATAGCCAGAATACGCGCCGGTTGAGGAAACCCCGAAAGCCGTCCCTTTTCTAACCGTTGTCGGCGACAAATTTGACGCGTCATAGGTTCCCTTTGCCGCACCGCCGCCATCCGCGGTGGTCAAAACCCTGGAAGCGTCGGTGTCGCCGAAAAACAGCCCCGTAAGCGGACCCACCCCGAAACCAACGCCCTTCTTAACCGTTGATGCCGTCAGGTTGTCGGCCAAATAGGAGCTGTCCCCGTCATTGCCCGCAGCGGAAGTAAGCACTTTCGAAGCATCGCCGTCCCCAAAAAGGTAGCCCGCAACCATGTTGCCGACTACCCCGAATATGCTGACGCCGTTTCTGACGTTTCCCGCCACCAAATCCGCGTCTCCCGCCAAAGTGCCCGCGTCCCAATAGCCGGCGGCGATTTCCTGATCCGTTGAGCTGGCGGTTAGGGCGAACGCGCCGTTATTGGCCATGGTGCCTGTTGCGGCAGCGCCGTTAATCCACGCCATTTTGCCGGATAGCACATCAGCGGCCGTTACGTCATCAGTATCCGTTATGCACCACCTATTCGTTCCGTCTCCGTCTCCGTCATGGGTATCGGAAACTAAATTTCCCGCACCATCAAAGGTTGCGGTATCGCAGGCAAGACTAAGGGTCCCCCCGTCCAGATTCCAATCGCCCGTCAGGTTGGCGGTCTTGCCGTTGAACAGGTCGGCGACAACGGCCGTGCCGCCATCGGGAGTTAAGGTGCCCGTTACCCCGAGATAAGTCCTGTCTTTTTTGACCTGATCGGCGGAAATCAAACCGGCCAAGGCGCCGTAAATTTCGGTTAGGGTGCGGCCTGTGCCGGCTAGGCCGTCTGAAAAGGTGAAATCATGGTCACCCTCGGTTGCGGCGGTATTGTCGGTTATAAAGTTGTAGATTTCCGAAAGAGTGTAGAATTGGGCCGAGGGTGTTCCGCTCGGCGGAGTTATGGTGCCGGCATAAGCAACCCCGCAAACTATCAAAACAGAGATAAAAACAGTGAGTCCGCCCCTTAGGGCGCCGGAAAACAGCCTTTGCGACCGCGGAACTTCAACACGGGTGCGCCTCGTCCGTGGCCCATAAAACCACCGGCCTTTCTCGAGAGTATTTTTTCTGAGCGCAAAAAATTTCTTAAACCCTTTTACCCGCCCCATTCTTCTCATATTTTTGCTGGTTTACCGATACCTTCGTTTGAGATTCTCCCAAGCCGCATTTCAAGCAATTCAAGACGCTGAATACCGAGGGCAAAATAACTTAAATGCGACAACCTTTACGGTTTTATGGTAACACATCGGAAATGTCCGTGATAACCTACGTCTCCACAAGACCGCCGTGGCCGCCCCAACCGTCCGGATAGATGACCGTTTTCGGATCGATCCTTCCCCTCATTTATGAAAATCTGGCGGAGGGGGTGGGATTCGAACCCACGGTCCAGTTGCCCGGACAACGCATTTCGAGTGCGTCCCTTTCGACCTCTCAGGCACCCCTCCGTGAAAACCTAAAACCTATCTCGTTTTTGTTTTATTGCTAAAATCCCCCCTCACCGTGTCCGTAATGCCATAGGCGTAGGCGCACACGGGGACTTTCACCGCCGATCCGCACCGACTACAACAAACTATCACGGCCAATTCCAATCGTCCAGACCGGGGGAAACGGGAACATGCCCGGTTCAGCCCGCAAAACTACCCCTTCCCCGGCTTTTGGGCCAGCAGCAGCTCCGGCTTGCCGGAGTTCATCTCCTCCCCCACGGCCAGACCCAAACCGGAAAGGAAGGCGCGTATCCGGCGGCGTTCGGCCGCCACTTCCCCCTCCGTCACCGCCCTCCGGCTCTCGACTTCGATGAAAAGGCCCAAACTGCGAACCTCCTCCACCGCCACCTCGTATTCCGGGGAACGGAACAGGTGCTTGACCATGTCCACCACAACAAGCGGCTTCAGCCCCAAACGGCAGACAATGGCCTCCATCACATCGGCTTCGGCCACGGCCGTCTCGTGCTCGTCGGAATACATCCACTCCCCCCGGCGGAAATGGTCCACCTTGTAGGCCAGACGGCACCCGTCCCCCTGCCGGCGCAAGCGGAAACATTCCGTCAGCCGGCCTTTCTTGGGCCGGAGGGCCGGGCGCTTGGGGTCAAAATAGTAGGTATCGACCGTCCGCTTGGTGCCCACCGGCTCCAGGGCGGACAGTTTCCGCAGGGCCGTCCTTTTCGTTCCGCCCAAGCGGCAGAGGATCTCAACTTCTTTTTTCATATTTCATACACCGTCAGACTCTCCGCCAAACCGACGAGGATCCAGAACTGAAAGGCCAGGTCGTTCTTCAAGTACGGGACATCCACCAGACCGTGAATAAGGATGCAGACCATGGCGGACAGCAGGGCCGTCGGCAACCAGGATCGGCCTCTCCGGGCGACCCTGATGTTGCGGACGAAAAACAGGACTAACAGCCAAACGAACCCGACCAGCCCGATCAGGCCGATTTCGGTCCAGAGATTGAGCGGCAGGCTGTGCGGATACATGAAAAGCTCGATGTGTCCGGCCCGGTGATACGGTTCGACCGACTGGCGATAGCCGGACAGGCCGCCCCCGAATATCGGCCGGTCGGACAGCATGTTCAGGGTCTCGTTCCAGATGACCAGCCGGACCGAACTGGAGGCGTCGCGGCCGGCGAAGATGTTTCCGGCCAGGCTGGTGAGCGGGCGGTATAGGCTGACGGCCAGACAGACGGCGATGACGGCCGTGAGGGCCAGCGGTCGGAGTCTCCTGACCGACAGCCCATAAACGGCCAAAGCCACGGCCATACCGATCAGGGCGCCTTTAGAGACCGCAAACAGGCAGGCCAAGAAACCCAGGACAGCGACGACGGCCAGCAGGTACGGCCACGGCCGACGGCGGCCGCCGGGACGGAAAAACAGGTCGGCGGCCCAGGCGGACACCAAGACGACGATCGGCGCCAGGTACAGTCCGATGGCGTTCGGGAACCCGTAGAAGGAGGTGACCCGCCGGACCGATGCCGTCCACCACGGATCAGGGATGCCGTAGCCGGTGAACTTCTGGAAAACGGCGGTCAGGGCAATGGCGGCCAGACTGACGGCCATCCCCGCCAAAACGGCCGCCCGGTCTTTGGAAACGCGGACGGTATCGGTAAAAACGGCGAAAAAGAGGATGGGCTCCAAAAAATACGCCCGCCACAGGCCCAAACCGCCGAGGCGATCCGGGGAAACCAGGATTCCGATCGCCGAGCCGGTCAGGATCAGGGTGATGGGGATGGCCCAACGGCGCAGTCCGGCCCACGATTCCGGCCTCAACCCCCGGCCAAAAAACCACGGGACAAAAATCGCCGCAAACAGGACCTCCAGAAAAGTCGAGGGGATCTCCGGCAAGCCAGGAAAACCGAGCTTGAGGCGGATCAGATAGACCGGCAGCAGGGCGCAGAAAACGGCTATGGCCCAACTGCGCCGGTAATAGCCCAAGGCCAGGAAGCCGAGGGTGGGGATGGCCAATGTTGCTATTCCGATTGGGGTCATAAGGCTGTTTGATTATAGCAAACAAACGCTTAAAATACGGTTCGGCTATCCCTCACCGGACAGCCAATGGATATTCCAATCTCTTCCCGCAGGTTATTTTAGCGTCACCGTGCCTAAAGAGGCCCGAATATAAAAAAGTCCCGCCAACCCACACCGAAACGATGCGAGCTGACGGAACCAAGTTCCTAACCGGAAGGCTACTTGCGGACGAAGAGAAACCGATAGCCACCGCCCCAGCCGTAATCGAACCAGCCACCGCCGAGACCGCGCCTGCCGCCGCACCGGTCCAGCACCGCCACACGGCGATAGCCGCTGCGCAGGGCGAACGAGCCCAAAAGAACGACTGGAAAATTCAACTGAAGGGTCGGGTGAGCCTTAGCGAATGCCCGGCCCTCCGCCAAGGTCGCCGGCCTAGATCCGTCCGGGGCGAATTCACTCTTCTCGTTCAGTCCCCACCTGATGGCGTCCTCGGACAAGATGTCCATTCCGAAATCCTTCACCTTCACCAAGAAGTTCTCTTCCCCTTCCTTGGCGGGGTTGGGGACTTCCTTGCCGTCCAGACGGTAGGAGTCATTCCACTCCCGTCCGTCGAAGATGTCCGACGCCCAGTTGAACTCACCCGACCTCTTCATATTTTCCTCGGTCGGGCAGGACGAGAACTCCGAAAGGTTGGCATTGACCAAGTAATGGTTGTGTGTCATTAGACACCTCCGATCTGCGACCGTTCCGGTCGCCGTTCTTGCGGCCCGCTTCCGGTCCGGCACGATTGCCGGACACCAGGCCTGCCGCATTTCCGCCGGGTTTCCCCGATTTTTTAAGGTTCCGACATTGCGGAAATAATCGCACGAAAATACGGTTTTGTCAAGGGGATATGGGACGCCCCAACACCCCCACCAACATCTCCCGTTTCAACCCCCCCATCAGGAACAGCAGGCCGAAATAGACGACCGTACCCGACAAGACCCTCAACAGGACATGAAAATCCGGCAAGGCCAAAAGGGCGGCATACATCAATCCGCTGGCCAGGAAACTCTTCGCAGGCAGGGAAAGGGAGAGGCGGGCCCTGCTCCTGCCCAACACCATGGCCGCCGTAGCCACGGCGATGAAGGCCTCGGAAAAAACCGTCACCCAGGCCGCCGCCACGTTTCCGTAGTCCGGAACCAAGGCAAAATACAGGGCAAAGGAGACGGCCGCATCGGCGGCATAGGCCCAGATGATCTTTCGCTGCAGGCCCAGGGACACGATGGCATGGCCGAACAGCCCGCCCCAAAAGACCATGGCCGCCCCGACCATCAGGATCGCCAGGATCGGACCGGACCGGACGAAATCCGTTCCGGCGACCAGGACCATGAGGTCGTCGCTGACCGCCCAGGCCCCGGCGGCCAGCGGCAGGGCGAGCATGGTCATGAACCCGAAGGAACGGTCCAGCCGGCGGGAAAAAAGAGACCTATCCCCGGATGACCAGGCCGCTGCCAGAACCGGCATTACCAGGCCCATGAAGACCACGGGGATGACGGTGATGACGTCCAGAACCTTGTAGGCCGCCCCATAAACGCCAATCTCGGATTGGGAACGGAAAAGGGACAGGACAATGACGTCACCCTTGAGATAGACCAGGTTCAGGGCCGTGGTCACGCCGATGGGCCAGCTTTCCGAAACTATCTCCCGCCAGACCGACATCTCGAAAAGGGGCCGGACCGGAACAAGGCGGCGGAGAAAGACCCAACTCATGGCGAACTGCAGGGCATTGCCCAAGACCAGCATCAGGATGACCGCCAGGAGACCGTAACCGAGCCAACCGACAAGCAAAACCCCCATAAACAGCAACAGCCGCCCGAAAACCTCGGCCAGGGCAAACCTGGCCGTAGCCAGCCGTTTCTGGAAGACCCCTCCCAAGACCGACGTCAGGGACATGAACAGGAAGGAGAGGGAACCGACGGCAATGGACAGCTTGACTATCGGCGGGTAGGGAAAGGCCAGGCCCAACAGGGCCGCCCCGCCGAAACAGGCGACGGCCGACAGCAGGCGCAGGCCAAAAACGTTTCCGGAAAGCCCCGTCTCATCCGCCCCGGGCCTGGCGATCATCCGCATCAGGGTCAGGGTCAGGCCAAAATCCGCCAAAACGCCGAAAAACTGCAGGAAGGAGGTGGCGGTGGTGAACTGGCCGTAACCCTCCAGTCCCAAATGCCGGGTCATGACCATTACCGTCAGGATACCGAAAAAAGTGCCCGCGAACTTGCCGCCGACCTGCATGACCGTATTGCCCAGGATGCGGTTGGTCAAAGACATGACATGGGCAATTATAGCACCCCCCATGATATAATTAAGGCATATGAGAAAACCAAGCCCAAAGACAACACTCAAAACTGCGGCGACGTTCCTGGCCATTTCCGTCCTCGCATCGGTCCTGCCTGCCTCGACCAAGGCCGCCGCACCTCTTTGGTCCGCCCAAGAGATGCTCCGTTCGGAAACCGTATCGGTCACCATGGCCCCGGGCGAATCGACCGAATTCTCCATCGTCTTCAAGAACACCGGGCAGGCCACCTGGCGGCGGGATGACCGGCGGTTCGTCTCCGCCTATACCGCCGATCCGAACTACCGCAACAGCGCCTTCACGGACAATTCCTGGATGTCCGCGGAACAGCCGACGCGGCTGGAGGAGACGGAAGTCAGACCCGGCGCAACGGGAAGGTTCAGGTTCGTGCTCCAGGCCCCGCTCAATCCCGGACAGTACAGGGAATCCTTCCGCCTGGCCGCCGAAGACACCGCCTGGATCCAGGGGGGACAGTTCACGGTCAACATCGAGGTAAGCGAGGATTCCGGAAAGCCTACCGCCGGATACAGGGCAATCAAGCTGATGACCTCCGCGGACAGCCTGTCCATCAGGGCGGGGGAAACGGAAAATTTCCGAATCGCCTTCAAGAACATCGGGCAGAAGATATGGAAGAGAAACGGCAACCCTACCCCGCAGCTAATGGCCCAGGCCGGCAACGCCTATTCCTTCCGAAGCGGGGACTGGAACGGTGAGGTGGCCGCCGCCCTGAAGGACGAGGAGATACGCCCGGGCCAGATATCCTTCTTCGACATCAACCTGAGGGCCCCGTCCGCTAACGGCCGGTACACCGCCAGCTTCAGCCTGTCCGTCAACGGGGAACCGATGGACGGCGGGACAATCAGCGTACCGATCGAGGTATACGGCTTCTCCCCCACCCCACCCAGCTACACCACCGGTTCCGGCAGCGATTCGTCCGGCACGGTATACGAGCCGGAACTGTCCGCCTCCGGACCCAAGGGACCGAACATCCGCATCGGCCTGTTCGAATCGGCCGGATCGATGACCCTCCGGGCCGAAGGCCCCTATACCCTGATCGACGGGGACCACCAACCGGTCGTCACCCTCTCCGGAACGACGACCGCCACCTTTGATTTTGCCACCAGGAAATACACCGTCACCAACGGCAGCTACACCTACGAGTCCCACAAGCACGTCCATTTCCGGCCGGTCAACCCGGACACGACCATCTTCGAGATCACCAGCCACGAGGACCGCCCGGTGTGGGACACCACGGTCAACTACAACCGGTTCCGCGGGCAGATAGACTTCCATTTCATCTCCGCCACCGGCAAGCTGTGGGTGGTGGAGGATCTGCCTGTGGAGGATTACATGCGCGGACTGGCGGAAACGTCGAACGGCTCGCCGCTGGAATACCAGAAATCCCTTGTCACCGCGGCCCGAACCTATGCCCTGTTCGTCAAGCTGATCGGCGGAAAGCACAAGGCGGAATACTTTGACCTGGACACCACCGGCAACGACCAGGTGTATCGCGGCTACACCTCAGAGCTGATCCGTCCCCAAGTGGTGCAAGCCGTGGAGGAGACCCGGGGTAAGGTGGTCACGTACGGCGGGGAAATCGTCGTTACCCCCTATTTCTCCCGCTCGGACGGCCGCACCCGCGCCTGGACCGAGGTCTGGAGCTCAACCCCCCACCCCTGGCTGGTCTCCGTCCCCGCCCCCTACGATGCGGGCCTGGACCTGTGGGGACACGGGGTCGGCATGAGCGCCAACGACGCCTACGGCCGGGCCAAGCACCTTGGGGCCAACTGGATCGATATCCTGAAATACTACTATACGGGGGCGGAAATAAGGTCAATGTACTAGGATGAAACGGCACTCACTATCGGTCTTGGCCTTTTCGGCAATCCTGTTTTTTCCATTCCTCTCCCAAGCCGCCCCCACCGAGGAACTTAGGGATGTTTATCACGAAAGACCAGACCTGCAGGCGGTATTTCGGGACACGGACTGGAGGATCAGGGACACCCAAACCGCCAAGCATGACCTGACCGATCTGGAGGATTGGGCGAAAAAATGGGGATACGGGGAATACCCGGAACGGCTCCGGGACTATTCCCCCGGCTCCGAATACCTGGCCTGCCGGGAAGTCCTGAAAAACATCTATAACCAACGAACCGACCTGCAGAAAATCTTTGATCCGTCCACCTGGAACATCCGTCCGGCGGCCGATACCCACCAACTGACCGATCTGGAAGATTGGGCAAGGAAGTGGGGATACGGGGAATACCCGTCAGACCTGTATTTCTATTCCCCCGACGACATTGCCGAAAAGGACGTTCCCGCACCGTCAGACACCGACGAGACCGCGGACAGGACCGCACCGGAAACCACGGCGGGAAAAATCGATCCGCTCTCCCCGCTGGACCTTCCCGGGGCGAACGGAAGGGGTCCGACCATGAAAGCCGGGGCCTCCTTTCCGTTCAGTCTGGTTACGGCCGACAGCCTGCTGGTGGCGGATGCGGCCAGCGGGGAGGTTCTGCTGTCCAAAAATTCGCTCGCCCAATGGCCGATCGCGTCCATCACCAAACTGATGACGGCCATGGTGGTGCTTGATAGTGGCATTCCCCTGAACAGGGTAATGACACTGGAGACCCAGGACGAGGTGGGAGGGGCCCGGTTAAGGATGGATGTCGGCAGCCGGCTGACGGTCCAGAACCTCCTCTACGCCACCCTAATCGGATCGGCCAACAACACTGCCCACGCCCTGGCCCGATCCACCGGCCTGTCCATCCCCGAATTCGTGGCCGAGATGAACCGGAAGGCCGAGGAGATCGGACTGACCGAAACCGCCTTCGCCGACCCGACCGGACTGGAGTTGGATAACGTATCCAATGCCAGGGAAGTGGCGGTCATGCTGGCCTACGCCATGGACAACTACCACGAAATTCGTAGGGCCGCCAGTACGTCGAAACAGACGGTAATGTCCATGGACGGTGAAATCCGCGAACTGGAGCACACCAACAAACTGCTGACCGATCCGAACAACGGACTGTATGTGTTGGGCGGAAAGACCGGATACCTGATCGAATCACAGTGGAACCTGGCCCTTAAGGTAAGGGACCACAGGAAAAGGCCGGTCATTGCCGTCATTTTCGGAAGCGATGCCCAGAATTGGGTTTTCAGCGAGACCGAACGGGCGGTAACATGGGTTTGGGACAATTACGTCTGGCCATAGCGGTTTCCTCCCGAATTTCCCAATACCGGGGACTTATTGTTTGGGATATCCTTACCCGCAACACAATACCCAATCCCCTGACCCGGAATTTGCGCCGGACCGGAAAACATGGTAAAAAAACATCGCTACCATTCGGCCCGGTAGCCAAGCAGTAAGGCACGGGTCTGCAAAACCCTTATGCGCGGGTGCAATTCCCGCCCGGGCCTCCAGAGACGAACGAACACCCCGGCGGCGGGGTGTTTTGAATTGAAATGACAAAAGACATCCGAAACAGTGTGCCCGGATGTCTTTTAACGAAGATGCCGTCCCTTACGAACGGAGATTTCCCCTTTTAAGAAACCAACCCGCAATCCACTAAAAAGGCGAGCAATCCAGTAAATCCACGGAAACAATGGGTCCTTATTCCCAATTCAATGGCCGGATCCAGGTTTTTTTCCGTGTCGTCGATGAACACCGCCTCTTCCGCCGCTGCCCCGGCCCGATCCAGGGCCCGAACCATCAGTTCCGTGGACGGCTTGACAATACCCTCCCTGTAAGACATGACCAGATGATCGAACGGGGCCAAGGCCCCGATCCTTCTCATTCCCTCCTCCTGTCCTGGACAGACATTGGATACGGCCACCAAGACCAATCCTGACCTTCTTAATCTCTCCCACAGGTACCGGATCGGTTCGTTCAGGGTAAAGATGCCGTAGAAACGACGATACATCTCTTTCCAACTGATGGTTCGTCTGAGGCCCAGACAACAGGAAATTTCCCTTCGGAATTCCGGTTCGGTCAGGAGACCGATCTCGACCCTACGGTGCACATCCCGAATTTTTTCCTCCAGCCCTTCCGCTGCCTCTCGATCGCCGTTCAGGTGACGGCGAACCGACGGGATGTCCGCATAGCAGTCAGTGTATCTCTGCGTTTTAAATCCGGCGACGACATTGCCCAGATCAGACAAAATGGCCTTGATTGTCAAGGTTTCCTCCTTTTTGTTTTACTTGATTCGACCTTAACCGGAAACCGCCCAAAAAACAAGTCCCCTTCCGGTTCCCGCAACATTCGGGCGAAAGACGGCAAGTCCCCCATCTGATAGAATAAGGCCGTATGACCGAACCGAAAAACGACCAGAAAAGGCTGCTGATCCTGATTGACGGCAATGCCGTCCTCCATCGGGCCTGGCATGCCCTGCCGCCGCTCGCCACCAGGGACGGGCGGGTGATTTCCGGAGCCTACGGATTCATGATGACCATGCTTTCCGCCGTCAGGAAATTCAGCCCCAGTCACCTGATAGTCACCTTTGACCTGGCCCAGCCGACCTTCCGGCACGAGAAATACGGCGAATACAAGGCCGGACGGGCCAAACACCCGGATGAGCTCTACGCCCAGATTCCGATCGTCGAAGGCATCCTGGAACGGATGGGGGTGCCGGTCCTGACCGCCGAGGGGTATGAGGCGGACGACGTCATCGGTACGGTCGCCCGGATGGCCAGCGAAGCCGACCGGGAGATGCGGACGGTCATCGTGACCGGTGACCTGGACACCCTCCAACTGGTCAACGACCGGGTCCATGTCTTCACCATGCGTCGCGGCCTGACCGATACGGTCACGTACGACCCGGCCCGTGTGGAGGAGCGCTACGGACTCCGGCCGTCCCAGATGATCGACTACAAGGCCCTACGCGGGGATCCGTCCGACAACATCCCCGGAGTCAGGGGAATCGGGGAAAAGACGGCCAGCCAACTGATTTCGGAATTCGGTTCAATCGAAAAACTCTACCGAACGATCGAGGGGGAAAAGGGGCCATCCGACAAGATGAGGGCATCGGTCAGGGAGAGGCTCATTAACGGAAAAAACGACGCCCTGAAGGCCCTGGACCTGGTCCGGATCAGGACCGACGTGCCGATTGACCTGGACCTGAAGGCCGCCGAATACCGGACCGTCCCCAAATCAAGGATTGAGCCGCTGTTTGAGGAACTGCAGTTCAACCGCCTGCTGGAGCAGTGGCCGGACGGCAAGGAATCTCCCCCTACCTCCCCGCGGGAGGAGCGGGAGGAAGGGAAAACCACGGTCACCCCCAAAAAAAAGGAAGGGAAGGAACCCGACACCCGGACGGAAAGAACGGAATTTCCGGAAACCGGAACAGAGGATGGATTGGTCGTTTTCCTGGAAAATCTCCGGAAAGCGGAAAAAATGGCCTTCCGGTGCCTTCTGGCCGATGACCGTCCGTCCTCCCCGGAAATACTGGGCATCGGCATCAACGACGGCCGACAAAACCGTTTTCTCGATCTCCCGACCGTCAAAAGAAACCTGGATGCCCTGAAAAAAATACTGTCATCGCCCGAATCGACCAAGTATTGCCATGACCTGAAGAGGGAGACCACGGCCTTGGGCAGCCTGGGGCTAAAGACCGGCGGAACGGTCAATGACCTGATGCTGGCCTCCTACCTGATGCTGGCCGGGGAACGCAAGAGCGAATTGCCTTCCCTGCTGGCCTATTACCGGGACATCGAACCGGAGCCGAAAAACCGCGATTCGGCCGGGAAGAGGGAAAGGTTGGCCGCTGAACTTCCGCACCTCATCCCCCTGACAGACGAGTTCCTCGGCCAGATCGAGAAGTCGGGCATGACCCCGCTCTATCGGGACATTGAGGTTCCCCTGGCGCCGGTCCTTTCCGGAATGGAAAGGTTTGGGGTCATGGTGGACAGGGACTATTTCCGGAATCTTTCGGCGGAACTGAAGGAACGGCTGGATGCCCTGACCGGAGAGATACACCGGCTGGCCGGGGAGAAATTCAACATCAACTCGCCCAAACAGCTGCAGGAAATCCTGTTCGGGCGCCTGGCCCTGAACGTAGCCGGACTGAAGAGGACGGCAAAGAACAGGGAGATGTCCACGGCCGCATCCGAACTGGAAAAAATGGCCGGACTCCACCCGATCATCGAACCGATACTGGCCTACCGGGAGGCGACCAAGATCCGGTCCACCTATGCCGATACCCTTCCGGAAATGGCCGATCCGGACAGCGGGCGCATCCACGCCCGGTTCAACCAGGCCGTAACCGCCACGGGAAGGCTCTCCTCGTCCGACCCCAACCTCCAGAACATACCGACCCGGGACAGCCAGTGGGCGGAACGGGTCCGCCGGGGATTCGTCGCTCCGAAGGGATCCGTTCTCCTGGCCGCGGACTATTCACAGATCGAACTGCGGATTGCCGCCCATATCGCCCAAGAGGAGATGATGATCGAATCCTTCCGGAGGGGGGAGGATATCCATTGGCGCACGGCCGCCGCCATGTTCGGGGAGGGGGAAGCGGAGGGAAAGCGGAGGGTGGCCAAGGCCATCAACTTCGGCATCCTGTTCGGAATGGGCGCCAACCGGCTGGCCGCCAGCGCCAACATAGGGCGGGCGGAGGCCCAGGAATACATTGACCAGTATTTCGCCATCCATCCCGGACTGGCCCGCTACATCTCGGAAACCAAGGCCAAGGTCGCCAGGGACGGGTACGTGGAGACCATCTTCGGACGCCGGCGGTTCTTCCGGAATTTCTGGGCCATGAACCAGAGGGAACGGGCCGAGGCGGAACGGCAGGCCATCAACACACCGATCCAGGGAAGCGAGGCGGACATGATCAAGCTGGCCATGATCCGCCTGGACCGCCGTCTCCGCGACGGCTTTGGGGATGGCGTCAGGATGATAATCCAGGTTCACGACGAGCTGATCTTCGAAATGGACGAGGGCCTGGAAAGGGGGGCCGGACCGGTCATCCGGGACACCATGGCTTCCGTAACCGACCTGACCGTACCGATCGAGGTAAAGCTTAAGGTCGGCCGGGATTGGGGAAGGATGGGGGAATTGGAATTAACCTAACGAAAACGCATGTTCTTCCTGATATACGGAGAGGATACCTTCAGGTCCCGCCGGGCCCTTCGGGCGACCAAGGCCAAGTTCTGCCATGACCGCGACTCCTCCGGCCTAAACACCGTCCGCCTGACATCCCAGAACGGACTGGAAAGGGCCAGAAACGAAATTTTCGCCTCTCCCTTCCTGGCTGAAAGGAAAATGCTCATCCTGGAGGGGTTCTGCAGCCTGCCAAAGGGGGACCAGGAGGAATTGGCGGGGATAATCGGGCGGAAGCCGGAAAGTACGGTGGTTGTTTTTTTTGAGGAATCCGACCCGAAAAAACTGGCGAAATCACCCCTGTTTAACCTCATTTTCAGGCAGAAATACAGCCGGGAATACCGGACAATGTCCCCGCTTGAGGCCGGGCGGTCAGCCGTGGATGCGGCCTCGGAAGGTGGGGTCTGTTTCGAATCCGCGGCCCTGCGGAAGCTGACGGAAGCGGTTGAATCCGATTCCTGGCGCATCCACCAAGAGACCGCCAAGCTGACGGCCCTGGTCCTGTCGGGCAAGAGGGACCGGATAACGGTCCAGGACGTCGATTCCCTGGTGACCGGCAGCCGAGAGGAATCGGTGTTCAGGTACATCGATGCCTGCACGGACGGGAACGGGACCATGGCCATGACTTCCCTGGAGAACCTCCTGGCCGCCGGGGAGCCGGAAATCCAGGTTGTTTCCCTGCTGCAGCGCCATTTCCGCCTGATTGCGCTCTGCCGGGACATGATGGCCAACGGGACAGGACAGGCCAACGCCGCGACCCGGTTGGGTGTGCACCCGTTTGCCGCCAAGAAAGCCTGGCAGGCGGCCCAAAGATACGATTCCCGCCTTCTGGAAAAACTGATGCGGGACCTGGCAAGAATCGAAAGGGGACTGAAAACCGGCTCAGCCCTCCCCAAAATAAGCCTTGGCCTGTTCACCGCCAACCTGACGGCCAAGATCTGTGCCCTGAAAACAAGGGAAAGATAGGGGGGTTACGAAAAACACCAAAAGCAAACCCCGCCGCCTTTCGGCAACGGGGCACAGGCACGTGCGCCGATTCCGGCTTTTGCTTACTTTCCCTTCGGTTCCGCAACCAGGCGATTCAGGGCCTTGACGGTCCGGGACTTGATTCGGCTGCCGGTGTTTTTCTTCACCACCTTGTTCTGGACAGCCTTATCCACTCCCTTAACGACACTTTTGGCCAATTCCTGGGCCTTCGGGATGTCATTGCTCTCCATGGCCTTCCGAAGCATCCGACGCCCGTAGGTGATGGAATCCTTGACGTTGCGGTTCCTTACGGACCGCTTTTCGGACTGACGCAGGGCTTTGGAAGCCGATTTCTTGTTTGGCATATTATACCTTACTTATGCGAACAATAGGGATGTTACCCGATTCCAGAAAAACCGTCAAGAATTTTGGGTAGCGGCGCGATTGCCGTAAGCGCCGTGATATAATCAGGACATGCGGGGAGCCATACAAAAAATAAGGGGGTGGTTTCGGCAAGGGAGGCGGACAGCGGTTTGGACGGCATTTTTCCTGTCCCTGGCCCTTGGCCTGTTGCTGGTCAGGGCAATTGCCCTCAACCTTGGTCTGGAGGAGCGGCCGGTCACCTTTGGGGCCACCTTTTCCAAGCCTTACGCCGAACAGCTCGGGTTGGACTGGAAAACCGCCCTTACCGACTCGATGGACGAATTGGGCATAATCCATTGGAGGATACCGGCCTATTGGGACGAGCTGGAGCCTGAACCGTGGTCCTACGACTTTTCCGTTTTGGACTGGCAACTGGAGGAAATATCCAAACGGCAGGGAACGGTGATCCTGGCGATCGGCCGGAAGCTGCCGCGTTGGCCGGAATGTCACGTTCCGGAATGGGCCAAATACCTCCCCGAGGAAGTGATCCGGCAGCGTCTGCTCAAGGCCATGGAGGCTACGGTCATCAGATACCGCGACAACCCGACAGTCACAGTCTGGCAGGTGGAAAACGAGCCTTTCTTCCCGTTCGGGGAATGTCCGAAACCGGATGCCGATTTCCTAAAGCAGGAGATATCGCTGGTTAAATCCCTTGACGCCCGCCCGGTGATGGTCACGGAATCCGGGGAGCTTTCCACCTGGGTCAGGGCCGCCGGCCTGGCGGACATCCTTGGGATCAGCACCTACCGGGTAGTGTGGTCACGGTACTTCGGTAACCTGTACTGGCCGGTTACCCCAAACTCCTACCGCCACCGAGCCGAGGCGATCGGTCCGCTGGTCCGAAAGACAATCATCAGCGAGCTCCAGGCCGAACCGTGGACCGATGGGCCGATCGAGAACATCCCCCTGGACAGGCAGACGGACATCATGGATCCCAAGCGCCTAATGTCCAACGTCTCGTTCGCCAGGAGAATGGGTATGGACGAGGCCTATCTCTGGGGAGTGGAGTGGTGGTACTGGCTAAGGCAGCATGACCGACCGGAGATGTGGGAAACGGCCAGGGAACTGATGCGTAAAGACAGGGCTCCCCATGCCCAAACGCCCCGCTGACGCCTCGGTCCGGCCGGAACAAAGACAAGGGTGCCCGCAAGCCGTTTTGGCTGGCGGGCGTTTTATGCCAAACAGGCCCCTATACCAAAACATCAGATCAGGTCGTCATCCGGCCCTTTCGGGACATCCGTTTCCCCCACATCCCCCTGCCCTAAATCCCGGACCGAACCGGAAACAGGAAAGACCACGCTGGCCTGGGTACCTATCCCCTCAATGGAATCCACGAACACCTTCCCTCCCATGATCTCCACGATCTGCTTGGTTATCCATAGCCCCAGCCCAGTTCCCGGAATATCCCTGGTCTCCTCGGTCTTAACCCGATAGAACTTCTGGAACAGCCTCTCCCTGGCTTCCGAAGACATGCCCACACCAGTATCGGTCACCCTGATCTCCACCCTGCCGTTTCCGTCCAGGACCGAGGTGACCGTCACGCTGCCCTTGGGGGTGTACTTTATGGCGTTGGAACATATGTTGATGAGGACCTGTTTCATCCGGGAACGGTCGATGCGGATGGGCGGAAGCGGGGTTTCCGGCCGGACACAGCCGAAAGACAGCCCTTTCCTTTCGGCCTCGAAACGAAGCTGCTCGACTATTTCCGTAATCAGGCCCTCCACCTGAACGTCCTCGTATTCCATCCCCATCCTACCCTGCTCGATGCGGGAAACGTCCAGGAGATCCTCCACCAATCCGGACAGGTGGTTGGCGATGTGGAGGGTGGTGTTCATGACCTCCTTCGGCTTCTCCTCCATCTTCCCGAAGGCGCCCTCCAGAAAAAGGGAAAGGTATCCGCGAATGGCGGTGATCGGGGCCCTCAGCTCGTGGGAAGCCATGGAAATGAAGTCGTCCTTCATCTTGTCCACTTCCTTCAGTTTCCGGAACAGGATGGCGTATTCGAACAGTCGGGTATTGGAGGCCAAAACCAGTATTATCATCAGGACGGTGATGGCCAGCCAGATATAGGACCAGAGAAGGTTGGACCGGACCAGGCTATCCATCAGCCCCAAAGACATCTTGGCCGACAGCAGGTATTGGCGCTCGCCGTCCGCATCGGTCAGGGGCATGACCACGCCCCAAAACCTTTCGCTGCCCCTCGTTTCCTGGGCGGTAAGCCTGTCGTCCATGCCGGCCGATCGCCCGCTCCGGGTCAGGTAGGCGATCGGTCGGGTATCGTACCAGGAAAGCACGTTCTGCTGCCCGTGCGCCAGCCTTCCGATCGCCGATCTGTCCGTACTGGCGACCACCCTAAAGTCATCCCCTTCCCGGGAAAGTATGTCCATTGTCCTGACCTCCGGAACGGCCTCAGACACCGTCATTAGCCTCTCCTGGAGGGCCGCCGTGTCCCCGAACGATTCCTGGACGGTGATGTTTACCATCCTTCCGATGATCAGGGCGGTCCGCTGGAGCTCAACATCGACCGTCTTCCGAAAACGGCTGACTATGAAAAAGGTGTTCGTCACCACCGTTACGGGAATCAGGACGATCAGGATGACGGCATAGATGACCTGCCAGTTTCGTTTCAAGAAAAACCTGACCGAACCGGCTTTGGTAACTTGAGGTGTCATAGCGTATTAATGATACCACGATACCGTTTCGGACGTTTCCAGTCCCCTTCCAAAAAACCCCAACCGTTGCGGAGGGAATGACTAAAGGAAAAACAACAGATAAGGTGTGGATAAAATATGGATAAGCCCCACATGTTATCCCCAAACCACAAAACAGGCCCCAAATTCAAGCTTATTGATAATAGTGGATAAATTGTATATAAATTAAGGATAGGACATATAGGGAGGCTTGGAGGAGAAATCTAATTTTGGCCGCAATATGGGCAAAAAACTGTTTATTGGGGTTGATTTCGGGGGAACCAAAATCAAATCCGGACTGGTAAATTCACGCGGAACCGTCCTAAAATCGATATCCATCCCGACTGTTGACCCCAAAACTGGAAAAATGTCCGTTTCCAGGATGTTTGAGGCCATTGATTCGGTTTGGGACAGGCAAGCTTCGGCCATTGGGGTCGGAATCGCCGGAATGGTCGATTTCCGTAAGGGGAAGCTGATTAGGGGGCCCAACCTGCCCAAGTCATGGGACAATGCGGACATCGCCGGAATGGTAAGGAAAAGGTACGGTCGACCGGTAACCGTTGATAACGATGCCCGCTGTTTTGCCTTGGGCGAACACTGCCACGGGGCCGGAAAGGGGTTGGGGGACATGGTTGGCCTGACGATAGGGACAGGGGTCGGAAGCGGTCTCGTGCTGAACGGTGCGGTTTTCCGCGGCCACGACAACGGGGCCGGGGAAATCGGGCACATGACGGTCAGCGGAAAAAACGGGCCGGCCTGCCCGTGCGGAATGAACGGCCATTTGGAATCACTGGTTTCGGGGAGGGCCATTGTCCGCCGCTACCTGGAAAAGACCGGTCAGGAAAACACCCCCAAGGAAATTTCGGAAAAATCCCGGAAGGGGGATCCTTTCGCCAGGGAATCGATCCTGGAGACGGGGTATTGGTTGGGTATGGGCCTGGCGGCAATCGCCCAGGTCATCAACCCGGAGATAATTGTCGTCGGCGGGGGTTTGAATTCGGTTCACGGGCTGCTGGCTGAAGCCAAGTCAGAATTTCGCAAAGCCGTCCCCTACCGCCCCCTGCTGAAAACCAAGATAACCCGGTCATTGCTGGGTACGGACGCCAACGTAATCGGTGCGGCCATTATGGCTTCCGATAACGCATCCTAAACGCCAAACCAGATGAAAAAAAGACTGGATAACATAATCGACAGGGGGATGCGGAAGACGTTTTCCCGGAGGTTTGCCTTAAGGGGCTACGGAAAGGGTGGGCGACGCCCCAGGCATTACCTGCTTACGGCCGTTACCGTATTGGCGGCAATGACTTTAGCGGGACTGGTGACCGCTGCCGTAACGTTCGCCTGGTTGGCCAAGGACCTTCCTGACCCCAACAACATCAAATTCCAAAACCCGCCCCAGACAACCCGCATATTCGACCGGACCGGGGAAATCGTCCTGTACGAGATCCACGGTGACCAGAAACGGACGGTTGTGGGGCTGGACAGAATCTCCCCCCACCTCATAAACGCCACCATTGCCGCCGAAGACAGGAATTTCTACGTCCATAACGGCTTTTCCGTAAAGGGGTTCCTGCGGGCATTGCTGAAAAATACCCTCAACAGGACCATCCGCGGCGAGGGCGGATCGACCATTACCCAACAGCTGGTGAAGCTTTCCATGCTGACCAAGGAAAAAACCTACACCAGGAAGGCTAAGGAACTGGTGCTGTCGATAGAGATGGAAAGGCGGTTCACCAAGGACGAAATCCTGAAAATGTACCTTAACGAGATTCCCTACGGTTCGGTGATCTACGGGATAGAGTCGGCCTCCCAAAGCTATTTCGGAAAACCGTCCCTGGACCTTACCCTATCAGAAGCCGCGCTGCTGGCCTCCATCCCGAAGGCATCGACCTACTATGCGCCGTTCGGAAACCACCGCAAGGAGCTGGTTGACCGGTCGCATTTCGTGATCGAAACCATGGTCGAGTTGGGTATGGCGACAAGGGATGAGGCGGATGGGGCCAAGTCGGACGATGTCCTTTCCAGGCTCCAACCGAGGATAGACAACATCATTGCCCCCCATTTCGTTTTCCTGGTCCGGGAAATACTGGCGGAAAAATTCGGTGACCAGGCCGAATCCGGCGGTCTGAAGGTCATCACCACCCTGGATGCCGGAATGCAGGAAAAGGCGGAAAGGGCGATTTTGGACAACATGGAGAACATTGAGAAGTGGGGGGGGTCGAACGCCGCCCTCATGGCCATGAACCCCAAAAACGGCGAGGTTATGGCAATGGTCGGATCAGCCGACTATTTCGATGACGAGCATAACGGAAAGTTCAACCACATATTTGGGTATCTCCAACCAGGATCGTCCATCAAGCCGATCGTCTACGCCGCTGCCTTCGAAAGGGGGTACACCCCGGATACCGTGCTTTATGACGTGGACACGGAATTCTCAACGGAATACCGGCCGAGCAACTACGACGGCTTGGAACGCGGACCTGTCACCATCCGACAGGCCCTGGCCGGATCCCTGAACATCCCGGCAGTGAAGGCCCTATACCTTGTCGGAATGAGGGCTTTCGCCGAATATTCAGAGAGGTTCGGGTACACCACCCTAAACGACCCGGGACGACTCGGCCTGTCCCTGGTCCTGGGCGGGGGGGAAGTCTACCCGTTCGAGCACATCAACGCCTTTTCCGTATTCCCGCAGGACGGGGAATTTCGACCGGCCAAACTGATAGTCAGGGTGGAGGACACGGACGGAAAGACTGTCCTGGACGACTCGGAGACCGTCCCGGCCAGGAGGGTGGTTTCCGCACAGACCGCCAGACAAATAACCTCCATACTGTCCGATAACGCCTCCAGGGCCTACATCTTCGGGGAAAACAACCACCTGACACTCGGTAACCGTCCGGTAGCCGCCAAAACTGGAACCACCAACCGGTTCAAGGATGCCTGGACGGTCGGATATACCCCTTCCCTCCTGTCCGGAGTATGGGTAGGAAACTCGAACGGGACGGAAATGAAACCAGGGGCGGATTCCAGCCGGGTGGCCGCCCCGATATGGAACGTTTTCATGAAAACGGCCCTGGAAGGCACGCCTATAGAGGCATTCGTTCCGCCCGAGCCAACGGTAACCGGAAAACCGGTATTGGACGGCCAACCTTCCACATCAATGACGGTCAGGATAGACAAGGTCAGCGGAAAGCTGGCAACGGAAAACACGCCGGAGGACATGGTTGAGGAAATGGAATTCTCATCCCCTCATTCCATACTCCATTTTGTCGATAGGGGTGACCCCAGGGGGGAACCGCCGGCCGACCCTTCCGTTGACCCGCAATATTACCGGTGGGAGGAAGGGGTTACGGCATGGGCAGAAAGGGAGGGAATCACGCTCAGGCCGCCACCAACCGAAAAAGACGACGTTCACACCCCGGAAAACACCCCTACGGTATCGATAACTGCCCCCCAGAACGGTTCCACGTGGACAGACAGGCAAGTTTACCTTTCGGTCCAGGCCTCGGCTCCCAGGGGCATCAGGAGCGTGGAATACCTTCTGGACGGCGAGGTAATGGCGACATTCGATTCCTCCCCGTTCGGCGGGTTAGCCACTGTCCCCAACCGTTTCGGTAAGGGCTACAGGCAACTGACCGCCAAGGCCTATGATGACGTCGGAAACCGGAACGAATCCCGGGCAATAACCATAAACCTGGTCGCCGATCCTGGTCCGATAGGGATATACTGGCTAAACCTCAACCAGAATTCCCGACTCCATTCGAGCGACTTCCCCTACCCCATAACGATCAGGCTGGATGAACACCGGGCAATATCCGAATTCAGCCTATCGGCCGTCAGTAACGGCAGTGGGACAGTGGAAATGATAGGTACCGTCAGGAACCCCGCATTGCCCAACCTGACCTTCACCTGGAAAAGGCCCCCGACCCAATCCGGAACCTACCGGATAACGGCCAAAATTACCCTAAACGACGGGACTGTCCAAATGCAAGAGATGTCGGTTTGGGTCACGAATTAGGGATAGGCAGGCCCAATCACCATAAACAAAACACCCCCTTATCGGGGTGTTTTGTTTCGCTGTGATTTTTTCCTACTGCCTGATCGGCATGATGATGTAAAGGTAATCGTCGGAAACATCCCCGGATTCGGAAACTGGGCGTATAACCACCGGGCTGTTTCCGTCCACCATCTGAACGGCGACCGTATCGCTCTCTATGTTTCCTATACCGTCAAGAAAATACTTGAAGTTAAGGGTAACGCCGTTATCCTTGCCTTTTACCTTGCCCTCCAAATCAACGGCGTGTTCGCCTGTCTGGGAATTGACCGAACTGAGGTGTATTCCCCGGTCCTGATTGAACTCAAGCCGGACATCGTTCAGTCCGACCTTGGAAAAAAGACTGGCGGTCTTAACGGCCCTCTGAAGGTCATCCTTCCTGATTACGGAATCTGTTTCGCACGATTCCGGTATCAGCTGGCGATAGTCGGGGTAACGGCCCTCAATCACGCGGGAGGTTATCTCGACGTTATCGTAGCTGAAAACCACCTGGTTGTCGCCCATCCCAATCTCCAGGTTCTCATCCAGCCCGATACCGTCCCTGAAAAGGCCCAGGATGCGGACCACCTCCGAAACCGTCCGGGACGGAACTATGACCGTCAGGTCATCCCCGATGCCCGCAAAACCTTCCGCGGAAAGGGGAATGGACTTTTCCGCCAGCCTATAGCTGTCCGTGGCGGCAAGAACGAGTCTCGGGTTTCCCTTTCCGGACGTAAAACGGAAAAGGACACCGCTAATCTCCGGACGCGACTCGTTGGGCGCGACGGCGAACAGGACCTGGCCCACCGAACGCCGAAAATTCCCCACCTTCAGGCGAAACCTCTGTTTCCTTTCGACGGACGGGATAAGCGGAAATTCCGAGGCCGGAATCCCATTCATTTTGGTCTGGTATGTCCCGCAGGAAACGGTTACCGAATTGTCTTCCTGAACGACATCCACCCTTTCCTTGGGAAGCAGGGAAACGTAGTCGGAAAACAGCCTGGAGGGAATGGTGAATTCCCCGGGTTCCTCCACCTTTCCGCGGACGGTGCAGTTGATTGCGATCTCCAGGTTGGTGGTCATGAAACGGAGAATGCGGTTCTCACCGCTCTGAACCAGTACATTGCCCAATATCGGGAGATTGATGTTCTTCCCGGCGATGTGGCTGACCACGGACAGTCCCTGGTTCAGGTTTTCTTGGGTGCAGGAGAATTTCACAGCGGTTCAACTAGGGTTAGTAATTTATGTAGTGGTAACGGTAGGGGTGTGGAAAGTGGGGATAGGTCGGGGAAAAAGGCTGAGCCAAGCGGTTTTTTCATCGGTATCCCTGTTCGGATCATGGGATGCCTTTATGGATCTTTTGGGGAAACATCCTGTCCGGTCTTTCATGGGTGTGGAAACAGTGTTGGCGGTTTAGGCGGTTTTGCCTAGGTTTTACCGCCGCACCGAACAATATCCCGTCAGCTTATCCGCATTTCAACAGGTTTTCAACAGCCGACCCCTTGTTCCCTAAGCACTGAACATCCTCTGTCGGATAAGCTCAATGTCCTGCCGCAGTTTGGTGTCGTGTTCCAGCTGCTTCCTTATCTTGTCGCAGGCGTGCATGGCCGTCGAGTGGTCGCGATTCCCCAGCTCCTTGCCGATGTTGGGGTACGAGATGCTGGTCTCCTCCCTCATCAGGAACATTATCACCTGCCTGGGAAAGGCCAGTTTTTTCTCCCTGCTTGGACCGAGCATGTCCTGGATACTGACGTCGAAGTATCCGCTGACGGCGTCCAGGACGGTTTTTGGGGTAACGGATTTTTTGGAATGGGTCGCCCCAAAACTGGAAAGGAGAGATTTGGCCGCCTCAAGCGTGGGACGTATGTTCTTGAACTGGTGGAAGGCGATTATCTTGTTCAGTGCCCCTTCCAGTTCCCTGACATTCGATTGGATGACCGTGGCAATGTGGTGGATTATCTCCCGGTCAAGGTCATAATTCCTTTCCTTGCATTTAGTCTCCAGGATGGCGATCCTGGTCTCCAGGTCAGGGCTGGATATGTCTACGGTCATTCCCCACTCAAAACGGGAAACCAGGCGGTGTTCAAGGGCAGGTATCTGTTTCGGCGGGCGATCGGAAGTCAGGACGACCTGCTTGTTGGCCTCGTGGAGCGTGTTGAAGGTATGGAAAAATTCCTCCTGTGTCCCGTCTTTTCCGGTGAGGAACTGGATGTCGTCTATGAGAAGGAGGTCAACGTTACGGTAGTTGTCCTTGAATTCCTTGCCGTGACCGTGTTTGATTGCGCTGATGAAATCGTTCGTGAACTTTTCGCAGGTGACGTACATCACCTTGGTGTCCGGGTTATGGCGGGTCATCTCGTTCCCGATGGCCTGAAGGATATGGGTCTTTCCCAGTCCGACACCGCCATAGACGAACAGGGGGTTGTACTTTATCCCCGGCTTTTCGGCTACGGCCGCCGCCGCCGCGTTGGCCAACTCGTTTCCCTTGCCGACCACGAACGTATCAAAGGTGTATTTGGGGTTCAACCGCCCCTCACCGGACCGTTTTGCGGCCGTGTCCGGAAAGCATTCCGGAAAGTCCCTCTCGTCGGTCCGGATGGCGGTGGCCGTCGACGTCTGCGTCCCGTAATTGGACTGTTGGTTCTGGGATTCGGAAACCTGCTTGGATACAGGGCGCGCATCGACCCTATAGGATAAGTTCCTTATCTGGTTGCCGCTGACGTTTCTGATGGATTTCAGGATGGAATCATTGTATTTTTTCTCCAACCAGGCCTTGGTGAAGGTATTGGGGACGCTAATGACCACCTGCTCGTCCCCAAAGGAGGATATTCCGGTATTCCTGAACCAAGTCGTGAAGTTGGCCTTGCTTAGGTTCAGCTCAAGCTCACCCAATACCGCCTGCCAAAGCTCATGATTGGTCATACCTCAATAGTCTATAGGAATAAAACCGGATATCCAGCCCCGAATGGAGGCTTCAGGTAGTTTAAAACACCTGTGGATATTTGGAAAGGGTGAATTTGTTCATAACCTGTGTAAGGTTTGTGAATAAACCCAACCGATCCCGGTACCCACAGACTACACCACACCAAAACACCGATAACCGTCAAGGGGGTTGCGTTTCGTTTTGGTTTGTGGCACAATCCAACCGCACGGTTTAATTATGCGTAATTATGTCCACCAAGAGAACATACCAGCCGAAAAAGAGAAAAAGGGCGAAGACACATGGTTTTCGAAACCGGATGAGTTCCCCAACCGGGCGTAATATTCTGAAAAGGCGGCGGGCGAAGGGACGCAAGAAACTGACCGTTTCTGAAGAATAACCCCATCCATCATCCTGAAGTCGGAAAACCGCACTGAAACGCGGTTTTTCTTGTATCTAAAATTAGGTTAAAATACAGGTATGTTGAACAGAAAGAACCGCCTGACCGCTGAACGTGACTTTCGTCGAATTTTCCGCAGGGGAAGGCGTTTTTTTGTCCCCGGGCTTAGGATCGTGGTTGTCCAGAACGGTTTGGGTGACAGCCGTTTTGGGTTTACGGTGGGGACTAAGGTGGATAAGAGGGCCGTGGTCCGCAATCGCCTCCAGAGACAGATGAGGGAAATGGTCAGGGCCAGGGTTGGGGAAATAAGGCAGGGTTTTGATTGCGTATTTGTCGCTGATAAGAAGGTTTTAGGGCTAAATTTTGATGAATTATCCGTTTTGGTTTATGGTCTGCTGAAAAAGGCCAACCTGTTGGTATGAAAAAGAAACTGGAAAACTTAATGGATATCCCCAAAAAACCTGTCCTGTGGACAATTAGGGTATACCAGCGGGTCTTATCCCCAGATAGCGGAATTTTCCGGTTTCTTTTCCCTTTCGGTTGCTGTCGCTTTAGGCCTACCTGTTCGGAATACGCATATCAGGCCATAGTCAGGCACGGGATCCTGCGGGGATGTTACCTCGGTTTTCGTCGCCTGTTGCGGTGTAATCCGTGGAACAGGGGCGGAAACGACCCGGTTTAGGGATTTGGGGTTGCGGTTACGGCACCAGCACCTTTATCAGCTTGCGGTTGCTGGTCTGGCCGCTGACGATCGTTACGCATCCCCGACTGGTCTTGAAATGTTCGGCTATGATGCCGATGACGTCACCGTTGGCCTTTCCCCTATCCGGAGCCAAGGGTGTCTTTATCTGGTAGATTCCCCGCTCGTCAACCTCCAAACCGCGGGTTTTGGCGTGGGTCTTGACTTTGGCGGAAACGGTAACGTATTTCATGTTTTTTTAATAGGGAAAAACATTTCCCCCGACAGCCAGCGGCGGGCTGTGGCAATGTCCTCCTTCCGCCGTGCATCGTTCGGAGTCTCCATTATGAAATCAACATCCTTCAGGCTCCTGTGGTTCAGCAGGCTAAAAAGCCCTTCCGAACCTATCTTTCCGTAACCGAGGTGTTCGTGGCGGTCCCGCCTGCTTCCCCTTCCTACTCTGGAGTCGTTGAGGTGAACGGCAATCAGGTTTTTTATTCCTACGGTCCCGTCAAACTCCCCCAGTGTCTTTGAGGCCTCCTCTTGGGTTTCCAGGCCGTATCCGGCCGCAAACACATGGGCCGTATCCAGGCAAACCGCCAGTTTTTGGCTGTCGATTTCCCTCAGGATCATGGCAATCTCACCAAAGGAGGAACAGAGGGTGTGGCCCGATCCGGCGGTCGTCTCAACGGCAAACAGGGCATTGCCGCCGTAACCTCTCAAAATGTCCCTGATGCCGTCAATAACCATACCCATTCCGGTTTCCCGGTCGTTTCCTGCGGCACTTCCGACATGGGCAATGACCGATCGGCTTTTCAGCCTATCGGCCCTTTCCAGTTCTTCCCGCAGCAGGCGTATGGAGTTTCCGCGAATCCGTCCCTCTGGAGAAGCCAGGTTGATGACGTATGGGGCATGGACATGCCAGGTTTTCAGTCCGTGTTTGCCGCAGGAGGACAGGAATTTTTCCGCCTCCAGTTCGGATATTTCCGGGGCCCTTCCGGTCTGTGGCGGACGGGTAAAGAACTGGAACGAGTCCAGCTTAAGGGCGGCAGCCTCTTCCGCGGCCCTATAAAGGCCGCCGGAGGCGGAGACGTGGGCACCGAGCAGTGGCATGGTTTTATCTTCTTAGGGGCGGCCCGATCGGCCAACGGAAAAGCCGTTCCTATTATAGCGGAACGGCCCTTCCCGGGTAAGTTTTCGTTTCAGTCAATGACGGCGTTTTCCGTCAGATATTCCATTATCTTTCGGTTGCGGATATTGGCCCTCAGGTAATCCGCGAAGTCATCACCCCTGACCCGTTCCTGTGCCTCTGGGTCATTGGCATAACGGTTGACCAGTTTCCCCTGCTCTTCCAGCACCTCCGCATCGCTGACCGCCGTACCCTGACTGTCCCCGATCGCCCTCATCATCAGGGCGACCTTTACCCTCTTCAGGGCGTTGGCAGCGAAATCCAGCTTGAGTTGGCCAAGACTCCTTCCGATGCTTTCCAGGTACCGATCCATGTCCAGTCCCCTATGGGAAAGGTCGTGTTCCAACTCGTGGATCATGTTGTGAACCTCCTGGTTGACCATGATGTCGGGGATGTCCTCGAACCCGGTTTTTTCCAGCATCAGGTCAATAACCTTCTCCTGGGCCTGCCTGCGGGCCGTCTCTTCCGCCTCCCTTCCCATGTTTTCCGCAATCAGTTCCCTGAGTTTGGACATCGATTCCTGGCCAAGCGATTTGGCCAGTTCGTCATCAGCGGCCGGAGGCTCCAGCCGGAAGACCTGCCGGACGGTTACGGTAAACTCGACATCCTTTCCGGCCAGCGTCTTCTGGAAATGGTCCTTTGGGAACGGCAGGTTAAAAACCAGGGTCTGTTCTGGTTCGGATCCGATCAGTTTTTCCTTCAGTCCGGGCACGTAGTATTCCTCGTCAAGATAGATGCCGTGGTTCCTGGCCTGTCCCCCCTCTATCGGGACACCGTCCACCTTCATGTCCATGTCGACCACAACCTTGTCCTTGGACTCGACCGGACGGCTGACGGCCGATTCCTTGGTCCGCATCCGGCACAGTTCGTTGATTGCCCTGTCCACGTCACTGTCCCCTACCTTTTTGGGCTCTTTTCTTACGCTGATCTTTTTCAGGTCAGCCAGACCCGTTACCTTGGGTACGACGGCCACGGTGGCCGTGAAGGCAATCCCCTCACCCGGAACCAGTTTTTTCACCTCGATTTTCGGCTCGCCGTATGTCTGGATCCCGTTGTCCGTTACGGCCTTGGCGTAGGTCTTGACGACAGCCGTCTGTAGGGCCGTTTCGTGGATCGCCATGTCCCCATAGGCCCGGACAACCGATTCGTATGGGGCGTGGCCCGGCCGAAAACCGTCGATGGGCCTTTCCTTGGAAAGGCGGGCGGCAGCCGATTCCAGGTGGGGCCTGGCGTCTTCCGGGTTGATTTCCACGGATATTTCCACCAGGCTTCCCGGCAGTTTTTTGACGGTGATTTCCATAGTTTGCTCTTATGAGTACTGTTTTCGGATTTTAGCCGAAAACCACCGCCGTGTCAAAACCCGTCCCTTTACGATATTGCCAAGAATTGGTAGGTTTTATGAAAAGCGTTTGGGAATACGGGAAAGGAAAGGGATCTGGATGGGAAACAGGTTAAATAAGAAAATACTCAGCAGTTTTTTTTCGGACGATTCCGGAGAACCGGTGATCGTTGCGGTGGCAACCGTCATGTTCACCCTGTCAAGACCGGTGGTGATCACGGAAATGGTTGTGGGGGTGGGTTTCCTGATCGGTGACTTGGGTTTCCTCGACAGGTTGGGGGTGTTAGTGGCCGTTGGGGCCCTTTATGCCATAGGGGCCGTGGAGGAAGTGGAGGGCTGTTGCGAGGCCTCATATAGGCTTACCAAATCGGCCAGGTCGGAAATCGAGGGTTTTCTGAGGGCCTGACGCAATGCACGTGACGCTTCGGTGGATTCAACCGAAGCGTTTTTTTTAAACAAAGGGCACTGCCCCGCATTGGGGCAGTGCCCTGTCCGAATCCCCAAGTTTCCAATCAGACCATCAGCCCGACTATAAGAAGGGCAACGATATTCAGTATCTTGATCATCGGGTTAATGGCCGGTCCGGCGGTATCCTTGTAGGGGTCGCCGACCGTATCCCCAGTAACGGCAGCCTGGTGAGCCAGGGAGCGTTTGCCGCCGTGGGCACCCGTCTCTATGTACTTTTTGGCGTTGTCCCAGGCCGCCCCTCCGGTGGTCATTGAGATGGCCATGAACAGTCCTGTGACGATGGCGCCGACCAGCATGCCGCCCAAGGCCTCCGGACCAAGCTGGTTTTTCAGGATCACCCCGACCACTATCGGGGCGGCTACAGGCAGGAGTGCCGGTACGACCATTTCCCTGAGGGCCGCCTTGGTGACGATGTCCACGCAGGCGGCATAGTCGGGTTTGGCCTGTCCCTCCATGATTCCCTTGATTTCCCGGAACTGCCGGCGGACCTCCTCCACCACCGAACCGGCGGCTCTCCCAACCGATTCCATGGCGATTGACCCGAACAGGTAGGTTATCAGCCCGCCGATGAACAGACCGATCAGGACCTTGTGGTCAGACAGGGAAAACACGAAATTCCTACCCGTGGTTTCGGATAGGGCATGGGTATAGTCCGAAAAGAGGACCACGGCCGCCAATCCGGCCGAACCGATGGCATAGCCCTTGGTAACGGCCTTGGTGGTGTTTCCTACGGCGTCAAGGGGATCGGTTACGTTACGGACGCTTTCCGGCAATTCGGACATTTCGGCGATCCCTCCGGCGTTGTCGGTGATCGGGCCGAAGGAGTCGATGGCCACGATGATTCCGGTAAGGGAAAGCATGGACATGGAGGCGATGGCCACGCCGAACTCCTCTGCCAGGGCATAGGCGGCGGCAATGCCGACGGCAATGGCCACGACAGGCCAGGCGGTGGATTTCATCGATACGGCCAGTCCGGCTATGATGTTGGTGCCGTGGCCGGTTTCAGAGGCCTTGGCAATGGAACGGACCGGCTTCCATTTGGTGCCGGTGTAGTATTCGGTAATGAGGACAATGGCGGCCGTAACGAGGATGCCGACCAGGGAGGCCAGATAGATGGACGTGACCGTATAGAGGCCGTTTTCGGCCATAAGCCACGATGTCACCGGGTAAAACAGGACGGCAGCCACCATGCCCGCGGCGATCAGCCCCTTGTAGAGGGCTCCCATGATGTTTTTTTTCGTTCCCAGCCGGACGAACAGGCTGCCCACAACGGAAGCCAGGATGGAGACGCCCCCCAGGGCCAGCGGGTAGGTGACGGCGTTTTCGTTGCCGACGAAGACCAGTGAACCGAGAAGCATTGCGGCTACGGCCGTGACCGCATAGGTTTCGAACAGGTCAGCGGCCATTCCGGCGCAGTCGCCGACGTTATCCCCGACGTTGTCGGCAATGACGGCCGGGTTTCGCGGGTCATCCTCCGGAATGCCCGCCTCTACCTTACCGACCAGGTCAGCCCCCACATCGGCGGCCTTGGTGAAGATGCCGCCCCCCAGTCGGGCAAAGATGGAGACCAGGGATCCGCCGAAACCGAGTCCGATCAGGGCGCCGATGTCCTTCGTTACCGCATAGAAAACCGTGACCCCCAAAAGGCCAAGCCCGACTACGAACATGCCGGTTACGGTGCCGCCGCGGAAAGCCATGGTCAGGGCACTGCCAAGACCGGATTTGGCGGCTTCCGTGGTGCGGACATTGGCCCGGACCGAAACCTGCATGCCGATGAATCCGGCCAATCCCGAAAGGATTGCCCCAATAAGGAAGCCGAAGGCCGTAACCCAGGCCAATTGCCAACCGATCAGCAGGAACAGGACAACCGCCACCACGGCGGCGGTCTTGTTTTGCCTCATCAGGTAGGCGGAGGCGCCTTCCTGGATGGCTTTGGCGATGGAGCGCATTTTTTCGTCACCCTGGGGTTTCGACAGTACCCACCGGATGAGAAGCGCCCCATAGGCGATGGCCAGCCCGGAGGCGACGATCGCTATCGTTAGGGGATAGGACATACGTCAGTCTTTTTCCGTTAAAAATAAAAAATTCCACCCGTTCCTTAATGGAAATATAAAGGTAAGGAGTTTGGTCTGTCAATTGCCGGGAAGGGGGATATTGCCACATTGCCGCTATTATGTATATAATTCCTTTGACCTGATTGCGGTGCAGGGGATACAATAGCCATGTGGGCCGGTTATCAGCAAAAGGTTATTTTATCTACGTTAAGCTAAATTTTAAGGTAACCATATACCTCTTTTGGCCAAAAAAATAGGAATAAGGATACTGCTGTGGTTTTTTGGGGGGTTAGTTGCCTTAAGGAGGGGGTTAACCCTTTTGGCGCTTTTGTTGAAAAATCCGTTATTTTGGCTATGGAAAGTGTTTTTCTGCCCATTGCTGGTTAATGCGTACCAGGTTCACTTAAGGTTAAGGAAAATTTTCCTTGATAACCTGTCCGGTCAGGGGCAGGTGGGCAGGATTTTTTCCCACAGGTACCTGTTTGGGACAGTGATATTCCTGTTCGTGTTCCTGGTGACCGGAACCAACATCTACGCCAGTGCGGTCACCGAACCGGTCGGTGGGGTTGACGAACACCACAACCTGATGATGAAGATGACGGTGGGGCTGGAGGATGAGCTGCTTTTGGAGGAGGCCGATTACGACCCGGGGATATCCAGCGATGCCGGATACCTGGACGGACAGGCCGTGGACATCCGTGATTTCTACGCCGGGCAGGGTATTGACGGCGGTCTGGTTGCCGAAGAAGACAGTGCATCCGGGTATTACTACGGATACGGCAACACGGCCATAAGTGCGCTGCGCAACATTCCGGAAGCTGACGGGACGACCGCTGAAACCGAGACGGTCAGGACCAGGACCAGGATAGTCGAGTATGTCGTGGAGTCGGGGGACAATGCCGAATCGATTGCCCGAAAGTTTGGACTGTCCACCAAGACCGTTTTGGAATGCAACGGGTTGGGTTCCCGGTCTGTTCTGGGGATTGGGCGGAAGATGTCGATCCCCCCCGTTGATGGGGTGATCCACACGGTCAGGTCCGGGGATACCGTCAACAGTTTGGCCGCCAAATACGGAGCCGAACCGGAAAGCATAGCGGAGATCAACGGGATTTCCCCGAATGACCTGGCGGTTGGGATGGTGTTGGCCGTTCCCGGGGGTAAGTTGCCGGCCCCCCCTCCGGCACCGAAGCCGGTCACCAGATACGCTTCGGTAAGCGCAAGTCCGGTGACTGCCTCCGCCCCGGACCTTTCGCCCGACACCAAACTCCTTTGGCCGACATCGGCCAGGCGCATCACCCAATACTACACGCGTCTCCATAACGGCCTGGATATCGCCGGACCGATGCGCACGCCCCTCTATGCCGCGGAAAGCGGAACCGTAATATTCTCCGGATGGAACAGCGGCGGATACGGGAACATGGTCCTGGTTGACCACGGGGGCGGGCTCTTCACCCGATATGCCCATGCCACCCAACTGCTGGTCCGGAAGGGGGACCAGGTAAATCGCGGGGACACCATCGCCCTAATGGGATCAACCGGCCGGTCTACCGGCCCGCACATCCACTTTGAGGTGGCGGTCGGCTCGGTCTATAACCGGGTCAACCCGCTTAACTACATCCGGTAGGTTATACCGGACACTCGCCAAAAAAAAGCCCCTGGTTCAGCCTGGGGCTTTTAGGTCGGCGATTGTCGATGTGCCTGGCGGCAACGGGGGATTCGAACCCGAAACCCTTCGGTTGTCGACACCACCCTGGAGGGCGAGACCATCTCCCTTATGTCGACCATTGCCGCTGAGACCATAACATGTTTTGAAGGTTTTATCAAGATTCAGGAGACGGGGCTAAAAGAGGCGTTCACTTCCCCCGTTCCCTGAACTGCAGCGCCTCGGCCACGTTTTCCGCCGCTATCCTTTCCGAACCGGACAGGTCGGCGATGGTTCGGGAGATTTTCAGGATTCGGGAATAGGCGCGGGCCGAGAGATGCAGGCGGGTAACCGCCGATTCGATCAGCCTCTCCCCCTCCCTGTCCAGCCCGCAGTGCTGAAGGATGGCCTGCTGCCCCATTTCAGAGTTGGTGAACGTCTTTCCGTCGTTGAACCTGGCCTGTTGGCGGTCGCGGGCAGCCTGAACCCTCCCGCGGACAGTCTCCGAACTTTCCGCCGGCTGTGCGCGAAAAATGTCCTTGGTCCCCAGTTTGGGCACCTCCAGATGGAGATCTATCCGGTCCAGCATGGGTCCGGAGATGCGTTTGCCGTAGCTGGCGATCTGCATCGGGCTGCAGGTGCACTCCCTGTCGGGATCCGAGGCATAGCCGCACGGGCAGGGGTTCAGGGCCGCCACCAGGATGAACTTTGTGGGGAAGCGGAGCCGGCACTGCGCCCGGGAAATGGTGACAAACCCGTCCTCCAGCGGCTGGCGTAGGTTTTCCAGTACCTGGCGGGTGAATTCCGGGAACTCATCCAGGAAAAGCACTCCCCGGTGGGCCAGGCTGACCTCACCCGGCTTGGGCCAACTGCCGCCGCCGATCAGGGAGGCCCCGGAAGCGGTATGGTGCGGTGAACGGAAAGGACGGCGGGTGATCACCCGTCCCTGCCCGGTCAGTCCGGCGATGCTGTATATCTTGGTCACCTCCAGGGTTTCCTCCCAGGTCATTTTAGGCAGGATTCCGGGAAGGGAGCGGGCCAGGAGTGTCTTTCCCGCTCCCGGCGGTCCGGAAAGCAGGATATTGTGGCCGCCGGCAGCCGCAATCTCCAGGGCCCGTTTGGCCTGGTGCTGTCCCTTGATGTTGGCGAAATCGAAATCCGAATCGGCCTTTTCCGTTGTTTCGGTGTCGCCTTCGGACGGGGAGACCGGTTCAATCCTCCCCTTTCCCCTTAGGTGACGGACCAATCCTGCCAGGTCGGTGACCGGGTATATTTTGGTCCGGTCGGCGATTTTCGGCTCGCGAATGGCCAAACCGGCTTCAGCGGCGTTTCCGGACGGGACATATATTTCACTGAATCCCTGCTCTATTGCCATCAGGACGACGGGGAGAACGCCGGCCACCGGACGGAGCTGACCGTCCAGGGCCAGTTCCCCCAGGAAGAGCCGTCCCTCGATATCCTTCTGCTTAAGGGCCCCGCCCTTGAGCAGGATGGAGACGGCGATGGGCAGGTCATAGGACGGTCCCTCCTTCCGGATGTCGGCCGGGGCCAAGTTGACGGTCAGCCGGTTCTTTGGGAACGGCAGCCCGCTGTTCTTCACGGCGGCCGTAACCCGTTCCCGGGATTCCTGGACCGAGGCGTCCGGCAGGCCGACGACCAGGAATTTCGGCAGTCCTAGGCTGACCGAGGACTCCACCTCTACCGGAACGGCCGTCAGTCCGACGACCGCCGCGGATACGGTTTTTGCGGGCATTTTTTCGCGGTTATTTTTTAAGGCGCGATATTCTTACACGAGACGGTTTTCGGTGTCAAAACGTTGGGGTTTAAGGCTTGACAGGATTGCGTTTTTATGCTATCCCTATCATTAGGTTGGTGAGCAGGAGAAAGAACATTTTAAAAATGTCGTCACGGAAAAGGTGACGACCATAGAAAAAGGAAGAGGATATCGCAATGAAAAGCATCATTCTGACGGTAACAGGTATTTTTTTCGCTTCGTGGCTGGTGAGCCTTCAATACAGGATAAGCGTCATGTCTGAACGGCTGGATTCATGTCAGGTTCAGGATACGGCGCAGGAGAAGGCGGTTGAGGGTCAGTCAAAAACGGAAAATCAGGCGAAGGATCAGTCGAAAGAAGTCGAAACAGGGATAGATATAAAATTGTGTCAAGGGCATAAGGGTCAAAGTGAGCTCCCTCAAAAAGGGGATCGAATATGTATGAATGGGGTGATACAGTACAAAACAAAATCCCCTTCATCCCTTTCGGGAAATGAGGAAATAGAGGAGTGTACCCTGGGGTTTGGATCGTTAGTCGAGCTGGTGGAGTTTTTGGGGAATGGAATGGTGGTTCTAAAAGTAATCCGTCCCATAGTGCCTTTTTTCGATGATCAAGTTTGTCCAGATGAAGTAAAATTCGTCGAGGATATTGAAAAATACAGGGGTTTCGACAGATATTTTCTCTTTCGGGTGAAATTGAAATGGGAGGAATGGAAAAAGGAGGAGTTCTTGCAGACCTTGCAGGATCTTTAGCAGGGATTGGATTGTAAAAAGGGGGCGGGTCTGATTGATCCGTCCCCTCTTTTGTTTTCTGCCTTCCATGTCTATCCCGCCACACTTATCCCCTGCCTCCCGCTGCGAAAGAGCCGTTCTTTCCGTCTTTCCGCGTTATCCAATACGCCCCGATCGCCCCGCCCAGGATCATCCCGTCGGCGATGTTCACGGCCGACAAGTCGAAGAAAATCAGGTAATCGATTACCGAACCGACCAGCATGCGGTCAACGACATTGGACAGTCCGCCCAAGACCACGAAGATTAGGGCCGTAGCCACGGCCGGCTGCGGTCTCCAGGTTTTGGCCAAGGCACAGATTAGGGCTCCGCCGGCCAAAGTCGCTGTCGGCCAGAAGACGAGATCAGGCAGCGGCAGGCTGAAGACAATGCCGGGATTCAGGAAAAGCCGGAAGTCAACCGGCAGGCCGAAGGCATTTTCCCAAAGCCCCTCCGCTCCGGTGGCCATTGCCAACCCCTTGAACCAGCGGTCCGCTGACAAAAGAACCGCCGCAGACATGATAAGCGCCCACGGACGTCCTTGTTTTTTCGGGGACTCGCTCAGGTTTGGCATGGCCCATCACTGCGGGAAAGTCCCAAGGGGACCGACGGAACGGTCAGGCCGGTTACGGGATTCGTTAGATTTCCCTAGTGAACGATTTCTTACATTCTATACACGAGCTGGAGGCCGGTCTGGCCTGCAGGCGTTTCTCGTCTATCTCCTTTCCGCAGTATTTGCAGATGCCGTAGATGCCCTTACCGATTCGGTCAAGGGCATCGTCAATATCCCTCAGGTTTGATTCCAGGGTCCTTTCCAGGGCCAGGTTGGTGCTGAAGGTATCGACCTCTTCGGCGTTCTCGTCCTCCTTATCCCCAAGGTTGGGGAAGTTGGCGTTATAGTCTTGGGAGTTTTTCGGGTTTTGGCTGGCAAACGATTCCAACTCTTCCTTAAGGCGGGTCCTTTCGCTGTTCAGCCGGCTTTCCATTTCCTTTATTAGGTCCTTGTTCATAGTCGTGTTTTCCGCTATATAATACGGCCATGATCCGATTTCAGGCAGGCCGGTAACAGTAAACAATATATAGGTTTAATCAACGCCAGTCAATAGGTGCGGAAAGGTATTTTTTGGATAAAAAAAACGGCGTAAGTGTAGCCAAATGGTAGTCTCAAAGGCATCTTACGCCGTGGGGTTTGTGGGAAAGTAGCTCATGCAGGCGCATTGTCTATACCCCCTGTGGGGGTGCAGGCAAAGCGCCTGCTCTGAACATGATTCCCTAACCCAAGTGCACTTCTTTACCGATTCTTGGTAGTGGCCACCCAAGCGGGAGGATACCAAGCACAAGATTTTTAGAAATTTTGTTTTGGTTTCTAAGGTTGGTGTGCGGAATCAGTAGAGAAGGGGGAACTCGCTCCGAGACCGTGCTCCGGGAGAGATCCCCTTGTTTCTTGTTTTGTGTAAGGAACATGATCTATCAACACGTTTAGTATATCAACAGTGGCGCATACTGTCAATATGGTAAATTTTAGCTGGTTTTAGGTAAAAAACATTTTTTTAAAAAACAATGAACCTTTTTTCTGTTCAGTTTGATTGTAAGTTATCCACCACGATTGTGGATAACCTGCATGTTATCCACAGATTGTATTGTTTCTCTATGAATAAACGAAAACCTTCCCCTGTTCCGTTGTTGACACCCAATAGATTCAGTAGGGTACTGAAATACGAATTTTGGGTTATCAGCCGGTTACCTTTATGCTGTCCGCAGTCGGTAAGATCCACCCTGTTTTTTGGCAAATCGATCATGCGCTGACTGGAATACATGGCAACATCCCTGCCCTCCTGCCGCAAGTGAAGGTAAAATTCCGGTTTGGCGGTTATGTTGACGGTAATGCCCGATTGTATGCTTTCACCTGTCCCCAAACCTTCGGTGCCGGCGACGGTCACCAGCTCAATAACCCGATCCCCGTCAGGCAGGTTGGTAACTTGCCGGCCGGGAACGACCCTATCCAGGAAAATCCTCAATTTTCCGTAAATTTCTTCCAGATCCGTTTCCTCCAGGCGAACGGTGAATTCGGGACGGTCTTTTTCCGTAGGGAAAAAGACCATGGATACCCGACCGTCATGGATCGTTTTCGGGTTCGGGATCCCGGCCGGATCCAGGCCAAGGGATATCCGCCAGTCGTTTATCTGCCCGAACACCACGGCCATCCAGTTGGTGTCAGTGTTTTCCCCCGCATAGGCCAAGACCGCGCCTTCCCCCCAGAAAATGTCCGGTTTTTGGGACAGGATTCCTTTTTCTGGCGGCCCGGAATCGGGAAACGCAAGGACAATCCCCCTGGAAAATTCCTGGTCAGAGGAGGATCCGACGATCGGACCCATTTGCCGGAAATCGTCCATGACGGGGTCTGCCCTTCCGGTTTCTGGGAGGCGGTTGGGATTTAGCATGAATTGGACAGGGTAGAGGTCACGGGCAAGCTTAAGGCCTTTGGACATTTTCGGGTCATTTGCCAGTGTTGATCCCCGGGACAGGGATTCCCGGCACCGGTCTACCAGGTCCTGCGGGGCGATTATCCAGGCCGTTCCGTTGGGGAGCAGTTGGACAGCCCCCTCGTCCGCCAACCGTTCCCTTTCAGCGACGGACGGCCCGTGCCTGTGCCAGGCCAGAATCCATCCGGACTCTAGTTGGCCGTTGGAAAGGGCCACAAAACGGGCAGCCTCGTCCGGCCCCATCCCGAACGGGACGTCGATCGTCTCCTGGGATCGGGGACGAACCGGGGCGGTCAGGTCGGCATGGAGGTAACCGATGGAGTCATGGGGCACGAACCGGGAAAGGCTGTCTTTCGGGAGAATCACGGCATTGGTGACCATAAAGACGGATAGGGCCGAAAGGATCGCCAAAAAGACGGCTGCGGTTGCGGCCAGCCGTTTTTTCAGTACCGTCACCCTTTCCGTCAAGGTGTTTTTTGGACCGTTTTTCAGCGCTGTTTTCATGGCTTAAGGGACAGCCGGGGCCGGAGATGGTCTCCAACCCCGGCTGTCCTGCGTTAACCCGTCTTGTTTTTCCCTATGCCCGCCTGTTCCAGTCGGGTTATTTGTTCCTAGTGACGGAACCCGCCTTGCCCTCCGGTTGGACGGGGACCGCTGCCGAAAGGCCGTCCCCCGCCCATCGGCGGTCGCGGGTTGTATCCCGGCGGCGGGACCTGCTCCTCCCCCAACTCCTTCTTGGCTTCCTTCATGGAAAGGTTGATTCGTCCCAACTCGTCTATCTTGATGACCTTAACCGGAATGACGTCCCCGACATTGACCAGGTCAGTAACCTTCCCGACATGCCAAGGGGCCAGGTCAGAGATGTGAACCATCCCGTCCTGTCCCGGGGTCAGTTCCACGAAAGCCCCGAAATCCATTATCCGGACCACCTTGCCGCGGAACATTTCCCCCACCTCAACCTTCCTGGTAATCTCCTTGATCCTCCGGACGGCCGCCTCCAGGCCCTCGCGGTTGGCGGATGTGATGGTTATCGTCCCGTCGTCCTCCACGTCCATCTTGACTCCGGTGGTGCTGACGATTTCGTTGATCATCTTTCCGCCCGGACCGATGACGTCCCTGATCTGGTCAACGGCAATCTTCACGGTGACGATTCGCGGGGCGTGCGGGGCCAGTTCCGGACGCGGGGCAGGGATGGTCTTGGACATCTCCGCCAGGATTCGGTCCAGGGCCTCCCGTCCCTGTATCAGGGTCTTCTCTATTATTTCCCTGGTCAGGCCGATGGTTTTGGTGTCCAGCTGGATGGTGCAGACGCCGTTTCTGGTGCCGCCGATCTTGAAGTCCATCCCGCCGTCGCCGTCCTCTATGTCCTGGATGTCAGTCAGCACCTTCCACCGGCTCATGTCGGAGTTTGAGGCCAGGCCCATGGCAATGCCGGCCACCGGCTCCCTGATGGGAACGCCGGCATCCATAAGCGACAGGGTCGATCCGCATATTGAGGCCTGGGAGCTGGATCCGTTGGAGGAAAGGACCTCGGAAACGACCCGGATCACGTAGGGGAACTCCTCCTTGGGGGGAAGGACCGGGATCAGGGCCCTTTCAGCCAGGCCCCCATGCCCGATTTCCCTCCGTCCGGTGCCGCCGATCCGGCCGGTCTCCCCGCAGGAATACGGCGGAAAGTTGTAGTGGTGCATGTAGCGTTTCCGGAGGTTCGGTTGGTCCATGCCGTCCAGTATCTGGGCGTCGCCGGGGCCGCCAAGGGTGGTGACGGAAAGGACCTGGGTTTCGCCGCGCTGGAACAGTCCGGAACCGTGGGTCCGCGGGAGCAGGCCGACCTGGCCGAAAAGGGGCCGGACATCGGTCAGTGATCGGCCGTCCACCCGCCTGTCTCCGTCCAGGATGGCTTCGGTGGCCGCAGCCCCGATCATCTTATAGAAACCGTCCAGTACCCTGGTCCGCCTGTCCTTTCCGAACTGTTCGGATTTCAGGTATTCGTCGGCCTCATGTTTCAGCCGATCCAGGGCTTCCTGCCGTTCGGATTTGGTGAACTTGGGGTTGTCGAACAGTACGGCCGGCAGGCGGGACTTGAGGAACTCGGCGGCCTTGGCCCGGTTAGCCTCCATTTCCCTCCTCTGCTTCTCGGTCTCGTCCGGATCCGATCCGGTCAGCCTGGACGGGTCGATCTTGGCCTTTCCGATTTCGGCGACAATGCGGCTGATGAGGTCAATCGGGGCCTTCAGGCTTTCCATGCCGAAAAATACGGCGGCCTTCATGTCCGCCTCCGGAACCTGCTTGCCGTTGGCCTCCAGCATGACGGTCCTTTCCGTGGTTCCGGCGACGATCATGTCAATGTCGCTTTCATCGTCCACCTGCCTAAGGGTCGGGTTGACGACGAGTTGGCCGTTGACCCGGCCTATTCGGACACCGGCGATCGGCCCTTTCCAGGGGATGTCGGACATGGCCAGTACGCAGGAGGCGCCGATCATGCCGACGATGTCGGTGTCGTTTTCCATGTCGGCGGACAGTACGGTCAGGACGACCTGTACCTCATGCCGGACATCGGCCGGAAAAAGCGGGCGGATGGCCCGATCGATCATCCTTCCGGTCATGACCGCCTCGTCGGACGGCCGGCCCTCCCGCTTGATGAAACGGGAGCTCTTGATCTTTCCCGAGGCGTAAAGCCTCTCTTCGTACTCTACGGTCAGGGGAAAAAAATCGATGTTCTCCCTGGCCTGCTTGGACATGACCGCGGTCGCCAGGACAACGCTGTCGCCATAGCGGACGGTGACGGAGGCATTGGCGCGGGGAGCCAGAAGTCCGGTCTCGACGACCAGCTTGCGGCCGCCCCAGTCAGCCTCGAATCTCTTGGTTTCCATAGTTTTTCCCCGGCCTTGCGGCAATCGGGGACGATAGGCGGCCGGTGGCCCGTCGTAGGAAGGCTTGAGACCACGGTGCCCGAACCTTCAGGCGATGGTCTTTGTGTCTTCCGGCGAAACGGCAATGCCGACCGCAGTGAATAGTGCCTGTCCTTTTGTTTTTCCTAACGGCTGTTTCGGGGGTGGTTCCCCTTGGGCGCCCTGGCCGGTTGGGCAGGATGCCCCTTTTCGGTTTCCGGCGGGACGGCGACGGAAGTCTTGGCTTCCGGTTCGGCGTTCTGTCGGCGATGCGGACGGATCAGGAAGCGGCCCAGGTCGTCGGACAGGTTGGTGTAGTCGTCGGCCGCATCGATCAGCTTGGCCGAGGTGGTTTCCTTGAAGGCAATCACCTCCACCTGGCGGCCGTGGTGGCGGAGATACTCGACCAGTTCGACAAAATCGCCGTCCCCGGTGACCAGCACCACCACGTCCAGGATCTCCCCGATTCGGATGGCATCCACGGCCATGCCGACGTCCCAGTCCGCCTTCTTGGCCCCGCTGGCAAAGACCGTCACTTCCCGCATCTTGGTCTCCAGGCCGCGCTGGTGCAGGGCCTCAAAGAACGGCTTTTCGTCGCCGGTGGCCTCCACCACATAGGCGATGCCTCGGATGTATTGCCGTCCGGCCACGGCCGTCTCCAGGATGTTTCCGAAGTCAACCCTGGAGTTCCATATCTTCTTGGCCGTATAGTACATGTTCTGGACGTCGATGAAGACGCCTACCCGTTGGTGTTCGTGTTTTATCATATGGCGCTGTCTTTTCCGGAAGGATGGGAATCCGGTCCGAAATTCCAATAAGGCACCGAGAAAACCCGGTGCCTTACCGATTTATATCTTCAGTTTTGTCGCCAGGTCATCGTATCCGGACGGGTCCTCGCGCTTCAGGTACTTGATCAGGCGACGCCGTTCGCTTACCTTGCGCAACAGGCCCTTTCGGGATGAGAAGTCCTTCTTGTGGTTGATCAGGTGATCGGTCAGGTCCTTGATTTCGGCCGTCAGGATGGCGATCTGGACCTGCGGGGAGCCGGTATCCGACTCGTGGGTCTTGAATTTGGCGATGATCTTCTCCTTTTGGTTCTTGTCCAGCATATCTCTCGGTCCCCTTACATATGTAGTATGGGGGGCGGTTAACGGTTCATCGAGCCGGGTCCGAAGGCCGGGCCAAATGGCCGCATTGGTTACGAAGGGAGATTAGCATCTATCCTTTATTGTGGCAAGGGCTGGCCTCTAATATCTTTGTGTCGTATAATATAGATATATGGCGGACAGCAAGAAGATTCTGAACGAATACCTGCAGCATTTGGAGATAGAGAAGAACCGGTCCCTGCGGACCGTCCGCAACTATGATTTCTATTTGCGCCGGTTTTTCGAGTGGGCCGGGTGGCCCCCGCCGGCCGGAATCACCCACGACAAGGTCAGGCAATACCGGCTTTGGCTTAATAGGCTGAAAGGCGCAAACGGGGAGCTTTTGGGCAAGAGCACGCAAAATTACCACCTGATTGCCCTGCGGTCCTTCCTGAAATACCTGTCCCGGAACGACGTCCGCAGCCTGGCTACGGAAAAGGTGGACCTGGCCAAAATGCCGGAACGGAGCGTCTCTTTCCTGGAAAACGACGAGTTGGAGCGCATTTTGAGGGTGCCGCTGCAGGACGGCCAGGGGCACGCCCTGCCGGAATCGGCTTTGCCCATCGTTCGGCTTAGGGACAAGGCAATTTTGGAGACGCTTTTCTCGACCGGCCTGCGAGTTTCGGAATTGGCCGGCCTGACCAAAAGCCAGGTTAATCTCAAGAACGAGGAATTCACCGTGCGCGGAAAGGGCAGCAGGCTGCGGGTGGTGTTCCTGTCCAACCAGGCCCGGTATTGGCTGAAACTGTACCTGAACAGGCGGGGCGACATGGATCCGCACCTGTTCGTCAGCCACGATCGGGCCGCTTCCGGCCGGGAATCGTCCGGTCTCACGCCCCGGAGCGTCCAGCGTCTGGTGGAGCGGTATGCCCGGGCGGCCGGCATCACCAAGCCGATTACCCCCCACACCATGCGCCACACCTTCGCCACGGACCTGCTGCGCAACGGGGCGGATATCCGGAGCGTCCAGGCCATGTTGGGGCACTCCTCCATCACCACCACCCAGATCTACACCCACGTTACGGACAGCCGGCTGAAGGAGATATACGAGTCGTTCCATGACAGGAAAAGGGGAGGGAAGGTTGACGGGTAGGGTCTTTCGGTTCAAGATTAACGGGTCGGAAAACCAAATTGTGCGCCCATAGCTCAGTCGGATAGAGCGGCTGCCTTCTAAGCAGCAGGTCGGACGTTCGAATCGTCCTGGGCGCACCATCCACGAAAAAAACGCACCGGCTCGGCTGGTGCGTTTTGGTTGGAGCGATTGGTCAGTTCTTACTTGCGATGCCATCCCCGTTTTGTGTGCCGATGGCCCTAAGGACGGCCTGGGAAACCGTTTTCCCCACGGCCTCCCCAAGGACCGTCCCCATTCCGGAATATTTGAGCGGTTTTGGCCCGTTATCCCCCGTTGGATTCGGGCAAACGATCACTATGCAGTCCGTTCCCGTCCCGGCGATCGGGCCGCGACCGGAACCGTTAACCGCCCCATGCGAGACCAGGGCGTGGGTCTTGGACATGACCGCCACCGAGGCGGCTTCGGCCAGGGACTTTTCCGTCAGGGGACGGTTGATTACTACCATCAGGTTGATGGTCCCCGCCGATTGGGCGGAAAGTCCCCCCATCCCCTCGTTGAACGGCGCCGGATCGCCCGGCACGAACCCGTTCCCCAAACCGGCGGTACAGAGCGCCAGCACGTTGAGACCGGATTTTTGGTCCGAGAATTCCGCCGATCTTATCCGTTCCTGCCTCACGCTCGTAAGCATGACCACGCACCGTCCAGTTTGGTTTACGATACCCAGTTCCCGTAGGCGGTTGCGGCAATAGTCATCCAGCCCATCCGCGGGGACGTTAAAATTTTGCGGAACCGTCATGTTCGCCACTACCAGGACCCTTTCGGAAAAAACCCTGTTTTCGGGCGTAATCGGCGCCCAGCTGAAACTTCGTAGGTCCGTCGATGACCACAATATCGTGGCAAAATCAGAAATGAATTGGCCCAGTATTTTTTTCTCATCCATTTTTGTTCCTCCACCGCTTTTTGTTGTTAACGAGCACTGTTTCGGATATATTACCAATACTTCAAGAAAATGCAATACCACGCCATGCCATTCGGAGACATTCATTCCGCAATCATCGGTTGGGCCGTAATCATGGATCTGGCGATCGGCGACCCCAAATGGCTGTTCCATCCGGTGCGGGCGATCGGTTGGTTCGCGGCCAGGACGGAGGAACCCCTAAGGAGGGCCTTTCCGTCCCGCCTGAAGGTTGCCGGTGCGGTCCAGACCGCAGCGGTCGTTTCCGCGACCGCCGGACTGGCGGCGGCTTTGGGGGCGTTGAGTTGGGAGGCCGGTCCGGTTTTCGGCCTGGTGTTCCATGCCGCAGGCTTGGCTTCCGCCCTGTCCATCCGTTCCTTGGCAGCGGAAGGTCGGGCCGTCCGCCGCCTTCTGGACAGGGGCCTGGAAGGGGAGGCCAGGATCCGCGCCGGAACGATCGTCAGCCGGGACATGTCCAAGGAGGGACGGAAAGGCATCATCCGGGCTACCGTCGAGAGCCTGACGGAGAACCTTTCGGACGGCGTCGTTGCCCCGCTTTTCTATGCCGCCATCGGCGGGCTGCCCGGCGTCTGGGCATACAAGGCGGTCAACACGCTCGATTCCATGGTCGGTTACAGGAACGTCCGTTATCGGGATTTCGGTTGGGCGGCCGCCAGGCTTGATGACCTGGCGAACATCATACCGGCCCGACTGACGGGAATCCTGCAGGTTACGGCGGCGGCGGTCGTGGGGGACGATTGGCGGCAGGGAATCCGCTCCTGGATCCGGGATGCCCAAAAAGGTCCGTCCCCCAACGGGGGCATACCGATCTGCGTTTTCGCCGGGGCGGCCGGCATTGCCCTTGGCGGCGATTGCCGGGGGGCGGATGGGGAAATCGTGCACATTCCTGAAGTGGGGGGAAAAAGAAGGGGGCTTCGGACCGGGGACATCGGACGGTCAATCCTCTACCACTACCTCGTCTCCATTCTGGCCGCCGTCTTGGCGGCTGTCGTCCCGACGGTCTGGCGATAGTGCGAAAAACGGCCAAGACCGGTCTTGACGGCGGCTGCCGGTCCTGCTATCGTATCCCAGTAAATGCCGGTCAGGGGTATCCGCCGGCGACCATGGTGGCCATGGTGAAACGGTTATCACAGCGGGTTGTGGTCCCGCTATTACGGGTTCGATTCCCGTTGGCCACCCCAGCAAAACCCTCGCCCGAACGGCGGGGGTTTTGCTATTATACGAGCGTATGTTGAATGTCTTGGACGAGACACGGAATTTCATGCGGCGGGCGTTTGTCGCCAATCCCAGCTATAGTTTCGGGGACTGGCGCATCATGTACGAGCACGGCGTGCGCGTGGCCGAATTTGCCGAGCGGATTGCCGAATGAGCTGGCCAGAAAAGTCGGCAAGGCGGACTCCCTGCATTTTGACGTCAGTAAGGAGTTAGCGCGCGAGCCGCTGCGGGAAATGAAAGTAAGGTGGAATCTTTGGGATTGAAATGGAGCCGATTAGTTTTACAAATCCGGCACCTCGGTCAGTCCTACCCCGACGAGACAGGTTCTGACGCCCTCGACGATGTGACGCCACAAAAGCATCACCCCGGAAGGGTGATGTTTCCGTATCTGTGATAAGATTGTTTTAGACATTAGACATTAGACATTAGACATATGATAAATGCGTTCTCAACAATTAAAATCAAGCCCGAATATATCCCTTTAACGCAACAGAAACATCTTTGCTTTCCGTGTTGTATTCAATGGGTGCTTCTTAGGCGTGGCCTGAAGATGATTGGTCAGGAGACCTTGGCCAAGGAGTTGGGAGTTGTTATTGCCTCCGGAAACCAGAAGCTTTTTAATACTCGTTTAAAAACGGCAAAAGAGGTCATAAAAGGTAAGACCGCTTATGGCACTTGGAAATTCACCTTGCCTCAAGCCCTCAAAAAGTTGAGGGTTCCGCTTTCGGTTAAAAGATTTGCGCCGTCAAAAATTAAGGATGTTAGAAAGTTTCTTGAAGATAATCTAAAGAACGGACATGACACTATCGTCCCGACGAACATCACGCCTTTCTCCGACCAGTTGATTCTGGATATCACCGGTTATGTTCATAGCATGGTGATTTGTGCCATCAGAACCAAGAACGGCAAGACATCAGTGAAACTGGGAGATCCCGCCTATATGGCCAAGAAATTTATTTGGGTGGACTTAGGTAAGGTTTTGGCTGGAATGAGCAAGGAGTTTGGGAAAGAGAAAAAATTCATCGTTTTCAGTGGGGTTTGAGTGACATTAAAATCGTATATCGATTGGCATATGAACTCAGAACGCCCGTTACCTAGGCCGGAGGAGGATTTTGTTCCGGCATCGGAAAACGGGGAGCAAATTTCGGACAGGCTGCGCGACTTGGACAAAAGGGAGGGGAAGTTCATGTCCAGGGGGGTGTTTTTTGACGTTTATGAGATTGAGCTGCCGGACGAGTCGGGAAACGGAGAGCCTTACGTGTTCAAGGACTTTCGCAGCGGTGACGTCATCATGGACGAAAGGGAGCAGCTTTCCCTGTTCCAGCACCAGTATTACGAGTGGAATTACCTAAAGGGCAAATTGGGAGACCGGTTCTTTCCGGAGTCCTTTTGGGTCAGGTCCTCGAAATACAGTGCCGATGAGGCGCACGGTTTTTACGAAAAACCAGGGAAGACCGCCAATACCATGACGGAATTCATGGCCGTTCAGCTGGATCGGCAACTGGCCGACCGGTATAACGCCGATGACCGAAAAAGGACCGTGATAAAGAGGACGCTGAAGGTGGTCGGCCAGGCGGTGGGTGCGGACCGGAAGGACAGGCCCTTTATCGGGGCGGTCATCCAAAGGAAGGTAAGGGGAGTCCCCCTGTCCGAGGCCCTGGATTTGCTGGAGTTGTCGGAAGGGAACGAGGGTTTGCGGCAGGTTTTCAGGAAAGAGGTTGCCGATCTCCTGTCCGGCCTAAGGGAATATCACGGTGAAAGCGACCATTCCGCCTTTACGTGGCACGGTCTGGACAGCGAAAACGTGCTGGCCGAAAAGGACGACAGCGGCCAGCTTACCGGGCGGCTGTATGTTGTCGACGCGAATTTTATCGAAAGGCCCAACAGGACGTTTAAGGATGCGGTCGTCAGGAGGCTGGAAGAGAATGTCCTGAAAAAATTAGAGACGGCTTTGGGGTTGCAGTAATGGGTCCCGGTCGGGAGATGCGGTTTTTGCGGCCTGATTTAGGTGTTCCCTGAAAATTTGGTATAATTGAAATCTATGACCTACCTTAAGGCGGGAACGGCGGGGGCGTTTTTTGCGGCGGCGGCCATTGCCGCGGCCTTTTTTGCCTTTTCCGTGACCGCAGTCTCGGCCTCCGAAACGTCCGTCTTGGCCGAAGGGGTGGCGCCGGCCGCCTACCCGGAAGCCGCCTATTGGCGGGTCGGCCGTTTGGGACAGGCAGTGTGGCTGGCCGAGAAGTCGGAAATACCGTCGTTTCCGGCCGGCGTCCCGTCCGTTACCGGGGACCTGGATGGCGATGGGCTGGAGGAAACGGTGACCGGATCCGGTCCGGGAGAGGAACCGTCGGTCAGCGTCTTCCGGCCGGACGGATCCCTGATCCGGAAGTTTCCCGCCTATGATCCGGGCATGAGACACGGCGTTAACGCGGCGGTAGGTGACGTTGACGGTGACGGCCGTCCGGAAATAGTCATCGGTACGGGGTCAGGGGCAGTGGCCCATGTCCTCATCCTGGACGGTGAGGGTCGGATGAAGGCGCCGGCCGGCGGCTTCTTCCCGTTCGGGCGGGAATTCCGCGGCGGAGTGACCGTTTCGGTCGGCAATCCGGCGGGAAGCGACAGTGCGGTGATTTTGGTGGCTCCAGCCGATTCGGACGGCGTCGGTCGGGCGTTTGCCCCCAAGTTCGTTTCCGTGGACGTTTCCGAACAGCGTTTGCGGGCCTATGAATACGGTCGGGAGGTCAGGACATTCCTCGTTTCCACGGGAACGGCCAGGCATCCCACACCGCTCGGCGATTTTTCCGTCTTGGCCAAGGTTCCGGAGGTTATCTACCGCTGGACTTACGGCCCGGACAGCCCGGACAACTACGATTTGGGCAGGACGCCGTGGAACCTCCGGATCTTGCCCCACATCTATATCCATTATGCGCCTTGGCACGACAATTTCGGCAGGCGCGTCAGTCACGGGTGCATCAACGTGAACCTGGGGAACATCAGGTGGCTTTACGATTGGGCCGAAGTCGGCATGCCGGTGACAATAGTGGATTGAGTTCGGGAAATCCCGCAGCGGACGCTTGCACACAGCGCTTCCTTACGCCCACCGTCATTTCGGACAATAAAAAACGGCCGCCCGGACAGGATTGTCCGAACGGCCCCATGCTCATTCGATTTCGATTATTTCGGGGTGTTCTTCCCATCCCGAAATAGTTTTTTCAGTTCCGTCTGGGTAAACGGTTTTTATCCGGACCGCCCAATCGCCCCAAGACGGGATACCTTTCCCTTCTTCGTTGCGGTAAAGTTCCGGTCCGTCCTCTTCCCACCGCAACCAGAATTTTTCAGGGGCCCCTATTTCAGTCCCCGTTATTATCAGCCAGGGTTCGGATCGTTTCCGACTCAGATAAACAGCCGATGAAATTGATTTGTTGCGGGTTTTGTTTAACAGACTTATCGAGGGTCTGGTGACCCTCAAGACCTCGTGTTCTCCGGCGGGTATTTCCACCCGTTGGGCCCTGTTTCTGGAGGTGATGCTAAACCCTCCCCATTTTCTTTTCAGCAATAAAATTATTTTTTCCCTCATTTTTCCAATTCCTTTCTCTGTAAGGAGAAATTTCAGGTTACCATAAAAACTCAATCCAGTCAATACCTTACGCAGCCGAAACGGAAAAAGAAAAAAGGCCCCCAAGAGCGGGCCTTTTAATGCAGTTTTAGTTTTTGATTGGGTCATCCGCCCCAGGATAAGAAGGCGGACCAGTTCGGTCCGCAGGTGAACCCTACCCTGGGTGCACCTTTGTTCGTTTGAGAAAAGGCACTCCCCATGAAGAGCCCGCCCTCTACTCGGAGGGTGATGTTTTTCGACAAACTTTGCCGAAAAACCAGCCCCGGAGTTCCACCAATAACCCATACATACCTTTCTCGTATCCCCCCCATCATTCCCTGGAGGCCCAGGGTGACCCCCCATCTGGGATCCGAGGGGTAACGAGTGTAGGCCACCCGAACCCCTCCCCCACCGTCAACGAGGGGGAAATACCCCCCCGATACGGCAATTTCGTCTCTGGGGGTCATGGAGACCCCCAACCGGATGGCCGGGCCCAGGTTCCACGAGTATTCGTGGACTGGGACTGGGATTATGTAACTTCCCATTACCCCCAATCCCACACCAATCCCCCCGTTGCCGTCCTTTCCGTCCCTGCTGCCGTCCACGCCATCCCTGCCAGGCTGTCCGTCCCGGCCAGGCTGTCCGTCCCGGCCGTCCACGCCGTCCACGCCATCTCGACCGTCCTTGCCGGGTTGCCCTTGGCACTGGCAGACTTCGGTCGGCTTTACCTCCTTGGGCTTCACTCTTTTTTTTGCTTTTGCCTTTGGTCGGCAAGCTTTCAGAATTTCTGCCTTTTCCAGCTCCTTCCGGCAAACAGGGGAGCCTGGATAATATATGTCCTTATTCTCTTGGGTAATACCAAGAGAGGGGACAATCCCCATTATTGCCACCATCGTCGCTAACAACATTTTTCCCATCAAGACCTCCTTTTTGTTCTGTTGGGAAAGTCCACAAACCGACTGTATGTTTAACATATTCCGTCGATTCCGTCAAGACCTTGACCAGAAAGTCTTTTTCCGCTATTCTTTGGTAAGAAAAAATTTGCACCGTAAAAACGTAAAAACCGAGAAAAGGAGATGCAAAATGCCGAGAAGAAACAGGAATGCCCGGCTGCGGACAGGTCAGGTAAAAATAGAACCGAAAAACGAAAACGGGAGACAAACGAACCGGGTTTCGGATGTCCTTTCCGCAATAAAAAAGTGGCAAGACGGTGACAGAACCCCCTCGGGCCTGATTGAGATAATCGAGAAGACAAAGAAGGGTATCATGCCCAATGCCCAACTCAAGGAGATACTGGAATCTATCGGGCGTTTTTCCTCCCTTTGGGAAATTGCGGCCACGGCTGCTTTTCAGAAAGCAAAGTCCTGTTCGGGGGAAGAGGCCGGTCGGTTGAGGGCCCAAGGAAGGGCCATTATGTATGTCTTGAGAAAGAGGCATTCCTCCGACAAGCTCGTCCACAGTATCGTTGTCGGCGGGTTTGCGGTCAGATCCCCTGGCATGGTCATGGACAAGAATGACTTGAAGGGGTGCATTTTTGGTAGGTTGACCCCAGACGAGAAAAAAGAAGGACTGAAGGAGTTGGCCGTTGGTGATTTTCCGTCTTTCTTGAAGCTCATCTGGAGTTTTAAAGGTGAGTTCGAAGAATATATTTAATAGAGTATATTTCCTAAATTCGGCGGCGCTGTTTCCTGACGGCGCCGCTTTTGTTTATTGGTCGCGTTTCCGTCAAGAATGCTATAATCACGAAAGACCGGTAAGGTCAGGTGAAGCCACTAATTCAGCGTTCAATATGGATTTGGAACCGAAAAAATTCTGGAACTTCATTTTTGAGATGGGGCAGCTGCGCAATGTCCGCCATGAGGGCTGGCGGCTGGCCGGGGTGGAACACCCGGACATGGTGGCGGCCCACAGCCTGCGGGCGGCCCAAATCGGCTATGTTTTGGCCTGTCTGGAGGGATACCCGGATCCGAACGAAATCTGTGCCGTGTGCGTTTTCCATGACATGGAGGAATCGCGGACCGGTGACACCCATCGGGTGGCGTCCCGGTACGTGACGGCAAACAAGCCGCAGGCCGCCGCCGAACAGGTCGAGCCGCTGGGGGAGATCGGCCGGCGGATATACGGCCTTTGGGAGACCATGGACAGGAAAGACACCCCGGCCGGGATCATCGCCAAGGATGCCGACTACCTGGAGATGGCGGTGATGGCCAAGGAGTACCTGGAGAGGGGTCATGCCAGCGTCCGTGACTGGCTGAACAACATTGCCAAGGCCCTGAAGACCGAATCCGCCAAAAGGCTGATGGCCGAACTGGAGGAAACCGACAGTTATGAATGGTGGGACGGCCTGAAAAAACTTCCGCGCTGACCGGTTATGGCTGATCGGAAACCCGGGTCGGATTTCGGTTCGGCAAAAACTGGGCAGGCAGGCCGAAATTTGGGGGCAGCGGACCGCCTGATTAGGGCCATTATCGGCGAAATATTGGCGATTCTGGCCTTTTTTTGGTTGGGCGGCGCTTGGTCGGCCTTGGTCGGTTTTTTGGCGGCAGCGCTGCTTTTTACCGCCCTGACGGGGCGTTGCCGCCTCTATCCGGCCGTGGGCATCCCCGCATTTCAGGCCGGCCGGCCGGCCAGATTGGCGATAGCCGTTCCCCTGCTCCTGGCCGTAGCGCTCTTGCCGGCCATTGGCGGTTACGTCAGTGCCCGGACAACGACAGCCGAGTTTTTCGGGGATTGCGGCCGCCTGAACAGCGCCCTGAAGAAGGCAATTTACGGGATGGAGTCAGGGGTAACCCGTAGGGGCCAGGAGTCTTCCCTTGATCCGTGGACTGCAGAGTTCGAACGGTTTTCGGGAAAGTACGGCCGATACCGCCCGTTCGTCGCCAAGTACGATTTTCGTCTCGATGATGACCTGGCGGACATTGGAGGGCTGAATCGCCAGGCTGAAACCCGGCTGTCCGAAAACGACCGGCTATCAGCCGGACAGGCCCTAAGACAGGCGGAAATGATCTGGTCCGGGACGGTTCTCCGTAACCGCTGGCCGGCGTCACGGATACTGTCGGCCGGGTTCCGGGAAACGGCCCGTTCCCTGGCAACAGCCGCCGAAACCGGCAATGCCCCGGCCGTCCTGGCCGCCTATCCCTTGGCTGAACTGGAACTTCGGGAGATGGAAACCGTATCCCCGGACGATCCTGGGATCAGGGGAATGCGCTCTGCCCTGGACGGGCTGATGGAGGCCAGCCGACAGGGACATCCGGACGAAATGCCGCATTTTGCCAGGCCGTTTCAGGACTGGCTGGACTCGAACGGCTGAAGCGGCAAAAACCCAAAAACCGCCCTACTACCCCGAACCTGATTCGGGGTCAGGGGCGTTTTTTCTTACCCCTCAATTTTCCGGTCCTGTCTCCCCTGCCGGTTCCCTGTCGATTTTCTTGCAGTCGCCGTCCCCCATCAGGCTGATCTGGTCAAGCTTTCCCGTCAGCCTGCCGTAGTTGACGGTGGCGGTATCCATGGCCCCCTTGGCGTTGTTGACGTGTTTGGACACCAGGTTCAGGTTTTCCCCGAACCGCCCGGCCTCCTGCTGGATTCCCTTCAGGATATCCAGTATCCTTTGGGCCTGTTCCTGGATGCGGGACCGTTCCATTCCCAGGAAAATCACCCGGATCAGGCCGAAAAAGCTTTGGGGTGAGACCAGAAAGACGGATTTTTTCTTGGCATAGTCCATGATGTCGGCCTCCTCCTCCGTCAGGATGTGGTAGTAGATGTTCTCCGACGGGATGTACATGACCGCAAAATTGACCGTCCCCTGCTCCGGCAGGATGTATTTCCTGGCAATGTCGTCTATGTGCTTCCGGACCGCCTTTGCGAATTCCTTGGCCTTGGCCTTCCGGTCCGAATCGTTTTCGGCCCGGTACATCTGCTGGAAGTTCTCCCGCGGGAACTTGGAGTCGATCGGGATTATTCCGCCCCGGGTCTTGATGACCGCGTCCACGGTGGCGTTGTCCCCGAACCGGTACTGCATCTGGTAGTGCTCCGGGGAAAAGGACTGGGACAGCATGTCCTCCAATATCTCCTCCCCGAAGTTGCCGCGCATTTTCGGGTGGAGCAGGTCGCTGAATTCCTCGAAACCCTTGAACCGTTCCTGGACCGTCCCCAATTCCTTCTGGACCCGTCCGATCACCTCGGCCGCCCGGGTCAGGCGATCGTTGATGTCCCGGTTGGTCTGGTCGATCTTTTCGTTGACGCTGTTCAGGTTCTGGTTCAGCATCAGCATCGTCTTGTCGTTGGTCTGGGTGTCCCGAAGCTCCTTCAGGCGGAAGGTAAGCCCGACGGCAATGGCTATCAGTCCGCCCAAGGCGATTACGGCGATGATGAGGAGGATTGTGTTCAGCATATGGCGGTATTATATAGCAGGTTGGGGATGAGGAGAAGCACCAGGATGTCGCGGGTGTTCGGTGCGGGAAGGCACAAATCCTTAAAATGTTTTACGACACTAAATTTAACCCAAAAACTAAAGCAATAACGTTAATTCCCCCCGTCTTTAATTCTCCTGTCTTAAGTTTTTTAACTGTTGTTTTTGGGAAAGCAAAACCCCCCAGACTGATCTGGGGGGGTTTGCTGGTGGACCCGAGGAGACTCGAACTCCTCACCTCCGCAATGCGAATGCGGCGCTCTACCAGATGAGCTACGGGCCCAATGAAAGATGGCGGTTTTTGTTTTTAGCGAAACCCCGTAAGCGGCGCTCTACGGCGCCCAGACCCGCAAAGCGGGTCTGATTACGGATAGGGCGGCTAAGGCCGCCATATCCCGACGCAAGGCACATGCGCCGAGCCGTAGGCGAGGCGCGTGCCTTACCAGATGAGCTACGGGCCCAATGAAAGATGGCGGTTTTTGTTTTTAGCGAAACCCCGTAAGCGGCGCTCTATAGTGTTCAGTACTGTTATCCCCATGTTTTGCAGAATCATCATATCCACCGCCTGTCAGTTTTGTTTTTCGATATTATGACAACATTGGCAGGATATAGACAAAAGAAAGATACCCCATGTTTTTGAATTAGGCAAGGTTAGAAAACCTAAGAAGGTGTGGATAAATTCACCAACCAAAGTTCGGTTTAAGGCAAAATAACTAGGTTGTTTGTGGATTAAGTTGCGGAAAACTGTTTTTGAATATCAAGAAGTAATATGTTTCATGTGAAACAAAAAATTTACGGATAAGTTTTTAGGGCTTTGTGAATAAGTTATTGACTTGTGGAAAAAAAAATGTTAACCTATTTTTATCCAAAATATAGCAGGTCCTCGTAGTTCAATGGATAGAACGGCCCCCTCCTAAGGGGCAAATGCAGGTTCGATTCCTGCTGGGGACACCAAAAGTCAGGAACCTCGGTTCCTGCTTTTTGTTTCCCCATAAAATTTTGTGCGTAATTGTTGGGCTGGATTTATGATTTTATCCCCAAATCAAGATAACTAAGGTTAAATAATGCCTATCCTTGCGGTTAATTTTGACCAAAAACAGATCGGTCCCCCTAACCTGATTGGCGTGGGTCGGATAGTGAAAGATGAAACGCTAAACATGCTTGGTGACGGTAAGCCGGGATTTTTCCATATTTTTACTTTTTAGGCATTTGTCCCGTAAATTTTAAGTCGGTTACCACCAGAATTAAATCCGAAATTGTCAGCAGTGCGATCGGTCGCTTTCTTGAATTTTCACGGGGAATTCCTCGTCATTGCCGACAGTAAGATACATTCTTATTAGTTTAGGAATAATAGATTAAAAAATAGGAATTTTGGTTCTTTTTAAACCCATTAAGTCCCTCAATGCACAAGAAAGTTTTTAGCGTTGTTTTAGGTAGGATAGTCGAGGGTCAAAAAAAAGTGAAAGAAATTAACATGAGTAAGATTAAGAGAAGATTTTCTTGAACAATTCATGTTTCACATGAAACAATTACTAATATTAAGTAACCTAAATTTATATTATTTTTTATAATGCAAATTAATTTTTAAGGTTTTAATAGCCTTATTTTTAGTATAAGCTAAAATAAAAAATATTTTACGACACTTTTATTTTTTTTAAGTATTACCCCATAGGCATGACGATCGGCCTTGCGGGTATTGCGGTGCGCTTTATGCGGCGTTCTGTGCACTTCGGGGTCTGGTTCTTGATAGGTCGGAAGTCGTCGTTTATGCAGCGCAGGCAGGCTACAGGATTGGTCGTGGTCTGGCGGAATGGTTTTTCCCCCTACCCCCCATTCCCCTATTTTTGTTTGGTCAGGAACGGTTAGGTTGCCCAAGACCTGGTTGAAGTTGAATGGGAGGCGGTGATTGAGGTTGACGGGTGGCGTATGGTGAAAATCGGGGGTGTTTGGTCCGTATCGGGTATCGGATACCGGACAGGAATCTTGCCAAAGGTTTTTGGGACAGACAATAACATCAGGGATGTTTTTTTGAAGTTGTAACGCCAAAAAATCGAGGAACAAAGCCTGTGGATTAATTATTTTTTGCTTTAAAATTGTGGATAAAATTTTTATACTTTTTTTATAAACAACACAAAAGTTATCCACAATCATATGATTTTATCTTTTGTTTTAGCTAAAATCTATCAATGTATTGAATGTGGTTCGGTTGGGGAAAAAATGCTATAATATGTTCAGTAGGTGGTAGTGAACAAAAAAACTAATCGCTATCATCCAATAAACCCCATGCTCAAAAACCAATCTGAAATTTTCAGGAAAACCGCTGCAGTGCTGGTTTTATCGATCGGTGGGGCATTCACGCCGGTCGTTTGGGGACCTGTTTGGGCGGATACCATGACTTCAGACAGCTATCGCATCCCATCGGATGTTTTGAGCGTTGGCGGAAACCGCAGCACCTCAGGCGGTTACGTGATTGAGGACACCATCGGGGAAATGGCTACCGGAGAGGGGTTGGCGTCATCCGGGTTTCTCGGATGTGCCGGATACCAGTGTTTTGTCGGTGCCGACTACTTGAGCTTTTCGGTAAGGGAAGGGACGGAACCGCCGGGAACGGCTGGTGTTGGGGTTGATTTGGGAATCCTTTTGCCGACCAGCGTCAAGGGTTCCGACAATTTCATAATCAATTCCGTGTTCATTACCGCGGAATCAACAGCTTCCGGGGGGGCGGTGATAACGGTTGCGAGCGGGAACGGGGGCCTGGCCAGCGCCAGCGTTCCGGGGGACATCATCGGATCAGAAACGGCCTCCCTTACCCCGGGAACGGAAGGTTACGGAATCTGCGTCACTTCGGTTTCGGAAAGCGACGATAGCCCATCCGACCTTTTGGTCCAATCCCCGTATGGCGGAACCTGCAATACCGATAACGGACACGACGTGGGGGTGGTGGACGGGTCTTCCCGTCCAATCCTGGGGTCAAGCGGACAGTTGGCTGACGGCCAGTCGGAAATATTGGTGAAGGCCGCTGTCGGCTATGCGACGGTTGCCCATTCCGACTATTCCGATAACCTGACGTTCATCATGACCGGCACCTTTTAGGCGGCCGGGCGTTTTTGGGTCCCGACCCCCTCCACCCCCGACACCCGTGCGCCAGCCTGACTGGCGGACGGATGCCGCGGACCGGAGAATCCGCGGGAATATCCATAACCAAAAAGGTCGATATATCCTGCCTTGGTTCCCCAACGGAACCCAAGGTCACGGATCCGGACGGTTCGACGAAACGGAAGACGGTCCGGAGGCGCGATCCCTACCTGGGGCAGGACCAAAAGGCGTGACGGAACCCCGTTCCCGAATGCCGAGGGTAGGAAACGGAAACTAACTCATTACGTTTCGGGAAGGGTTCGGAAACGGTAGGGTATGGGTTCGCTTATTCTTCCATAGCTCGAGAATGGAGGACCTGACCGCGTACCCGTGTCTTGAACCGGCCCGAAACAAAGAAAGGTAAGCAACATGAAAAACAAAATGACGCGTTTGGCGTCTAAGATAACGGCAGCGTCCATGGTCCTTTCCATGTTCGCCGCCGTGTTCCCGGCCGGAGCCGCTGAAATGACCGGCCGTGAGGCCATATTTTCCAGCCTGAAGGCCTCGACCGCAACAAACGTGCAGTTCAACATGACTTCCGCCCAGGACTTCGTTGACACCAATACCCTGACCATCACCTGGCCGGCCGGTTTTACCATCAGTGCTGTTTCCGCCGGTGATGTTTTAATGACAGGAAGCGTTACCTCTCTCTTTTCGGTTGACGCAACCTGTGACATAGATGTCGACTATTCGTTCGCGGTCGCCGGTCAGGTGATGACCTTCACCGACTGTTCCGGAGAGGATGAGATTGCCGACGAAGAGGAAATCTCAATATATATCAACAATCTTGCCGTTGTCAACGCCACGTCCGCCGAATACACCATATCCCTGGGGGGGAGCGTGAGCGGAGACATGCAGGTGTACATCGTGGACGACGACCAGGTGTCGGTTACGGCGGACATCGACCCGACCATGACCTTTGACCTGGACGTGGCCACGTCGTCCTCCGAGACCGGGGCCGAATACGAGATAGACTTCGGCGACATCGACCACGGGACGCCTGAGGCCTCCGACAACTCCAGCTACAAGTCCGTCTGGATAGACCTGGAGACCAACGCCTCCGGCGGGGCGGTCGTTACGGTGAAGTCCCTGAACGCCGCCATGAAGAGCACCTCCACCGGCGACCAGTGGGTCTCCAGCACCAATGCCCTATCCACCACGGCCGAACGCTACGGCATCTGCGTGGACGGCACCATCAACGGCACCCTGCGCGACTCGGCCACCTTCACGGCCCAGTCCCCGTACAACACCGGCGCATTATGCGACGGTACGACAAACACCTCTGTCGGGGCGCTCCAACAGACCTCCCAGAGCCTGCTCTCGGCCACCGGCCCGCTTGAGTCCGGTCGCGCCCAGGTGCGCGTCGGGATGTCCGTGGCCAGCGACACCCCGGCCCACCCGGACTACACGGACACCCTGACCTTCCTGGCCACGGCCACCTACTAGGTCAGTATCGGGTCGATAAAAACCCCTCGGCTTCAGGTCCGTCGGATGATGGACCAAGCGGCCAACATACAACTCAATAACCATCTGATTCGTTCTTTTTCCGCCATGTTCCGTTACCCGTTGGCCCATAGGCCGACTGATCAGAACCGGCGACCCCCACTGGGTTTTTCACCTGGTTCGTCCAGCGGGAAAAACACGAGGTCGAAATAGCCTTGACCCATGGCATGATTGCCGGCTCGAGGTCAGGGTGAGGGGAAAGAGCCAATTCCCTTTCGGGAACAAACCCTAATTCACAATAGAGGTCGTTTCGGACGGATCGGGTTCAGGAACCGGATCCGGGACGATTCGACCCGAAGGAACTAACAACATGAAAAACAAAATGATGCGCTTGGCATCAAGACTGACGGCAACGGCCATGGTCCTGTCCATGTTCGCCTCCGTCGTACCGGCCATGGCCGCTGACCTTGGCCTGGAAAGCGCCAAGGACACGCTGACCAGGCAGAAGGCATTGACGTATGCCGACCACACCCTGGTGTTCACCACCGCCGATTCCGCTGATGTCTACCTGGACGGCAGCGACGATTGGGCAACCGGCGAAACGATCACATTCGACTACAATACGGCCGGATTTGACCTGGCTGCATCCACCACCTGGCCGGTCCAGTTCTCCGGAACCGGAACGGTCCAGTCTACGGCCACCACCTCATCCAATTCGCTGACCGTTACCTGCACCACCGGCCCGTGCTACGGCACGGTGACCGTGAGCTTCTCCGGCACCAACCCGTCCGCCGGTTCCCACGACATCATCGTCGGCGGCACCAGCGAATTCGGGACCAGCACCCCGTCAGACATGTTCAGCATCGTCATCGTGGACAGCGATCAGGTGACGATCAACGCCAGCATCTCGTCAAGCATGACGTTTGACCTGGATACCAGCCTGGCTGATGCCGAAACCAGTACGCCGTATGCGGTGGAGTTCGGTACCCTGACCTCCTCTGACATACGGAGTTCCGGCGACACGGTTGACGGCGATACGAACTACATCTGGATTGACCTGGCCCACAACGGTACGGGCGGTGCGGTAGTTACCGTCTCTTCGAGAAATCACAATCTGACAAGCTATTCCTCTAGCGACGAGATAGCAAGCACCTCCGGGGCTTACTCCGCTGGGGCAGAGAATTACGGCCTGTGCATCGAATCCACCACCAGCACTGCCGGAACTTTCGTGGCTCATGCGGATTTCGGCAGCGGCAGCGCCGGGGACAACAGCGCTGCCTGCTCCTCCTCCGCCTTCACGGACATGGGAAGCCTCGACGGTCCAGGGTATTTGCTGAATACCGGTACCGGTGCCCTGACCGGCGGTCGCGCCAAGCTGGTCTTGGCGGCGACGATTTCCGCCACCACCCCGGCCAATCCGGATTATTTCGACACCTTGACCTTTACTGCGACGGCGACCTACTAAGGCGGTATAGCCTTCGCTCCAACGGTCCCTCTGGGCTTTTGGGGTCAAGCCCCAAGGGCGGATACCCGATCCGTGCCGTCCCCTGACGGCAGCGGCGGATCGGGCGGACCAGGGGGACCGGACAGCGGGGGTTATCCCCGGAAAACAGAAAGCAACACCAAAAAACACTCATTCACCATCACCTAAGCAACCAAGAAACGGTATGAACAAGATTTTCAGCAGGATCGGGCTGTCGGCAATCGCCATGGTGGCTTTCTGTTTCCTGCCTTTCGGGGCCAAGGCCCTGACCATATCCCCGCCGCTGATCGACCATCGGCTCAACCCCGGCGATACGGTCCTGGAGACCGTAAAGATATACAACGAGGGCGAACACCCGATCACCGTCTATCCGCTGCTCCGCAACTTCACGGCCGGTGACGGAGAGAACGGCGAACCGCAGTTCGTGCCGCCGGAGGTCGACGACAACGGCACGGGCCTGGCCCAGTGGATTACCATGGACGGGCAGCCCCTGACCATCGGGCCAAAACAGCGGACCAACCTGCTGCTGAACATGAACGTCCCCCGGGACGCACAGCCGGGCGGCCATTACGGGGCAGTCGTGCTTTCCACCGATCCGCCGAACAACCAGCGCGGGGTCGGCGTGTCCCAGCAGATGGCAACCCTGATAATGGTCCGGATCTCGGGCGATGTCCGGGAGGTGGGATCCATTGCCGAGTTCGGCTTCGCCAAGCCGAAGGTCTGGCACAACCACCTGCCGATCGACATGTTCTTCCGGTTCGAGAACTCCGGCAACACCCACCTGCGGCCGACCGGCAACATCTTCATAACAAACATGTGGGGAAGGCAGGTCGCTTCGGTCCAGGCCAACCCGGATTTCGGGGGGGTCCTGCCGCGGTCCATCCGAAAGTTCGGATTGAGTTGGGAAAAGGAAGGTTTTGACGAAAACGACAGCGGTCTCAAAAGGGAATGGAAGAACTTCGGTTTCGGGCGATACAAGGCGGTCCTGGTCCTCTACTACGGCAACGACAACAAGATGACTGCGGCCGAAACGGAATTCACGGTGTGGCCGTGGCGCCTGATGCTCTTGGCTGCCGCCCTGCTCGCATTCCTGTCCGTCCTGACCGCCATCCTGTCCAGGATGTACCGCCGGAAACTGATCGATCGCCTGGAAAGGGCAATGGCCAAAAGGAAGGGACTGAAGACCGAAATGCAGATACGGGAAGAGGTGGAGGCCGACCTGCGCCGGAAGCTGGAGGGCGAGTTGCGCGGGAAGATCGAACGGGAAGACGCCCCTGACGGGGAAAAGAAACAAAAGACGGACCTGCCGAACGAGCTCAAGGGTTAGCGCAGGAATCGAATTGAATCGCGAGGTGTCCCCCGGACCGTTCCGGGGGCATCCCCGCGGCTGAATCAGGCGCGCGGACATTCGGGAAAAGGCGTATCCAAAACAAACGATGACCGGAAAAAGGGAAAAAATCCATCCGAAAACACTAAGGCGGTTGCGTCGTTTGAGGCGGGGGATGACCCTGGCCCTGTTTGCGGTTGCGGCGGTTTCCGCTGCGGTCTGGTTCGTTTTTGCCTCGTCCGTGTCCGAGCGTCGGGATCAGATGTCCAACCAGGCCGCCGGAGCGGCATCCTCCCACCAGATAGGGTTCACCTTGGGCGGATCGCTGGCCGCCGGGGAGAAGGTTACCCTGGATTTCCGGGAGGATGAGGGGGGACTGTCCGTCTCCGGTACGACGGCCACCACAAGCGATTTCGATTTTCGGGACAAGGTCGGCGGGGTTTTCCGCCAAAGGACGATCAGGGCCGTGACAACCGGCACGCCGGACTGTTCGGGACATGTCGGGACGGACGACATGGTCGTGGGGATCGATGACCCGGCCGGCACCGTAAGTTTCCATGCCTGCGGCAACTACGTTTCGAGCGACACCGGTTCCGAGATCGCCATATTCATCGGTTCGGGTTCCGGAAAGCCCGGGGCAACGGACCGCATCGTCAACCCCGCCGTTTCCGGCTCGTACCTCCTGGATATCCTGGATGCGGGCGGGGAGTGCACCCTTCCCGGCGACAGCTGCGGCATTGGCCTGATGGTCATCGATTCCAATGCCGTGACCATTACGGCCTCCGTCGGGAGCGGCGGCGGGGGCGGGGGCGGGGGCGGTACGGATACCATCCCGCCGGTAATAAGCGATATCCGCTGCGAGGAAATCACGGGTTCGTCCCTGAAGTTCCGTTTCGTTACCGACGAGGCGGCCACCACCGAAGTTCGCTACGGGCAGACGACTGGTTACGGCCAGGACTACCTGGATTCGGCCGCGGTGATCGACCATTCCGCCCCTGTTTTTGGGCTTTCCCAGTCAACGGAATACCACTATCAGGTCAGGGCCACGGACCTGGCCAACAACATTTCCCCCTGGTCCGATGACCGGACCTGCACGACGATCGACGACATGCCGCCGGTGATTTCCAACGTCAGCTGCACGCCGTCCCCAAACTCCCTGACGATCGCCTGGGACACGGACGAGAACGCCGATTCCAGGGTCGATTACGGCCTGACGGCAGGATACGGGATGAACGTGACCGATCCGGCGCCGGTCATGTCCCACCAGGCCGTTATAAGCGGGCTGACGGCCTCGACCGAATACCACTACAGGATCACCTCCACCGATGCCTCTGAAAACGGGCGGATGACGGATGACGCCATCTGTTCGACGACCGCTGTCGGGGATACCGCCCCGCCGGTCATTTCCGGGATGCAGGTTACCCAGATAACGGCCACCAGCGTTACCGTAACCTGGGCCACGGACGAGCCTTCGACGGGGTTCGTGGATTTCGGAACGGCCGTTCCGCCGCCGTATTCCCTGACCGCAGGCAGTGCCTCCCCGCTTTCCGTCTCCCATACGGTCACCCTGACCGGCCTTTCCGAGGATACCACCCATAACTTTCAGGTCCGGTCGGCGGATGCCGCCGGAAATTCGGCGGTTTCAGGCAACTCCACCTTCCGGACCGCAGAGACCGTGCCGCCGGTCATCAGCAACGTCCGGGCCCTGAACATAACCCACAATTCCGCTCGAATCTCCTGGGATACGGACGAGAACGCCGATTCCAGGGTCGATTACGGCCTGACCGTTGCCTACGGTTCCTCTAAGGCCGACGGGACCGCGGTTCTGGCACACCAGATTGACCTGACCGGCCTGACACCAAACACCACCTATAGCTACAAGGTTACGTCCAAGGATGCGTTCGGCAATTCGGCATCTTCCGCCAACCTTACCTTCAAGACGGTCCTGCCGCCCCCGCCGGCCATCAGCAACGTGCGGGCCACGAACGTCACCGAAACCTCGGCCCGGATCCAATGGGACACCACGACCGCCTCTGACTCCACGGTCGATTACGGGCTGAACGACGCCTACGGCAACCGGGTTGCCGTCGCTACCGCAGTGACGGCCCACGCCATCCAGCTGAACGGTTTGGCCAAGGGAAAGACATACCACTATAAGGTAGGCTCGACCGATGCCTACGGACAGTCGGCGGTTTCCGGAAACCTCACGTTCCAGACCCTGGCGGACATCATTCCGCCGGCCAACCCGTCGGGACTGTCCGCCGTTTCCGGGGATGCCCAGGTCCAGCTCTCCTGGACCAACCCCACCGATGCGGATTTCCAGGGGGTGATACTGGTCCGGAGCGTTACCGCCTATCCGGCCAACCCGACCGACGGCACGGAAGCCTATCGGGGTACGGGCCAGTCGTTCCTTGATTCCACGGTCGTTAACGGGCTTACGTATTTCTATACCCTTTTCTCCTTCGATGACGTGCCGAACCACTCTTCCGGAACGGTGGCCAGCGGAAATCCGGTCGGCCCGCCGGACAGCACGCCGCCAGGGAACGTTACCGGACTGACGGCGGTTCCGGGTGACGGCCGCATCCAGCTGTCCTGGACCAACCCCACCGATCCGGATTTCTCCGGTGTCCTTATTGTCCGGAAGACCTTGACGTGTCCGGAGAGTCGGACCGACGGGACCCCGGTGTATGACGGCAAGGATACGGCCAAGCTCGATACCGGGTTGGCCAACGGCACGCTCTACTGCTACCGCGCCTGGACCTGCGACGGGGTCCCGAACTGGTCGTCCGGCGTGACGGCCAGCGCCATGCCGGTGGCCCCTCCCGATACCGATGCCCCCGGCACTCCCACCGGCTTGGCGGCCAGTCCGGGAAATTCCGCCGTCCAGCTCTCCTGGACCAACCCGTCAGAACCCGATTGGGCCGGCACCCGGATAGTCCGTAAGGTCGGAGGCTACCCGAACGGCCCCTCGGACGGGACGATCGTGTTCGACGGGAGAGGGGACAGCCGGTTGGATCAGGGGCTGACCAACGGCATCACCTACTACTATTCCGCCTATTCATACGACACCAGCCTTAACTGGTCCTCTCCGGCCACGGCCTTGGCCGTGCCGCAGGAGGGGGCAGTCATACAGCCGCCCCAATGTACGGACACTGACGGCGGCCGGGTATATTCGGTAAGGGGAACGGTGACGGATTCCCTGGGGAACAGCGAGGAGGATTCCTGCCTCGATTCGCGGACGGTCAAGGAAAACTACTGTGACGGCGGGCAGGCCCAAAGGGAAAACGTCGCCTGCGGGGACGGTTTCCGGTGTTCGGCCGGGCAGTGCGTTCCGGAATCGTTCGTTCCGACCTCTAACGTATGCGGCGACGGCCTGTGTGCGGATAACGAGAACGCCATCAACTGCCCGTCCGACTGCCCGCTGAACCCGGAATTGCCGCCGACCGAACCGTCCGTTCCGACCGTGGAGATCGGGGAAAGGATCACCCTGAATGACCTGATATTCCGGTCAACCAGGGGGCGGATACGTCTCCGCATCGGCGAGGGGGGACGGATCGGCGTTTACCGGTCAATGACCGTTGACGTCATGCTGCCGGACATCTCCATCCGCAAGCCGATAGCCTCGGCCTTTGTCGGTTTCGGCGGTTCGACCTACCAGATGAAGCAGGCAGGCAGCTATCAGGCCACCCTCATGATGCCTTCGTCCGTCGGCGAAAGGCCATTGGACGTCATCGTGAACTATGAGGACGGGACATCGGATGGCGTCAGGGCCACGATGCTCATGAAGGATACTGGGTCGGTTTCCGGGTCGGTGGAAGGCCAGGACCGGCCTCTTGGGGGCGCCAGGGTCATGCTCCTGGCCGATTACGGCGGCGGAAATTTCGGCCTGTGGGACGCCGCCTCCTTCGGCCAGCAGAACCCGCAGCTGACCGACCAGAACGGAGAGTACCGTTTCATTGTCCCCGAGGGGACATATCGGCTGCAGGCGGAGGCGGACGGTTACGAGTCCCGGACCACCCTACCCTTCCCCATAAGGGACGAGAACGTCATCACCAACCGGCTTAGGCTGACCAAGAAACCGGACAAGACGGTGCGGGAGGTGATGGCCGAGGACATTTCCATATCCGAAAAGGCCGTGGGGGTGGCCGTGGCGGCAACAGAACAGGCGGCGGCAACGGTATCCTCTGCCATTGAGACGGTACGGGAGGCGATCGGCAACCAGCTGGTCGAGGAAGGGGCAGAGCGGGTGGCCGCCCCGACTGCGGTTGCCGTGGCAGCGGTCAACGTGGTGACTATAGGTACGACCACGGCCGCCAGCATTCCCTACCTGATGTATTTGGCCAGTTTCCTGGCCCATCCGGCCCTCCTGTTCGGCAGGCGCCGCCGGAAGCAGTGGGGCATGGTCTACAACTCCCTTTCCAAGATGCCGGTTGACCTGGCGATCGTCCGCCTGTTGGACGGGAAGACCGGACGGGTGATCCGGTCGTCCGTGACGGACAGGGAAGGCCGTTACGTCTTCATCATCCAACCCGGAGAATACCGCCTGTCGGTTTCCAAGAACGGTTTCGTGTTCCCGTCCGCCTACCTGAAGGGACGGAAGGAGGACGGGCGGTTGGTGGACATCTACCACGGGGAGACGTTGGACGTCAGGGAAGGCACGACCGTTACCGCCAACATCCCGCTTGACCCGCTGGAGGCGGAGAAGACTCCGCGGCAGGTGGTTTGGGCCGGCATTGCCCGCCGTTTCCAGAAGAGTTTGGGAGTCTTGAGCATACTGGCGATGGCCGCGGTCTCGGTCATCAGCCCGACACCGCTGATGTTCGTCCTGCTGGCCGGCAACATCGCGATGTACCTGGCGTTCCGTCGACTGTCGGTTGGCCGCAGGCCGAAGAATTGGGGTATCGTATACGATAGCGCCACCCGCAAGCCGATCCGGAACGCCGTGGCCCGCATCTTCGAGAGCCAGTTCAACAAGCTGCTGGAAACCCAGGTGACGGATTTCCGCGGGCGGTATTCGTTCCTGGTAGGCCAGAATACCTATTTCGTAACCTTCGAGAAGGCCGGATACGGCAAGCGGCAGCGCGGCCCGGTTGACCTGACCGTTGAGAAGAGGGAAAGGGAAGGCCTGCTTGCGATAGACGTCGGCCTGGATCCCGCTGAAGGGAAGGACGGCACCACCGAGATTCCGCCCTGACAAGACAGAAAAAGACGGCCGGTAAACGGCGAACGGACGGGCTGTCAGGGCCGAATCCAGACCTGACGGCCTCCCGGTCCCCGCTTACGGAGGACCTAAACAAAAAGGCCAAAAAAAATGTCCAAACCAACCAGACAACCTGCCGAAAGAAGCCGATTCCCGTCGGGACGCCTGATCCGTGCCCACGGGCGGTTCGGGTTCGCCGCCGTTGCCCTGACGGTGGTTTTGGCGTCTGCCCTGCCCCCCGCCGTTTCCGTCGCTTCTGGCCCGTCCGCCAACATGGCCCTGAACTACCAGGCCAGGATCACCAATTCCACCGGAATCTCCCTGGCCGACGGCTCGAAGAGCGTCAAGTTCGTCATCTACGATGCCCTGTCCGGCGGCAACTGCGAATACACGGCCCGGGGAACCTGCAGCGCCACGGAATCGGACCAGCTCGGAAAGGACGTGACCATCGCCAACGGCTCGTTCTCCACCGTCATCGGGGAGAGCGGGGACAATTCCCTGGATGGAGTCTTTTCGGGCGATGAGGAGCGGTATCTGGAAATCCGGGTCTATAACGGCGCCAGCTACGAAATCATGTCCCCGCGCAAGCGGATCGTCTCCAGCGCCTTTGCCCTGAACGCCAACCTGCTCGACGACCTGGACACCAGTAACACCGGCGGTTCCGGCGCTTTCGTTCCGGTGACCGACTCCACCGGAAATTTCACCCTGACCAAGAACGTCAATTTCGCTGGCGGCACCTTCTTCATCGATGCCTCCACTTCCCGTGTCGGCATTGGAGATACTGACCCGGCCGCACTCTTCACGGTCGGTTCCGGCGGCCTGTTCCGGGTCAATTCATCCGGTGAGGTCACTGCGGCCGCAGGCATCACCTCCTCCGGCTCGATAACCTTTTCCGGAGTGGCCAGCGGGGTGGTCGTTGCCGATGCCTCGGGGGTCCTTTCCGGCGGCCACCTCATTGACCTTACCGCCGACGTCAACGGCATCCTGGCCGTGGCCAACGGCGGAACGGGCGCATCCAGCCTGACCGACGGGGGCATCCTGCTCGGATCTGGGACCGGTGCGGTTACGGCCATGTCGGTTCTCGGGGACGGCGCCATCGTCATCGGAGACGGCACGACCGATCCTGTTCCGCTTTCCGCTTTTACCTCCTCGACCGGTTACCTCAAGCACGAGTACGGCGGCCTGGAGGCCGATGTTTCCGCCATAACCACGGGCGGGCTGTTCCGCGGGACGGGTGCCGGTACGGTCGGCATCCTGGCCGTGGGCAACGAGGGGCAGGTTCTCACCGCCCAGGCCGACGGGAGCGTGATCTGGGAGGATGCGTCCGGCGGCGGCGACATGGCCATCGGCGGGACGGTAACCTCCGGCACGGCCGGGTCGATCCTGTTCGTCGGTTCCGGTCCGGTCCTGGCG
>JAFGIV010000027.1 GCA_016929435.1 Candidatus Uhrbacteria bacterium | reverse complement strand
GCCGTCGGCATCCACCTGGTGATCGCCACCCAAAGGCCGTCGGTGGACGTCATAACCGGCCTGATCAAGGCCAACGTAACCACCCGCATCGCCTTTTCGGTCGCCTCCTCCACCGATTCCCGGACGATCCTGGACACCGTTGGGGCGGAAAAGCTGGTCGGTCGGGGCGATTCCCTTTTCCAGACCCCGGAATACTCCAAGCCCCGGCGCATCCAATGCTGTTTCGTGAGCGACGCCGATATCCGCAAGGTGGTGGATTTCATAGTCTCCGGGAACGAGGAGCCGGTCGATTACGTAAGCGACGTCACCGAGCGGAAAGGCGGTACCAGTGCCGTGGGCGGGGATATGGGTGACGACGTTGACGACGAGCTCCTGGACGAGGCGAGGGTAACGGTGGTCAAGGCCGGAAAGGCCTCGGCCTCCTACCTCCAGCGTCGGCTAAAGATCGGTTACGCCCGAGCCGCCCGCCTGCTTGATCTCCTGGAGGAGCGGGGGGTCATAGGCCCGGGGGACGGGGCCAAACCGCGGCAGGTACTGGTCAATCCGGTTCATGACGAGGACGGCTATCACTTGCCGGACGACACGAATTAGGGTAAAAAAATTACATGGGGAACGGAAACGAATGCCAGATAGCCGATTCGCTCGGCGAAATCCTCTCCCGCCAAAGACGGGGGTTGGGCATGGGGGTAGGGGAAATCTCTGCCCGAATTGGCGTTCCGGAACGCTGGATCCTATCGGCGGAATCGGACCGATGGGCGGAAATCCCGGATGACGCGTATTCCAGGATATATTACCGGTCACTTTGCCGTTTCTTGAGGCTTGACCACCAGGCCATGGTCGGACCGTATCGCCAAGCCAGGCAACGGGCGGGTCTTGGGGGAAAAGCCGCAAAAACCCGCCACCACCCCACAACGGCCGTGCCCAAATGGCAGATGGCGGTCGCCACCCAAATGACCCGACGCGGCATCCTCTGCGCCATTGGCCTGGGTCTGGTCGGGTATTTCTGGTGGTCCGTGGCCAACATCGTCACCCCGCCTAAAATCGTCCTGTCCGCCCCGGCCGACGGCCTGGTGACCGAAGACCGATCCGTTACGGTCAAGGGGATGACGGAACGGGAGGTCGATCTCCTGATCAACGGAAAGGCGGTCGCCACTGACGGCCACGGATTCTTCCGGGACGAACTGAACCTGGCTGAGGGCCTCAACACCATCACGATCGCAGGTTCAAAAAAACACAGCAGGGTAACTACCGTGATCCGGCGCATCATCTACCAACCGGACACCATGCCGACGGCCAAAAAGGAAAGCGAGACGAAACGATCCTCCCCGTAACGGGAGGATTTTTGGCGGATCGTTTTTTTTCCAAAAAAACCCGTATAATGCCAATATCCTCCAGGGACAAAAAGGTTATCCACAACCCTAATTTGCAATACCGAACAAAAACCGAACAGTTGTGCTATACTTAAGCCTGACGGTCCCCTTGCCGTTAGGCATCGGTCCGGATATACATTCATCAAATTCACCTAACCGAAAAATATGACGGTAAAGACGGCAACCAAGACGGCCAGCAGGACGGAAACCACCAAAACGGACCCGCGTGCCCAAGCGGTCAACGACGCCATTGACCAGATCAAACAGAGGTTCGGCGACGGGTCAATCATGAAATTCGGGGAAGCCAAGCGAACGGATATCGATTCCGTACCCACCGGGTGCCTTTCCCTGGACCTGGCCTTGGGCATCGGCGGCATCCCGCGCGGCCGCATCATAGAGATCTACGGCCCGGAATCGTCGGGGAAAACCACCCTCGCCCAGCATGTCGTTGCCGAGGTGCAGCGACTCGGCGGCACGGCGGCCTTCGTCGATGCCGAACACGCCCTGGACCCGGAATACGCCAAGCGGCTGGGGGTCAGGGTGGATGACCTGCTCATCTCCCAGCCGGATACCGGCGAACAGGCCCTGGAGATCACCGAAACCCTGGTCCGTTCCGGAGCCGTGGATGTCGTGGTGGTGGATTCCGTGGCCGCCCTGGTCCCGAAGGCGGAGATTGAGGGGGAAATGGGCGATTCCCACATGGGACTCCAGGCCCGGCTGATGAGCCAGGCCCTGCGAAAGCTGACGGGGATAGTCTCCAAGACCAACACCATCGTCATATTCATCAACCAGACCCGCCAGAAGATAGGCATCGTCTTCGGGAACCCGGAGACCACCACCGGAGGCACGGCCCTCAAGTTCTACTCATCGGTCCGGATAGAGGTTCGCCGCTCGGCCCAAATCAAGCAGAACGAGCAGGTCATCGGCAACCAGGTCTCCTGCAAGATCGTCAAGAACAAGGTGGCGCCGCCGTTCCGCTCCTGCCGTTTCGACATCATGTATAACGAGGGCATCTCACTGGCCGGTGACCTGCTGGAGATGGGTGTCACCCATGGGGTGGTCACCAAGTCAGGAAACAGCTACGCCTACGGCGAAACCAAGTTGGGAGTCGGGCGGGAGACGGCCAAGTCCTTCCTGAAGGCTGACCGGAAGCTTATGGCAAGGATCAGGAAAGACGTCTGGGACGCCGCCCAAAAAGCCGAAAATCCCGTTGTGGCCAGGGCCGAAAAGGAACCGGTCGGGGACTGATCCTGATTAGGAGCCAAAATTAAAGATGCCTCGGCGGAAGATAATCCGCTGAGGCATCTAAACGAGGTTTCTTACTTAAGACATCCCCTTAGACATCCCCTTCCCTTCCATGCCAGAAAAGATATGGACATCAACAGTAACACTCCGGCGACGACACTCACCGGGTCTTCCGACCCGCCGAGCGTCGAATAAATGAAACAACCGAAACAACCGAAACAAAATACGACGGTTAGCACGGTTAGCACCGTAAGGACTTTTGCCATTTTCTTTCTCCTTTTCTTTTTGAAATTGCTGAAGATTCTTTGTCTGATGGAAGTCTATCGCAAAAACACCAGCCTGTCAAGACTGGCGCCAAAAAACCGCCCCAAGCCTAACCCGGGGGCGGTTTGGATCTTTTACTCGGTTGAACCTTAGGCCCTTTCCACGTATTCCCCGGTTTCCGTGTTCACCACCACCCTATCCCCCTGGTTGATGAACATCGGCACCTGCAGCTTCATTCCGGTTTCCAGGATAACCTCTTTCCTGACGTTCCCGGAAGCGGTGTCTCCCTTGACCGCCGGTTCGGCCTCCGTCACCGCAAAGGTCAGTTTCTTCGGGATATCGACCGAAAGGGGCTTACCGTCCAGGGAAAGGACTATCGCCTCCTGGCCCTCCTTCAGGTATATTCCCTTTTCCCCCATGACATCGGCATCGATGGTTACCTGGTCAAAACTGGAGCTGTCCATGAAGTTGTACCCGCTGCCGTCCCTGTACAGGTACTGCATGTTGGACCGGTCCGGACTCAAGACGTCAACCGTCTCGCCCACCTTGAAGGTATTCTCCAGGACCTTCCCGGTCTGGACGTTCTTCATCTTGGTCTTGACGAAAGCGCTGCCCTTACCGGGGTTTACGTGCTGGAAATCCGTGATGACGCACACCCCTCCCTGGTAGCGGATGAACACGTCCTTCCTGATTGCTGTCGTATCTGCCATATTGCATTCTGAAAATTTTGACTTAAGGGATTAGGCGGTTAGCGACTGACGTCCGGCGGAACGGGACCCGATCCGCACCCCGTATAGGACTGGTTTTCAGGAAAACAGGTCCTCCACGGGAAAAAACAGGACGTCGCGGATGTGCCGACTGTCCGTCAACAACATTATCAGACGGTCAACCCCAAAGGCAATACCCGCCGCCTCCGGCATCATCCCGACCGCCTCCAGGAAATCCCCGTCGATCCCCAAGTCAGGCCTGCCCGATCGCCGGCGTTCCTCCCTTTCCGCCTCCAGCCGCCGGCGCTGTTCCTCGGCGTCAGTCAGTTCGGAAAAGGCGTTGGCCAGCTCCAACCCGCCGCAATAGGCCTCAAACCGCTCGGCCAAACGCCCGTCTGCAGGCTTGAGTCTGGCCAAGGCCGCCATGGAACGGGGGTAGTCGTACAGGATGACCGGCTTGACGGCAGCGCCTGACCCGTCTGCCGTCCCCAACACGGGTTCTATGTCCCGCAGAAATATCCGGAAAAATACGTCGTCAAAGGAGTCCCCTTCCCTCACCCCGATTCCCCGGTCCTCCGCCGCTTTCCGGAAACCGTCCGGGTCGTCGATTCCCGCCAACAGGTCAATGCCGGCGTGTCTTTCGAAGGCCTGGGCCACGGACATCCGGGGCCAAGGGGGGGACAGGTCGATCTCCGTACCCTGCCAAACCGCCCGATCTCTGCCGAGAACCGCCGTGGCCACCGCTGACGCCAGACTCTCCATGTCTGACATCAGGACCGTATAGTCAGCCTCCGGCCTGTACCACTCCAGCATCGTGAACTCCGGGTTGTGTCGCCCCCCTTCGCCGCCGGCCTGACCGGACCACGGTTCCCCGTTCCGGAAACAGCTGGACAGCTGGAACAGCGGGCCGAAACCCCCGGCCAGGAGCTTCTTCAGGGAATATTCCGGGGAGGTTATCAGGCCGGCCGAAAACTCCCGTCCGGATGCGTCCCGAACCGATGTGCGAAAGGGGTCCAGGTTCGGCTCAGTTCCCGGGTATCGGACAAGGAGGGGCGTATCCGCCTCCAAAAAACCCCGGTCAAGGAAAAACCGGCGGATTTCCGCCATTACCCTACCACGCAGCGCCAACCGCCGGCGCAGGTCCGGATCGGTCTTGGCCCTTTTCCAGTTGGGTATCGTTTCCATAGGAATCGGCAAACGCCCCACGCTTTTCGGCATGGGGCGTTCGGCCATGTTTCCCTCTTGCGGTCGGCCTAACGGACCGTAAACGGAATCAGCGACATGATCCGCGCCCGCTTCACTGCCTGGGCCAGCATGCGCTGGTGGCTGGAGCAAACGCCGCTCTTCCGCCGCGGCACGATCTTCCCGTAGGAGGAAAGGAAACGGCGGTAGGTATCGGTGTTCTTGTAGTCGATTGCCTTGACGTTGTGGATGCAGTAGACGCAGTGGCGCTGCACGGCGATCGCATCCTGGTTGTTCTTCCTTCTCATAATAAGATGGTGTTTGGTTCAGTGACGGCCGACCGCCCAAGGCGGGTTCCGTCTAGAATGGGATATCCTCAACCCTGATCTCTTCCGTAACCGGTTCGGCGTTGGACGGGACGGCATTGGCCGTGGCCATGGCCCTGGCCGGAGCGGCACTGCCGTTTCCCCGATCCAGCATGATCATGTTCTCGGCGACAATCTCGGTCCGGTACCGTTTCACCCCGTCCTGGCCTTCCCATTCCCTGGTCTGAAGCCGGCCCTCGACGAAGACCTTCCGTCCCTTGGCAAGGAACTGGCCGCATATCTCCGCCAGTTTCCCCCAGGCAACGATGTTGTGGAACTCCGTCTTCTCCTGCTTCTGTCCCGCGGAATCGGTCCATGTGTGGTTCGTGGCAACTCCGAAATTGGCGACCGACTGGCCGGAAGCGGTGTTCCGGACCTCCGGGTCGCGGGTCAGGTTGCCGATGATCATGGCACGGTTGAGGTTCATATTTCTTAACGATTATTTTTCTTATCCGCCGGCAGGCTGTCGTGGGTCAGTGCCTTTGGCGTTCGTGGGTCAATCAGAGGACATCGTCCTTGAGAATCTTCTCCAGGCGCTCATCCAGCTCGTCCGTATCAACCTTCTTCTCAACCTTCCTCTCCGGCGATTCGGAAACCGCCCCCGTTCCGGCATCGGACGGATCAGCCGACCGTTCCGGGCCTGTCCGCCGTCGCGGTCCCCGATCCCTTTCGGTCCTGTCCTTCCGGACTATCTGTTCCTCTTCCCGCAGCTTGGGAACGCCGATGATGTGCGGGTCGCGCCTGATGATCAGGTGCCGCAACAGCTCGGTGGTCAGGCGCAGGGTGGAGTTTAGCTTCGCCACCGCCCCCTGCTCCATGTTGGCGATCAGGAGGTAATAGTGCCCGTACCGGACGTGTTTGATCGGATAGGCCAGCTTGCGCTTGCCCATGTTGTGCTCCTCCGCCACCTCACCCCCGAGATCGGTCACGATCCCCCGGATCTTGTCCGACAGGACCTTAAGCTCCTCTTCGGTGTGCTTGGCGGGGAGAATATACATCAGCTCGTATTTCTCCATATTTCGTTTTGCCTCCTCCGCAACCGGGTTCGGACCGACCCACATCGGCGACCGTCCGTCTGCGAACCGCCCCCTCGGGGGCAGTCTTGGCGAAAAGGCCTTAATGACGCCTAAAACGGCATCGTGGGCCAACTTTAGCACGAAAAGAAAAACCTGACAAGAACCGAAACTGGAACGGATAAGGCTAAACCTGACCGAAAAACGATTTTTTTACAAAAATGGACGGGGACTGGAAAATTGCCTGTGGATAACTTAAAATACCCGTATTGCCGTATCATAAGGACATAACCGCACAAAAACATGAAACGCCTTTTTGTCTTGGGCTCCAACCCGGCCCTGTCGACCGCCGAAATACTCTCCCGTTTTCGCCTGCCTGAAACCGCAGTCCTGAGTCTTGCGGGAGATTGCCTGGTAACGGAAACCGATCGTTTGCCGGACATGGCCGAAACTATGGCCGGGTTGGGGGGAACGGTGAAGGTCGGATCAGTCCTGGAACGGCCGGTCTCCCCGGAAACCCTGGCCGAATATCTGGGGAAAACCGGAAGCAACCGACCGGTTTTCGGAATCAGTCAACACGGTCTGCCGACCAATGTCACCAAAAACCAATCACGGGAAGCCCTGAAAGATCTGATCCGTCTGGGGATGGAAACCAAGCGCCTCCTGAAAGGGGCGGGAATCCCCAGCCGTTTTGTCCGCCCCCAAGACGGGGTCAGCCTCTCCTCGGTGGTCGTTGAAAAGAACCGGCTGTTGGGACAGGGGGCGGAGTTCGTCCTTTTCGGGGAAAGCGGGCTGGCGGTAACGGAAACGGTACAGCCGTTCGAGGAATTCTCGCGGATCGACTATGGGCGACCGGCCCGCAACGCCAAACAGGGTATGTTGCCGCCGAAACTGGCCAGAATCATGCTCAACTTGGCTAACGTCGGCAAAAAAAGCCATATATGGGACCCTTTCTGCGGTTCCGGAACCGTCCTGACCGAAGCCTGCCGCCTGGGTGCCGAAAAGGCCTACGGGTCAGACATCAGTCCCCAAGCCGTGCAGGACACCAAAGACAACCTGGAGTGGTCAAGATCGGATTGCCCGAACGACAGGTTCCAAGCCGTCATTTCCGAAGGCGACGCCAGACGGCCATGCCCCGCCGTACCCAAAGGCAGCCTGGATGCCGTTATCAGCGAAATCTTTTTGGGGGTGCCAAGACAGGGCAACGAAAACCGGGGTGAGCTGTCCAGGCAGCTCCGGGAAATAACGGTCCTGACCGAACAGGCCATAGGGAACTGGATTCCTTACCTCAAACCGAACGCCCCGATTGTCCTGGCCCTGCCGGCCCATGTTGCCCAAGACGACATGATGCTGACCGAACCGAAACCGCCGAAAGGCTGGAGGTGGCACCACCTTCTCTCCCCGAATCTGGCCGGAAAAACCGGCGTTCCGACGACCGATCGCGGCGGGGTGCTCTACGGGCGGAAGGGCCAGTTGGTCTGGCGGGAGATCGTGCGGCTGAAAAAGATCGGCGGCGATTAGGCAACGGGCGGCAAAAAAGGCGGTGGCCGGTTCGGGGCGTCCGAACGGCGGCCTCCCAGACGGACGCCTTACCGGTACGCCCCGTCACCGGACGGATTGTTTTGCCGAAAAACTCCTGACCGAAAATTCCCCTTGACACATGTTCTGCCTGTCGGTATCTTTATTACTGTCAAAAACAACGGGCCGCTAGCTCATTTGGTAAGCCATACACCTCGCCTACGGCTCGGTGTCCATGGCTTTCAGCGAGCTGTGGCGCCCTTAGGCGCCCTGTCCGCAGGGATTTCACTCCGTGAAATCTCCGCTGTAGAGCGCTTCCGGGAAACGAACGACGCAAAAAACAACCCAACGGGCCGCTAGCTCATTTGGTAGAGCGCTTCCATGGCATGGAAGAGGTGAAGAGTTCGATCCTCTTGCGGTCCACCAAAAAACACCGACGCGAGTCGGCGTTTTTTGTTTCTTGCCGCACTGGGGAAAAGTCCATATAATCGAGACAGGAAACATATGGAAAAGAAGCTAAAAATAGGGATAATTTTCGGCGGAAAGTCGGCTGAGCACGAGGTGTCATTGCAGTCGGCCAAGAACGTGATCGAGGCGCTTGATCCGGACAAGTACGAGCCCGTTCTCATCGGAATCGCCAAGGACGGCCGATGGTTCCTGAAGGAACGGTCTTCCTTTCTGCTGAACGCCGCTGACCCGAAGCTGATCAGTCTGGACGGCGGCAAGGCCCAAGGCGTTTCCCTGGCACCGCAGAACGGCGGCCAGCTCTCCGGTCCTGATTCGCCGCATCCCGTCGCATCCGTCGATGTCGTCTTCCCGATCCTTCACGGGCCTTTCGGCGAGGACGGGACGATTCAGGGCCTGCTCAAGCTGGCCAATGTGCCCTTCGTCGGCGCCGGGGTTCTCGGTTCGGCCGTCGGCATGGACAAGGACGTCATGAAGCGGCTGCTCCGGGATGCCGGAATTCCGATCGGGAAATTCATGGCCGTTCGCGAATCGGAGGTGCCGGACTTCGCCGCCGTGGTCGCGAGTCTGGGGTTGCCCTTCTTCGTCAAGCCGGCGAACTTGGGTTCCTCCGTCGGCATCAGCAAGGTCCGGACGGCCGAGGAATACGCCGCGGCGGTTTCCCTGGCCTTCCGCTTCGACCGGAAGCTGGTGCTGGAGGAGAACATCGACGGCCGGGAGATCGAGTGCTCGGTCTTGGGCAACGACCAGCCGATCGCCTCCGTCCCCGGCGAGGTCATCACCGGCCACGATTTCTATTCCTACGAGGCCAAGTACATAGACGAGCACGGCGCCGCCCTCCAGATACCGGCCGACCTCCCCGAAGCGACCGTCGAAATGGTCCGCGACCTGGCGGTCAAGACCTTCCGGGTGACCGGATGCGAGGGTCTGGGCCGGATCGATTTCTTCCTGAAGGGCGACGGTCAGGTGATCGTAAACGAGATAAACACCATCCCGGGGTTCACCTCCGTCAGCATGTACCCCAAGCTGTGGGAAGCGAGCGGCATCCCCTACCGGGAGCTGATCGACCGGCTGATCCAGCTGGCCTTGGAGCGTTTCAGCCGCGAGCAGCGGCTGGTCACGTCCTATACGGACAAATAATTATCTTAAGGGCCGGGGGCAGCAACCCCTCGCCCGTCGCATCGCGCGCTGAGTTGCTAAACCGACGGATCCGATGCGGATCTGCGGAGCGGGCTACGGGTTCTGCCCGCCGTCCTTCGATGCTGAGACATCTATTTACATAAGACCAAAGGCTGATAAGATAACGGGATTAACGCCACACCACAATCGCCATGTCCCTCAAAGTCGGAATCGTCGGCCTGCCGAATGTAGGCAAGTCAACCCTGTTCAAGGCAATCACCAAGAAGCAGGTGGATTGCGCCAACTTCCCGTTCTGCACCATCGAACCCAATGTCGGGATCGTCGCCGTGCCGGACGAGAGGCTGGAACCGCTGGCCAAAATATCCAAATCCGAGAAGATCGTGCCGGCCACGGTCGAATTCGTGGACATCGCTGGGCTGGTGGCCGGAGCCCACAAGGGAGAGGGTTTGGGAAACAAGTTCCTTTCCCATATCCGGGAGTGTGACGCCATCGTGGAGGTTGTCCGGGCCTTCGAGAACGACGACATCGTCCATGTCAGCGGAAAAATCGACCCGACTTCGGACATCGAGACGATCAGCCTGGAGCTGGCCTACGCTGATTTGGCCACGGTCGAAAAGCGGCTGGAATCGGCCAAAAAACAGTCCAAGGCCGGCACTAACCGCGAGGCCCAAATCGCCATCGCGGCCTGCGAAAGGATACTGGAGGCCCTGTCCTCCGGCCGTCCTGCCCGGTCAGTGGAATTGTCGGATGACGAGGAAAGGGAGGTCAGGTCCCTTCAGCTCCTGACCATGAAGCCCCTGCTTTACGTCCTGAACGTCAACGAGGAACAGGTCAGGTCCGGGTTCCGGATCCCTGAACTGCCGGCCGATTCCCAGATTCCGCTGTGCGCCAAACTGGAGGAAGAGCTGGCTACCCTGCCCGAGGGGGAGGTTTCCGAGTACCTCTCCGCCCTTGGCCTGAAGACGACCGGCCTCAATGCCCTTATCAAATCCGCCTACCGGCTCCTGGGCCTGATGACTTTCCTGACCACCGGACCGAAAGAGACCAGGGCCTGGACCGTCAGGATCGGCGCCAGGGCGCCGCAGGCCGCAGGGGTCATCCATACGGATTTCGAGAGGGCCTTCATCCGGGCGGAAATATACGACTGGAGGGATTTGGTAGATCTGGGCAGCGAAAACGCGATTAGGGAGGCCGGCAAAATCCGCATCGAAGGCAAGGAGTACGCCATGCGGGAAGGCGATGTCTGCAATTTCCGGGTGGGAGTCTGAACGGACGGTTTTAAGCCGAAAGCATCACCGACAACGAAAAGGGGTGCCGCTCTGACTACCGCCCAAACCGCACATCAATAAAAAAGGGGGGCAGCCGAGAAGTCGGCTGCCCCCCAAGTTTTTGGGCCTACTTAATACCCCACCTCAATCTTTCCCTCGAAGGCGTTTCCTCCGAGAAATCGGAAACTAATTCCGTCGACATCAACGGACTTCATCCTCGGCAGGGAACCGAACGTCCCATCTCCCAACGGATCCAGGCGATATAGATCCCTGTCGGAGGAGGTGATGTTTTTTGCGTATACATACATCTCCCCATATCTGTACTCCAACAGGACATACATCTCTTCAGACAACCTTATTGTCAATAGTGATATGTCCGTGTCATAGATGTCGGCGGAAATGTCCTTCAACCACCCCACCCAACTATCCCCGAAATTGAGAGATACGACCCGCTCCGGGGGTAACCACCCATACTGAAGGCGAGATGCACCCGCCAAGTACGGGTCGGGCAAGGTAACATTACCCATTACCTCGTCTATATACCCTTCAACCCTACAGCTTGAATTCTTTAGTGGGATGCCGCTAAAGAATTCGTCCTCTCGATCTCGATAAAGAAACGGGACCGGTTTACCGTCTTCGGACAAGCATTTCAGCCTGTACGAGTGAGAGGTTTTAAGACCGTGAAAAAACTCGTGTAGAACGAACCCTTCCGGGGGCATGCTTACCACCCCCCTTATCATGGAAACCTTGAGATTGGTCCCCCCTCCCTCGAAATATACTCTCTCCCCAACACATACAGAGATATACCCGCCCTTTCCGGCCATTACCCCGTAAGCCCCGTCGATCATCACCAATAAATGGTCAAAATGATCGAGAAACTCCTCCTCTATCCCACTTTTCACAAACTCTGAAAGGGCGGCTGAATAGATATCCTTCAAACCCCCTATTTCATCCAACGGCACCTCCAGGGCGTAAAGTGTCGCTACGAAATCCCTACCGGATAGGGCTTCAAAATGCCCCTCCAAAGAGGCTACCACCTCCTCGGAATATCCCAAGTCGGGCGAGAAGGGAGCAACAGACAGAGCCAGAACCCTGTATTCCGGTCCCCCATACCCATCTATAAAGATGGGTTTCCCAGTATCAGTATCAGCGTCCGCGTCTGCGCCAGAGTCAGAATAGCTGTCGCTATCCGAGTCGACGTCCGAGTCGCTGTCGGCATCCGCCACACCGGTGTCTGTCCCGAGGTCATCCTCGTGACCGGTGTCGGTTTCTTCGTCGCCCGTATCGGCATCCCCGGTATCCGTCTCACCGTCGCCGGTGTCAGCGCCGCTGTCCGAAGCTGCGTCCGAATCGCCATCGGCGTCCGTGTCGGCATCGGCACCACCGTTGCCGTTGTCTCCTGCGTCGGCATCCGCCACACCGGTGTCTGTCCCGAGGTCATCCTCGTGACCGGTGTCGGTTTCTTCGTCGCCGGTATCGGCATCCCCGGTATCTTCCTCACCAGCATCCGAATCAGAATCGCTGTCGCTGTCCGAATCAGAGTCAGAATCAGTGTCGCTGCCAACGTCCGCATCCGCATCCGCGTCCGCGTCCGCGTCAGAGTCGGCGTCCGCGTCCGCATCCGCATCCGTGTCCGCGTCAGAGTCAGAGTCAGCGTCTGCGTCGGCGTCCGCGTCCGCATCGGAATCAGCATCACTGCCCGCATCCGAATCGCCGCCGGCAACCGTGTCGGTGTCAGAGTCAGCGTCTGCATCCGTGTCCGCGTCCGCACCCGTGTCGACATCAGTATTAGCGTCAGAATTAGCGTCAGGGTCAGAATCACTGTCAGTGTCTGTGCGAGAATCAAGGTTCGCACACGCCGCCATGGCGATTGCCATTGCCATCATTATCGTTATCGTTATCGTTTTCATTATCTCCTCCTTGCCGCCTTGCGGCTTGCTTTTGGTTCATTTTTTAATGTCCAATACCATACTTTAGCATAAAAAACGAATTTTGTCAACCGTAAGAAAAGTTTTCCGGAAAACCTATTGAAACCAAAAGCGGCCCGAATTTTTCGGGCCGCTTTCGGTTTTTCGGTAATATCGGAACCCTATTCCACTGGCACCGGCAAGGCATCCGGATCAGGGACCGGCAAACCCTCAAGGGGGGCGGATTTCTTGGCCTCCATTTCGGCCAGCTTGCCGGCCACCTCCTGGTTGTCGGGATTGAGCTGCGCCACTTTCCTAACGTAATCGATTGCCTTTTCCAAATCTCCCCTTTCCTCATACATCGAAGCCAAATACCAAAGGGCATTGGAATATTCTGGGGACAGACTGACCACCCCCTCCATCAGGCCAATGGCATCGTCCTTCCTTCCGTCACGGTAATAGAGCAGGGCAAGCTGGAAACCGACCCCCACATCCTGCGGGCTATACGCCAGGACCGACTCCATCTTACGGATGGCCTCCTTCAGCTTGCCTTGCCGGTCCAGGGCCACGCCAAGATAGAAATGCGCTACGGCAAAATCCCCCTTGACCCTAATGGCCTCCTCAAGGGACTCGACGGCCTTGGCATACAGGTCATCCCGTTCCTTTTCCAGCCTGACGTTATCTTCGGATCCGGCCTCCGTCTTCTTGGCCTCATCGGCCCTGACGTCCCCCTGATACAGGTATACGTTGCCCAACTCGTTGTGCAGGGACGGGTTGGCCGGTTCCAGCTCAATGGCCGTCTCGTATGACTTCACCGCCCATTCGTCCGCCCCCTGGCTGATTCCGAAAAGCTTCTGGTAGACCGATGCCAGGACCGACCAGTTGGAGACGTTCTTCGGATCCATCTCACTGGCCCGCTTGGCGGCATTGACCGCATCGGAGGCCAGGGAAGTGACCCTCCTCAACCGCTCATCCTGGGCTGCCTTCAGGCGGGCCTGGTAGTCCTCCTCTCCCTCCCCCTCGTTCCGGTCCAGGGTGACGGGCTTTTCCGACTCCTGGTCAGCCTTGGCGATGAAGGCCTGGCTGATGTTGCGGAAATAGGCGTCATTACGGGGATTAAGCTCAATGGAACGACTTAGCCTCTCGATCACCTGGTCCATGTCACCGCCGGCCTGGCTGATCCTTATTGCGTCAGCGTAACCGGCTTCCGCCAGGTATCGCTGCGACCAGACGAATCCCCCGGAAATCGCCATGGCCAAACCCAGGACAAAGACAAAGGAAAGGGACATGGCCGCCCGGGGCGAACTGTCGAACTGGAAACGGATGAAATCCTTCCGGTGGACGATCACCAGCAGGGCCGTCATAACCCAGGTGGCGAATTCCAGGGCAATCGTCGAGCCGTAAAGGAACTTGGAAAGGAACAGCAGGAACCAGGCCGCAAATACCCCAATGACCAGCTGCCAGGTCCCGTCATCGGATGAAAGTAGTTTCCTGACGGCCGAAAAAAGCAGGAAAACCGCCACCATCAGCCATGACAGGGTTCCGAGCAGTCCGGTCGTGGCCAGCATGGTAAGGAAATATGAGGCTCCCCGATCGAAACGGATGTTCCAGAAGGCCGTTGCGTTGATCTCCTCCACCCGATATTTAGCGTAATCGTGGGCGAAAGTTGCCGGACCGGAACCGAAGAAGGGGCTTTCCCTAAGCGTCTGGACGGCAATGTTGGCGCTGGCCTTCATTGACGGCATCACTTCCGCCGGATAGGACAGGCTGGCCGGAAAGCGGAACAGGAGCAGCATGACGGACGCCAGGACGGCAACCGTGGGAATAATCACGCCCCCCATGCTTCGGAACGATCGGGCGTGGTATACGGCGAACCCAAGCAGCAGGACCGAAGCCGCCAGGAGAGAGACCGTAACCGGCCAAAAATCGACCATGGCGACCAGGACAAGGCCCACTGCAGCGGTAACCGCCATGAAGGCCACCTTGGCGATTTCCGCGATTCGTCCCCGAACGCCGTCACCGAAACGCCACTCGTGGCGCATCAGCAGCCCGCCGATCAGGGTAACGATGAAGGCCTGATAGAGACAGAGCATCCCGAACGTTCCGACGGTATTGAAGGATGCGGATCGGCTGAAATCGAAAGGCAGGACAAACAGTCCCAGGCCCTGAAGCAGGGCATAGAGGCCGGAAAGGAAGCCGCCGACGATCAGGGCGAAAAACACGCCGTTAAGGGCCCGAACGGTCCGAATGCCGTTGACGACAACGAAATAAATGACCGCCAGGGCCGCCACGGTAACCAGGCCCGACATTTCCTGTCCAGAACCGCCGACCACGGAAACGTAACGGCTGCGGGAGACGATGGCGCTGACGGCATGGGCCGCCAGGTACAGGAGAACTATCGTGTTGACCGCCGTCCGACGGTATTCGAGTCGGCGTTCGGCCAGCATCTTCCCGATCCACGCCAATCCGGCCACTGCCGCCCCGGCGACGATAACGGTCTGCTTGTTGAACTCCAAAACCTCCGGGGTGAAGGGCAGGAAAAACACCGGCACGAACGCCGCCAGGGCCATGACCGTCCAGCGGATGATCCGGTCACAGACGGAAACGACGGTCTGGCCCCTTGTTTCCGTCCTTTCGGGCCTATCGCCCAAAAAATCACTATTTAGGTTCATAGTCTCAGAAAACTATCGGGCCTGTATCTGGCCCTTTTGTGTATCTGGATTATAGCAAAAAACCTTACGTTAAAGAACACGGGGAAATCAGGCACGCAAAAACCGGGGGTTACCCCGGTTTTGGTGTTTGGTAACCTGTTGTCACTCGGCTTCCGGGACGCTGACCGTGCTGCTGTCCTGGTATTCCCCGACCGGGGGCTCCTCCCCTGCCGGAGGCTCGTCGGCCGGAGGCTCGTCCGCGGGCGGCTCGTCGGCCGGAGGCTCGTCGGCCGGAGGCTCGTCCGCGGGCGGCTCGTCGGCCGGAGGCTCGTCCGCGGGCGGATCCTCGGCTGGAGGCTCCTCGGCTGGAGGCTCGTCCGCGGGCGGAATTGTCGGCGTGCGGGAATCCAGGACCGAAACGATCAGGTATTCGAACCGCAAGTCAACCGGGGCCACCTTCTGCAGACTGACCTCAAAGGCCCCATCCACCCGACGGGATATCCACCACCCACCCTCGGTATTGCCGTAGAAGGTTACGAATATCCGGCTGTTCGGCCTGATGAGGGGGTTCTCCACGGTAACGGTAGAGTTTCCGATCAGGACAGCGCTCTCTCCGGCCGCCGAAACCTCATCGGTCTGTTCCACCGTTATTTCCTTGGCCTTAACCGCCTCGGCCGTCACGTCCTGGATTGTCATGTTGCCGTTTCCGTCGATTGACCACAGGCCGTCCAACCCGGAAATGATCCCGACGTTGACGATGAAGTATCCGGCCATGTCCAAGTTGCGGTCCATGACGCCCGAGGAAAGCTGGGTGGCTCCCCCCTCGCCCGATATGTCCGTCACCTGGCTGACGGATAGGCCGTTAAACCAACCCGGTCGGACATAGACGGTGATCTTCCCCTCCGGTTCGGTGCCGTCAAAGGCCTCCAGGGCAATGCCGACGACATACCCCGGCTCCTTGGCCCTCATTCCCACGCCCGGAACGGAGGAAACGGTGATCGGGTCACCGATGTTGATGGCGCCGTTTTCGGCGTTGACCTTGGTCGGAACGCGGCCGGCAAGGGCCATGGGATGGCTTCCTGCGTCGTTCATTCCGGCCAGGAACCCGGGGCGGGTTGAGACCACGCCGGCCAGGAGGAAGGCGGAAACGTCGTTGCGTTCGGCCCGCCTGATGCGGGTCTGGTTCAGGACATCGAACATCACCAGTTCCCCTGCCTTCAGCGCGTCATCCGACGGGAACATCTCGGCAAAGTCGTATGAGCCTGTACCCCATCCTGCGGCGTTGGTGCGCATCATGTCCCCGCCCGGACCGGCCGAGCCGTCATAATAGATGTATGAGGTGTTCTGCATGACGCCGCGATCGGACGGGAAAAGGTTGCCCCTCAGGGCCACGTCGCCGCTGGATCCGAAGTAGGCTATCTCCCCGCCGTCGTCCCGGGTGAGGGAGAGGCGGTAGCTGTCCGTATCGGTCATGGCGTTCCGGACGGAGATCGACCGGTTCATGGCCTCGCCCGTGCCGAAATCCCAGGCTGACCCGATGAACGACAGCAGGTGCGAGTCCCTGGCCGTTTCGGAGACCGTGGCCCTTCCGGAGCCGTCAAAGGCAAAGCTGTCCCGGAAGAGGCTGCTTGCGCCGTCGGTGGAAATGGACTTGCCGGAGTGCCAGCCCTGGCTGATGAACACCATGATCCTGCCTTCCCCAACGTCGGACCAGTCGTTCAGGGCATACCCGATCACCATGCCCGGCTTGGTCGCCCTCATCGCCGCACCGGGAGTGGACGAGGTGGTCAGGGGATCGCCGGCCTCAATCGGGCCGTTTTCCCCCGTAACCCTGGTCATGACGCGGCCGTTCAGGGCGATAGGCATGGGGTTGTCTTCGTCCCTTATGTTGTAGCCGATGGAGTTGAAGTCCCCCGCATCATCCGGGTTGGAGATTACGCCGATGACGTTTTCCTGATACGGCCCGACGGAACGAACCATGCGCCGGAGGTCAAACCCCTCGGTGGTGGTTACGGTCCCCTCCCCGACGGCCACGACATCGCCGTAGGACAGGCCCGGATCGACGGCATACTGCTCCGAATAGTCGGCCGACGGCGTTCCGGAACAGTCGTAGATGAGGGCATCCGCCTGGGCCCCATTGGTGCTGTGGCACAGGGCATAGGTGGCCGTCCCGGACGGGACATCGAACTCAATGTTGCCGTCAACATCCAACTCCTTGGTTCCATCCATCGTTCCGGTAAGGAGATCGCCGATGTTGAGCAGATAATCGCCGGTTCCGGTCTGAACGTTATAGCCTATGACGATATTGGAGTCGTTATCAGCATTGCCAACGTCTGAATAATACCCCAAGACCACATTGCTAGTTCCCGTAGTGATCACATCCCCGGCGTAGGAGCCGACCAGGGTATTGTTACCACCCGTAACCAAATAACCGGCCCGGTAGCCGAAAAAAGAATTGTTGCTATTTGAGATAAGAGCCTGGCCCGCCTCGTACCCGACGGCCGTATTCCAGTTACCGGAACCCAAGGAATCTAGCGCAAAGGCGCCGACGGCTGCGTTATATGCGGTCGAGGCATTTTTAAGGGCATTATACCCAACGGCCGTAATTCCGCCGTTGGTGGAAATCACCGAACCGGCCTCATATCCGATCGCAGTACTGTATCCGCCGCTCGTCGCCGCAGTCAGCGCATTGTACCCGATAGCCGTATTGTAGTCACCCGTGGTCAGGGCGGACAGGGCGTTGTGGCCGATGGCAATGGTATAGTCGCTGCCGTTGTCCGCCATCACCCCCAGGGCGTTCGACCCGATGGCGATGTTCCCCGCGGAGGCCGTGACGGCGTCGCCGGCCTGGTAGCCGATCAGGACGTTGTCGTCCCCCCCCGACCGAATACTGGCACCGGCCCGATAGCCGATCATCACGCCGTTGGATATGTTTGATAAACTGGAGGCCCCCAAACCGGCATCCCTGCCCACGAACACGTTGTATCCTCCGGTTCTGTTGTAATAGCCGGCACGGTTTCCGATTCCGACATTGCTGGTACCGGACGTGTTGTCATAAAGGGAAGTGTGTCCCATGGCGACCGAATAGTCGCCGGTGTTGTTATACAGCGCATACGATCCGAGGGCGGCATTTTCCCCACCGGTCTGGTTGTTGCCCAAGGCATCGTTGCCGACTGCCACATTGTTTCCACCGGTGGTCAGCAATGCCAAGGTATTGAAGCCCAAGGCCACGTTATTGGATCCGCCGTTGCTTGAGGATAGGGTTCCGTAGCCAACGGCGGTGCTGTAGCCGCCGGTGGTCTCAGCGGCCAGGGCTCTGTATCCGATTGCGGTACTGTATCCGCCGCTCGTCGCCGCAGTCAGCGCATTATACCCGATAGCCGTATTGTAGTCGCCATCGGTCAGGGCGGCCAGGGCGTTGTGGCCGATGGCGACGGTGTAGTCGGTGCCGTTGTCGGTCATCGCCCCCAGGGCGTTCGACCCGATGGCGATGTTCCCCGCGGAGGCCGTGACGGCGTCGCCGGCCCGGGAGCCGATCAGGACGTTGTCGTCCCCCCCCGTCAGAATACCCGCACCGGCCAGATAGCCGACCATCACGCTGTTGGATACGTTTGACGAATTGGAGACCCCCTTACCGGCATCCTTACCGATGCTTACGTTATATCCTCCGGTTCTGTTGTAATAACCCGCTCCTGAGCCGATCGCGGTGTTATCAGCGCCAACGGACAGGGTGGCCAGGGCGTTACGACCGATGGCCGTATTGTTGTATCCACCGTCGCTTGAGGCTAGGGTTCCGGAGCCGACGGCTGTGTTGTAGTTGCCGCCGCTCTCGGAGTTCAGTGAATTGTACCCAATTGCGGTATTGTAGTATCCGGTTGTCATGGAGTCCAAGGCGTTGTATCCGATCGCAGTACTGAATCCGCCGCTCGTCGCCGTGAGCAGCGCATTGTACCCGATAGCCGTATTGGCGGCGCCATCGGTCAGGGAGGACAGGGCGTTGTGGCCGATGGCGACGGTGTAGCCGGTGCCGTTGTTGGTCATCGCCCCCAGGGCGTTCGACCCGATGGCGATGTTTCCCGAGGAGGACGTGATGGCGTCGCCGGCCCGGGAGCCGACCAGGACGTTGTCGTTCCCGGTGGAGATGGAGTACCCGACACGGTAGCCTATGGCGGTGTTGTTCGACCCGCCGTTGGAGGAAACGATGGCCTGATAGCCGATGGCCGTGTTGCCGCTGCCGCTGGTCTCAGTGGCTAGGGCGACGAAACCCACGGCCGTATTGTAGTTGCCGGTGGTCAAGGCGGACAGGGCATTATAGCCGATGGCCACCAATCCCCCGCCGTTAGAGGTAATGGCGTCAAGGGCATTGGCGCCGACGGCGACGTTGTTGCTGCTGGTGGTGCCGGAAAGCAGGGCATTATAGCCGACGGCCGTATTGAAGTACCCGGAAGACACGCTGTAAAGGGAAGATGAGCCGACGGCCGTATTGAAGTACCCCTCGCTATCGACGGAATGGGAAAGGCTGCCCGCCCCGAAAACGTCGACCCCGATCCCCGTATTTTTGGAGGTGGCGGAACCGCCGGACAGCCAACGGTCCGTGAAGACATCGCCGCCGAAGTAGGAACCGCCGGCGACGTGCAGGGTGGCCGACGGGGAGTTGGTCCCGATGCCCAATTCCTTGCTGCTGTTGTCCCAGAAGAAATTCGAGTTGTCCTGCGCCAGGACCGGACCGGAACCGACGAACAGGATCGACCCGGCCGTGCCGGAGGTTACCGTCCCGCCGATGGCCATGTC
>JAFGIV010000026.1 GCA_016929435.1 Candidatus Uhrbacteria bacterium | reverse complement strand
GGGGGTGGGTTTTTTTTTTTTTTTTTTTTTTGTTGATTTTTTCGTCTCCTTTCGCCTTAACATTGCCAAAATCCACTGCCTTGGTTACCATGTATTCCAGCTGTTAATAAGTGGCGGGCGTTTCGGATGCCCCTTGGTTTTTACTTTTTATAGACGAAACAGGCTTATGGCCCAGACAAATCCAATTTCCGATTTTCTCGGAACGGTCGGGCGGGGACTGTGGTCCCTGATCGTGCCGAAAACCTCTCGGGGGCGGGTTCGGCAGGCGGTGGCGGTGGTGTTGCTGCTGCTGTTCTTCGCCGGTAACTTGAGCCAGCCCAAGTATTGGGACAGGACCGTTGACTGGATGGAGGAAAGGACCGGTGTCACCGTGCCGCATTTCTGGAACCTGCCGTTCCGGTTGGGTTTGGACCTGCAGGGCGGTACCCACCTGGTCTATACGGCCGATGTCACCGATGTCCCGCCCGCCGAACAGGGTGAGGCCATCAATGGCGTGCGCGATGTCATTGAACGGCGGGTCAACGCCTTCGGCGTGTCTGAACCCCTGGTTCAGACCAACCGATCCGGCGACGACTGGCGGGTGACCGTGGATCTGGCGGGGGTCAGGGACATCAGTGAGGCCATCATGATGATCGGGGAGACCCCGATCCTGGAGTTTAAGGAACAGGGAATCAGCGAGCCGGTGCGGGACATGACCGCCGAAGAGGCGGCTGACATGAAAACCAGCAATGCCGCTGCCCTGGAGCGGGCCAAGGGGATACTGGACGACATCCGCCGGAACGGGGCTGAATTTTCCGCCCAGGAAGGCGTGGAGAACCTGGGTTGGGTAAGCGCCGGTGATGCCGGAACCGGCCCCCTGGCCGAAAGGATCGAGAAAATCGGCGCCGTTCCGAATGCGGTGGTGCCGGAGGTGACGGAGACCGACGACGGCTACAACGTTTACCTTTATTCCGAAAACAGGGAAAGGGGGGCCGAATACCGGGCTTCCCATATCCTGATTTGCTGGCAGGGTGCCAGCCGTTGCGAGTCCGCCCGAACCCAGGATGAGGCCCGGGCCCTGATCGATAACCTGAAATCACGGGCTACGGCCGGAAATTTCTCCTCCTTGGCCAAACAGAATTCGGATGATGCCGGAAGTGCCTCGGAGGGCGGAGATTTGGGCTGGTTCGGACCCGGGGCAATGGTTCCGGCCTTTGAGTCGGCCGTGGCGGCCATGGAAAAGGGCGACATATCCGAGGTGATCGAATCCGAGTTCGGCTATCATCTGATTCGTAAGGTCGATCAGCGGTCGGTCGTGGAATACGACATCCGACGAATACTGCAGGAAAAGCGCGTTCCGGCGGATTACCTGCCCGAACCAGACCCCTGGAAGAACACCCCGCTTTCCGGAAAGCACATAGTCAAGTCCCGCCTGGAATTCGCCCAGATCGGCGAGCCGCAGGTTGGATTGGAGTTCAACGATGAGGGGAAGGGGCTGTTTGCGGACATCACCTCCCGTAACGTCGGCAAGCCGGTGGCCATCTTCCTGGACGGCGAACCGATCAGCACGCCCACCGTCCAGGAGAGGATAATTGACGGGAATGCCGTCATCAGCGGCGATTTCAGCATCGTGGAGGCTAAACAGCTGGTCCGCCGGCTTAATGCCGGTGCCCTTCCGGTCCCGATCGTCCTTGAAAGCCAGCAGTCGATCGGGGCTTCCCTGGGCCGGGATTCCCTGGACAGGAGCCTCTATGCCGCCATGATCGGTTTCCTGATCCTGATCGTCTTCATGGTCATGTATTACCGCCTACCCGGGCTCATTGCCGTTCTGGCCCTGGGTGTCTATACGGCGATCAACCTTTCCCTGTACAAGATCATTCCCGTAACCCTCACCCTATCCGGGATCGCCGGTTTCATCCTGTCCGTTGGCATGGCGGTGGACGCCAACATCCTGATCTTTGAAAGGACAAAGGAAGAGCTTCTGCGGGGCCGTGGCCTGCAGTCGGCCGTTGAGGAGGGTTTCCGGCGGGCATGGCCGTCGATTCGGGATTCCAACCTGACCACCATACTGTCCTGTACCATCCTGTATTTCACCAGCTCCAGCCTGATCAAGGGATTCGCCTTGACCCTGGCGATCGGTGTGCTGGTTTCCATGTTCTCGGCCATTACGGTCAGCCGAACCCTCCTGCGGCTCGTCACCGGATGGAGGATAATGCGTTCGCCGTCGGCCTATATGCCCGGCCTTAACCGGATGCCGAAATCCGAATAGGAATATGACACTGCCAATCATCAAATATCGCAACGTCTGGTTTGCCCTTTCCGTGGGCCTGGTTGCGGCCAGTATCGGCCTGCTGCTGTCCTTTGGCCTCCGTTTCGGGATTGACTTCACGGGCGGTTCCCTCATGGAGCTTTCGTTCGAAAGCCGTCCAGACATCCAGGATGTCCGAAACCTGTTCGGGGAGAGCGGCTATCCGGAGGTTACGGTCCAGCCGGTCGGGGATTCCGAGATGCTGATTCGCCTGCCGACCCTGACCGAAGAGGCCCACCAGGAGGCCGTCGTTGGCCTGAAGGGCAGGTTCGGGGAGGTGGAGGAATTGCGCTTCGAGTCCGTCGGCCCGACCATCGGAACCGAGATGAGCCGGAAGGCCGTCTGGTCCCTGTTGCTTGTCCTGGTCGGAATCGCCGCCTATGTGGCCTTTGCCTTCCGGAAGGTTTCCCGGCCGGTTGCATCGTGGAAATACGGTCTCATCACCCTGATTGCCGCGCTGTTGCACGATGTCCTGATTCCGCTCGGCGTCATGGCGGCCATCGGCCATTTCTTCCTGGTGGAGATCAACTCGTCCTTCATCGCCGCCATCCTTACCATCCTCGGATTTTCGGTCCATGACACCATCGTGGTATTTGACAGGGTCAGGGAAAACCTCCTGAAGACCTCCGGCGCCTTTGAGGACATCGTGGAGAGGAGCGTCAACGAGACTTTGGCCCGGTCCGTCAACACCTCCGTTACAACGCTGTTCCCGCTCCTGGCCATTGCCGTGTTCGGCGGGGAGACGATCCGGTGGTTCGCCGTTACCCTGATCGTGGGCCTGATTGCGGGAACCTATTCCTCCATCTGTCTGGCCTCCCCGCTTCTGGTCGTATTCCAGAAGAGGAACAGGCGCTGATTCGGCGTCAGATTCGGAAAACCGGTTCCGCAGGACGGGCCGGTTTTTTTATGCCGGCGGATGGGGTATAATTGACGGCAGGGGAATTAAGGTCACGGTATGCAGATACCCCAAATCAACATCAACCTGGATTATTTCGTGCAGTTGGGCCAGTTGCCCATGCCGGCACTTTTTTGGCGGCTGTTTCTGGACGGCGGCTGGGTTTTGGTGATGATCGTCCTGTTCCGGATTGTCGCCGAGCTGTGGCTTTATACCAGGCAGGCCAAATACGTGGCCGGGCAGAGGTACCATCTCCTGGCCATCAACGTTCCGAAGATGAACGAGCAGCCGCCGAAGGCCATGGAGCACGTTTTCGCCACCCTGGCCGGAACCTATATCCCCACCGATTTTCGGGACAGGTGGTGGCTGGGGATCGTCCAGAACACCTACAGTTTCGAGATTGTCTCCATTGAGGGCTATGTCCAGTTCCTGGTTCGGACGCCGAGTTCGGCCCGCAATACCCTGGAAGCGGCCATCTATTCCCAATACCCGGATGCCGAGATAGTCGAAATCGAGGACTATGCCGCCACGGTTCCGGGAACCTACCCGAACGAGACCCATGACGCCTTTGGGCTGGAGTTCATATTGAGTCGGCCCAGCGCCTTTCCGATCCGGACCCACATTGAATACGAGCACAGCCTGTCCGAGGAATACTTCAAGGATCCGATGGCCGGACTGTTGGAGGTGATGGGTTCGGCCGGTCCGGGTGAACAGCTTTGGCTGCAGTTCCTGGTCAGGCCAAATGACGGCAGCTGGAAGAAGGCCAGCAAGGAAGTTGTCGACGAGGCGATCGGAAAGAAGAAGCCGGCAGCCAAGGCCGATCCGATCGCCGGGCTGATGGAATGGCCGAGACTGTTCGCGGACCAGGTTTTGGGGACGGAATCGGAGCCGCCGAAGAAGGACGACAAGACGGGGCCCAAGATCATGGAAATGACCACCCACGATCGGAACCTGCTTGATGCGGTCCAGGCCAAGGCCTCCAAGCCGGGTTTGGACTGCAAGATTCGCGTCTGTTACGTCGCTCGTAAGGAGAGTTTCTCCAAGATGAAGCTGGTCGGCGGCGTGGGCAGTTCCCTTAGCGTTTTGACCACCCTTGATTCCAACGGCATCCGCTGGTACACCAAGGTCATGCCCAAGGCCACCTACCCCTGGCAGCGGCCGAAGATGAGGCGGTTACGGAACGCCATTGTCCGCAATTTCCGGTCTCGCAGCATGTCCGCCGGGGCGACCCACTTCATACTCAACATTGAGGAACTGGCCACCCTTTACCACTTCCCGTTCAAGTTCACCAAGGCCCCGTCGGTCAAGAAGACGGACGCCAAACGTGCCGAACCGCCGCCGGGGCTTCCCTTTGCCGTTTCCGGACAGTCCCTGACCCCGTTTACGGAGGTCGGTTCCAGGCCGTCGGTTCCGCCGCCGTCTGCCATCCCTACCGTTCAGGACGATGACGAGGAGGGTGAGGGTTAGTGCCTATGCCGCCATATAAGACTCCGCCGCCGTACGACCATGACCACGAGAATGAGGTGATGCCCTTCGCCGTCACCAATTTTCGCAACCAGCACCGGAAGTTCGGCATCAAGACCGATGACCGCCGCCGCCACGTGTACGTGATCGGAAAGACCGGCATGGGCAAGTCGGTCCTTCTGGAGAACATGTTCCTGCACGACGTCAATTCCGGCCACGGTTGCTGTTATGTCGATCCACACGGGGATACGGCCCAGAACCTGATCGATTTCATACCCCCCAGCCGGATCAACGACGTGGTCTATTTCGACCCCTCGGACGTCGATTTTCCGATCGGTTTCAACATCTTCGAGCTGTCTGACCCGTCCCAGAAGAACCTGGTGGCCGGCGGTCTGATGTCCGTCTTCAAGAAGATCTGGGAAGGCATGTGGTCGTCCCGGATGGAATACATCCTGCTGAATACGGTCCTGGCACTCTTGGATGCGCCGGGTTCGACGCTTTTGGGGATCAACCGGCTGCTTTCCGACGAGGAATACCGGAAACGGGTGGTTTCCATGATCCAGGACCCGGTGGTCAAGACCTTCTGGGTCAAGGAGTTTGCGGCCTTTTCGGAGAAATACCGGACCGAGGCGGTCGCTCCGGTCCAGAACAAGGTCGGCCAGTTCGTCTCATCCTCCGTCATCCGGAACATCGTGGCCCAGGTGAATTCGACCATGAACCTGCGGGAGATAATGGACACCAGGAAGATCCTGATCCTCAACCTTTCCAAGGGCCTGATCGGGGAGGAGAATTCTCGCCTGCTCGGGGCGATGATAATTTCCCGCCTGCAGTTGGCGGCCATGGAGCGGGTGGACATGCCGGAGAGGGACCGCCAGGATTTCTACCTGTTCGTTGACGAGTTCCAGAATTTCGCCACCGAATCGTTCGCCACCATCCTGTCCGAGGCCCGCAAGTACCGTCTGGCCCTGACCGTTGCCCACCAATACATCGAACAGCTGGACGAGACGGTCAAGCCGGCCGTTTTCGGCAACGTGGGGACCATGATCACCTTCAGGGTCGGCTCGCCGGATGCCGAGGAGCTGGTCAAGGAATTCACCCCGCGGTTTACGGAGGAGGACCTGGTGGGTTTGGGGAAATACGAGATTTACCTGAAGCTGATGATCGACGGCGCCTCATCGGAACCGTTTTCCGCCAATACCCTGCCGCCGATCGCCACCCGAACCGGCAGTTACGGTAAGGTCATTAGGGTCACGAGGGAGCGCTATGCCGTTCCGCGGGAAAAGATCGAGGGCAAGGTCCTTCGGTGGAGCGGCATGGGGACCGTTGATGCCGGTGGCGTCATAATGACCGAGGAGGAACAGGAGGCAGGGGAGGAACCGGTCGAGAAAATGGATGACGAGGAGAAGGTGATAGAGGAAAAGGTCAAGGTGCTCCAGGCCTCCTCCCCCAACATTCCGGAACTGGCCGGATCCAAGGGAAAGAAATCCAAGCCCCAATTCGAGATGCCGTGTTCGGTTTGCGGGAAGGTATCCAAGCTGAATTTCGAGCCAGACCGTTCCCGTCCCTGGTTCTGCAAGGAACACCTGGAGGAACGGCAGAGGATGGGGCCGGCGGCTATTCGCGTTCCCGCCCCGTTGCCGACCAGCCAGATCATGGCCGGAACCGTTCCGCCGTCCGTCCCGTCTCAGATTAGTCCGCCCAACCCGCCGATCCGTCCGCCCAACCCGCCAACCGGTTCCGGAATACCCCCGGTCCCTTCACCGTCATTGCCGAAGGCAGTCGGCCTTTCCGTTTTGGCCAGTCGTTCCCAACCGCAACCCCAATCGCCACCCAAGTCCCCAATTCCGCCCATTCGTCCGGCCGTTGTCCGTCCTGTTTCGCCGCCGGTCCGTCACCCGCGGGTGGTTATTTCCCCCGGCAATTCGAACAGGGCGGCTGTCCGTCCGGCAGGGGATCCGGTCCGCCCGCCTGTCCGCCCGACGCCCGTTAGGGCCGAGACGCCCCCTAAACCGCCGCCGATCGGCCAGGCCAATCCAGTGACCGGTGTCCCGGTCGCTTCGGTTCCCGCCATCAGCCTTTCGGCCCTGGTTCCCCAACCGGCGGCCAGGGAAGGTTCGCCGGTCCGTCCGGTTTCGGGGACGGTGGGGGGCGAAAAGGCCGGTTCGGTTCCTGAAATCCCGAAGGAACCGCCAAAACCATCGGGCGGTCCGGATGCGGGACTCGGGGAATCGGACAAGAAAGCCGGTGACGGGGAAAAATCCCTCAAGCCCGGTCAGGTAATAAGGTTTTGATATGGAAGGGGAACCGCATCCCATTCGATTCAAGCCGCCTTTCATGGGCCGGATGCGTCCGGTCCTGGCCGCTGCCCTGACCGCCAGCCTGACGGTGACGGTCCTGGCCGGCTGTTGGAGACTGATCGAGCGGCGGACGGAAAACATGGTCCGGCAGGCGAACGAGTCGGTTATCCGTGCGGATCAGGCATGGCTGGCAGCCCGGCTGAATCGCCTGGTCCGTCAGGATCTCCAATCCAAGACAGCGCTTTCCGAACGGCTGAACGACCTTTTCGTCAGGCAGGAGGAATCCGAAAGGAGAGGCGGGCAACCGCCGTTTTCGGCCGAATCGCTGCTGCCGTCCATAGTCGAGGTTTTCTGCATTGACAACGGGGATCAGGGGGTTTACTACACGGCTTCCGGGACGGTCATCGATTCGGAGGGGCATATCCTGACGAATCGGCACGCCATGACCAGCGAGGACGGAAGCTACATCCGCCATTGCGGCATCGGGTTCACGGTCGACGAGCGCCAGCCCCCCAAGCCGGAATACCTGGCCAAGGCCGTGGCGGTTCACGGGCGGGACGACCTGGCGATACTGAAGGTGACGGAGAGGCTTGACGGCAAACCCATAGGCGGCGGGTTTGTCGCCCTGCCGGTCGCCGGACAGTCCGAGGCGGCCAATTCACTGAAGTTGGGCGATGCCGTCTTTATCGGCGGGTATCCGGGAGTCGGAGCCGAAACGTTTACCTTCACGGAGGGGGTGGTGAGCGGGCGGGTGGGTGACGGGCTGATAAAGACCTCGGCCCTGATCGATTCCGGAACCTCCGGAGGGGCGGCTTTCGACGCCAACGGCCTGTTCATCGGCGTGCCGACGGCGGCCATCAGGGGGAAGATCGGCGGCAGCCTGGGATACCTGATCGGGGCGGACGTGGTTGACCGCTTTCTTTCCGATTTCTACTCCCGTGATCTTTTGACCGTTGACGGCGGCGAATAGGCATTTACCATATGAAAAAATCTGTAAGTTTCATCACGCAGGACGGGGTGACCGTTTGCGGCGCATACAGCGTCAGCGACGTCGGGAGGCCGGATCGTCGGGGAAGGCGGGGGGCCGTCCTGCTTCACATGATGCCGGCCGCCAAGGAGAGCTGGATGTCGTTCGAGCCATACCTGATCGAAGCGGGTTTTGGCGTTTTGACGATTGACCTGCGCGGACACGGCCAGAGCGTTTCCGGGCCGAACGGACAGGCTCTCGATTACCGCCTTTTCGGTGACGAGGAACACATGGCCAAGATTCGGGACGTAAAGGCGGCGGTGGGTTGGCTGTCCGAAGAGGCCGGGATCACCCTGAAAAACATTGGGTTGGTCGGGGCCTCCATCGGGGCCAACCTGGCCATCGCCTATGCCGGTACCCATCCGGAATTGCCGGCGGTTGCGGCCCTTTCGCCCGGTCTCAACTACCACGGCCTGACGACGGAGGACAGGGTTCGGATGATGGGTGCTGGCCAGAAACTGTTCCTGGCGGCCAGTCGGGAGGACGACCGGTCAATTGCGGCCGTCCGGGAGCTTTCGGGAATCAGGCCGGAGGCCACGGTCAGGGAATTCGAGGGGGCCGGCCACGGGACGGAACTGTTCGGGACAAATCCGGAGTTCATGGCGGAACTGGCCGGATGGATTTCGGACATGGTTCCGGAACGGGCGGTTTGACGGGGAAAACCAAGTTTCGGTATGACGGAAAAAACCGCAAAAAGCGGAAAGACCGTCTTTGTCGGCCTGTCCGGCGGGGTGGATTCCGCAGTCGCCGCCGCACTTCTCCAGGAACAGGGATATACGGTTGTCGGAGCCTTCATGAAGAACTGGTCCGACACCAAGGATCCGGTGACCGGCGGCTGTGCCTGGCGCAGGGAGAAGCACGATGCCGAACGGGTGGCCGTCCGTCTCGGCATCCCGTTCGTGGTTTTTGATTTCGAAAAGGAGTATCGGGAAGCGGTGGTCGGTTACATGGTCAGGGAATACGCTGCCGGACGCACCCCAAACCCGGATGTCCTATGCAACCGGGACATAAAGTTTGACCTGTTCATGGGGGAGGCCAGGCGCCTGGGGGCGGACATGATCGCCACCGGGCATTATTGCCGGACGGAAAGGTCACAAACGGGGGAGTACCGGCTCCTGGCCGGTTTGGACAGGAACAAGGACCAATCGTATTTTCTGAATCAGATTACCCAAAGGCAGTTGAGCCGGGTGCTGTTTCCGATCGGCCACTTCAGGAAACCGAAAGTCCGGGAGTTGGCCCGGAAATTCGGGTTGCCGGTGGCGGAAAAGAAGGACAGTCAGGGCATCTGCTTTATCGGCAAGGTCAAATTGGGTGATTTCCTGGGCCAACGGATCGAAAGCCGATCCGGAACCGTCATTGACGTTCGGGGCCGTGAAGTCGGGAAGCATTCCGGCCTTGTCCATTACACCGTCGGACAGAGGCACGGGTTGGGGATGGCCGGCGGGCCGTGGTTCGTGGTCGACAAGGACCTGAAAAACAACCGGCTGATCGTGGCTCAAGCCAGGGACGAGAAAAAGGCCCTTTATTCCAAAAGCCTGGCCTTCGGTCCGGTTCACTGGATCGCCGGGCATCCGCCGATTTTGCCGCTCAAATGTCGGGCCCGCATCCGTTACCGCCAGCCGCTTCAGGCCGTGACCGTCACCCGGAAAGGGGAACGGGGATCTTGGGTCGCCGAATTCGTCCGGAAACAGCGGGCCATGACTCCGGGGCAGTTCATCGTATTCTATGACGGTGAAAATTGTTTGGGGGGAGGGGTCATTCGCAACCGGCTTTAGGTCTTGACCGTTCGTCAAGAATGCGCTATCCTTTAGCCGTGTTTCCCGAAAACCAAAGAGAGAAAAGAAAGAAAAGGGGGAAGTAAAATGGTGAATGCGTTGAATGCGTTGGTTTTTTTTGTAGCGGCCACGATTTTTTGGGGGAAATACCTCAGCCAATATCCGGGGAGACTGGAAAGGAGTTTCGGATACTGGTCATGGTGCGGACTGCTGTTCGCGGCCATTATGGCTGCGATTGCCAATGCCGCAGTTCGTTTCGAGATCTTTTTGTCTTGTTGGTCTGTGGCTGGACTGTCAATTGTCGCTTCCCTTTACATGTTTGCGGTGGCAGGGAGAACGGCAAGGAAAAAGAGGAAGTGAGTTCGTTCTTGTCAGGTCTAATACCGGGTCACGGGACCCGGTTTTCTGTTGCCAAAGTCATGCCCTTGCGCTATCATTCCGTATATGACGATGAGCAAAAGACATTTTTTCCTGCTGCCTTCCGTGGCGATTGCGGTAATCCTGACCGGCGGCGGCTGCATCAGGGAGGTTGACGAGGACATCCAATCCACGGTCGACCGGACGATCGGCATCCCGATCGGTGCCTATGAGCAGGCCGTACGGTTGACTGACGGCGAGCAGGCCCGCCAGCACCGTGAGGAAGAGGCGGAAAGCAACTACGTTACCGTTGCCATGATCGTGACGGAGGGGTCGGCGGTGCCTGACGGCGTGACGCTCGGACCGACCATAGGCTGTAACGATCGCGTCGCCTTCATCAAGGTCAGTCGCCTGACCGATTCGGGACAGGTGGTCATCGATGCGCTGAATACCCTGTTTGGCCTGAACGACGCCACCTACGGCGGACTCCATAACTCCCTGGCCGAATCCACCCTTAAGGTTTCCGACAGGGCCTATACCACCGGTTCGGCCGGGGTGGAGATAAGGATGGAGGGAAGCGTCATGTCCGCCGGAACCTGCGATGATCCGCGGATCAGGGCCCAGATCGAGGAGACAATCCGCTATTTTGAGCCGAACTTCACGGTTATCCTGAACGATTCGGATTCGGCCTGGCGCTGTTTCGGCAATCAGACCGGGCTGTGCAAATAGACAACGTTCAGTCCGCCGGAATCCTTTCGGCACTATGATTACCTCATCAGAAATTCGGAAAAAATACGTCGAGTTTTTCGTCTCGAAAGGCCATATCGAGATTCCCTCCGCTTCTTTGATTCCGGAAAACGACCCGACCGTGCTGTTCACGACCGCCGGCATGCATTCGCTCGTGCCGTATCTTTTGGGTGAGCCGCACCCGTCAGGAAATCGCCTGACCGGTGTCCAGAAATGCATTCGGACCGGGGACATAGACGATGTCGGGGACAACCGCCACCTGACCTTTTTCGAGATGCTCGGCAACTGGTCTTTGGGGGATTATTTCAAGAAGGAGGCGATCGCCTGGAGCTGGGAGTTTCTGACCGACGAGAAATGGCTTGGCTTGGATCCGAAGAGGATACGCGTTACCGTCTTTGCCGGTGACGCTGATGCCCCCCAAGACGGGGAGGCCATCAAGATTTGGTCCGAACAGTTTGCCCGGTCCGGAATCGAGGCAAAAATCAACGAACGAATCTTTCCTTACGGCAAGAAGGACAACTGGTGGGGCCCGGCAGGCCAGACCGGCCCCTGCGGACCGGATACGGAGATTTATTACGACATCGCCGGATACGACGATCCGAAAAGGCATTTGGGCGACGGTCTCCGGGAAGGGGACTGTCAACCGTCCTGTTCCTGCGGCCGTTACGTCGAGATATGGAACAACGTCTTCATGCAATACGGTAAGACCGCTGACGGACGCTTTGAGCCACTGAAGCAGCGAAATGTCGATACCGGCATGGGATTGGAGAGGATTGCCATGGTGATGCAGGGTGCCAAAACCGTTTTTGAGACCGACTTGTTCAGTCCCATCATTGAAAAAATCGAAGAGTTTTCCGGCAAGTCGTATGGTAATGATTTTCCGAGATCATCTCTTCCCAACAACCATACGCAGCGCGCCATGAGGATTATCTCTGACCACATCCGTGCCGCGACTTTCATCATGGGCGATCAGCGCGGGGTGATGCCGTCCAATGTTGAGCAAGGCTATGTCGTGCGCCGGCTTATCCGTCGGGCCGTGCAGTATGGGAAGAAAATAGGCATTTCAGGCGGTTTTCTCGGGGGTTTGGCAGAGACGGTCATTGAATCGTATTCGTCGCAATATCCGGAGCTGGAGGTCAACAGCAGCCGGATTCTGAATGGACTGAAGGCCGAAGAGGAAAAGTTCGCCCAAACGCTGGAAAGGGGACTGAAAGAAATAGGCAGGAAATACGGCCTTTACGAGTTTCTGAAAGTTGAAGGCGAAATTTCCGGCCGAGACGCGTTCTATTATTACGAATCTTTCGGTTTCCCGATGGAAATGACGGAGGAGGTTACGGGACGGAAAGTGAATAGAGAGGAATGGGATGCGGAGATGAGGCGGCACCAAGAGACATCGCGGGCCGGGGCGGATCGGAAGTTCGGCAGCGGGCTGGCCGACCATTCCGAACGGGTGATCAGGCTGCATACGGCCACGCATCTCCTGCACCAGGCCCTGCGGCAGGTTTTGGGAAACCATGTCGAACAGAAGGGGTCGAACATCACGGCCGAACGGTTGCGGTTCGATTTCTCCCACCCCGAAAAGATGACCGAGGAGCAGAAAAAAAGGGTGGAGGACCTGGTGAACGGGCAGATTCAGGCCGGTCTGCCGGTCAGCTTTCGGATGATGGACGTTGATGAGGCCAGGGCCAGCGGGGCCATCGGGCTGTTTGCGGATAAGTATGCCGAATTGGGCAACCAGGTGAAGGTCTATACGATCGGTCGGTCGGACGACGACTATTTCTCCCGTGAGATCTGTTCCGGCCCCCATGTCAAAAACACCGCGGAAATCGGCAGTTTTCGCCTAAAAAAGGAGGAAGCCTCATCATCGGGGGTTCGGAGGATTAAGGCGGAAATCGGATGAGACCGGCGGATTTGACAAGTTCGGTAATATGCGCTAAAAATAAGGCAATCGGCTTTGGCCGTATTTATTGCGTTGTAAAGGCCAAGTAACCCATCCAATCACATGGTCGCACGGTACCGAAACAAGGTTTGGACCCACAACAAGAAGAAAAAACACAAGACCGAAACCGCACCGGTGGTCGAAGACGCCTCCAAGACGGTAATTGAGATCGGCGGGGTGGTCCAGGAATGCCTTCCGGCCACAAGTTTCCGCATCAAGCTGGAGAACGGTCAGGAGATCATAGGACACCTGTCCGGTCGGATGCGGATGAACAGGATTCGGCTGCTTCCAGGGGATGAGATTAAGGTGGAGTTGACCCCCTATGACCTGACCAAGGGCCGAATCGTGTATCGTTACTGACTGAATCGCGTCAGATGCCTTCCATGGGCTTGGGTAGCGGACAAATCCCCCCGGTTGTTGCCCGCTGCCGTCAGCCCAATGACGGCAAGGAAATAAACTAAGCAGTAATCAGGCGCCCGCCCGGCGTCCGTCGAATAACATGAAAGTCAGGGCTTCCGTAAAGAAAATCTGCCGGAACTGCAAGGTCGTGCGGCGTTTCAATCGCGTGCGCGTGATCTGCAGCAATCCCAAGCATAAGCAGCGTCAAGGCTAAAGACTATGGCTCGTATCGCAGGCATCAACTTGCCCAACAAGCGCATTGAGATCGCTTTGACCTACGTCCACGGGATCGGGCGCGCCCGCGCCAACAAAATCCTGGATAAGGTCGGAATAGGCAAGGACACCAAATCCAATGACCTCTCGGCAGCCGAAGTCAACTCCCTTAGGGAAGAGATAGAAAAGAACTACCGCATCGAGGGGGAACTTCGTCGCGACATTCAGGCCAACGTCAAGCGTCTGAAGGAGATCAATTCCTATCGCGGGTATCGCCACGCCCGGGGCTTGCCGTCGCGCGGCCAGAGGACAAAGACAAACTCCCGGACCGTTCGCGGCAACGTTCGACGAACCATGGGGTCCGGGCGCACCAAGCTGACCAAGACCTAATATGGCAAACGAGAGCGACAAGGATAAGGATAAGGATAAGGAGATGACCGTAGGCGGCGGGGAATCCGCTGTTTCGGAAAAAGCCCCAAAACCGGCGGCCGTTGCGGCCAAGAAGCCGGGAGCCCGTTCCGCCGGAACCAAGGGTCGGGGAAAAAAGGGCAAGAGCGTCCGACAGGTGTCCGTTGGACGGGTCTATGTCCACGCCACCTACAACAACACCATCGTTACCCTGACCGACCAGAACGGCAATGTCCTGTCCTGGTCCAGCGCCGGGGCGGTGGGATTCAAGGGCCCTAAAAAATCCACTCCCTATGCGGCCGGCATGATCGTCAAGGATGCGGTTGATAAGGTCCGTCCGACCGGATTGCGGGAGGTTAACGCCTTTGTCAGCGGTATCGGTTCCGGGCGGGAGGCGGCGGTCCGGGCCCTGCACGCCAACGGGATCAGCGTCATGGCCATCAAGGACGTTACCCCGATTCCCCATAACGGTTGCCGCCCGCCTAAACCGCGGCGAATCTAGACCGGAAAGACTATGTCAATCAGAACAGAATCGAAATGCAAGGCCTGTCGCCGGGAGGGGGAAAAGCTTTTCCGCAAGGGCGACAAGTGCTCGACCGCAAAATGTCCCTTCCTCAAGCGCAGCTACCGTCCCGGTGTCCACGGTCCGAATTCCCGGGTCCGCCAGACGTCCTACGGAAAGCAGCTTCGGGAGAAGCAGAAGGCCAAGGAGACCTACGGTGTCCAGGAAAGGCAGTTCCGCATCTATTTCGACAAGGCCAAACGTTCCCGCGGCAATACGGCCGCCCGCCTGGTGGAAATGCTGGAGATGCGCCTTGACAACATCGTCTATCGGTTAGGGTTGGCCATTTCCCGCCCGAAGGCCCGGCAGATGGTCAGTCACGGCCTTATTCGAGTCAATGGACGGAAGGTCAACATTGCCTCCTGTCAGGTCAAGCCGGGTAGCCTGATCAGCCTGTCCGATCGGGCGGCGAAGTCCAAGATTTTGTCGGAAGAGGAGACTGGTCGTCTCGTTAGGCACCAGGCGCCGTCATGGCTTCTTTTGGATGCCCAGGAACGGACAGGAAAGGTCCTTAACCGTCCCCAGGGGGATGACCTTAAGCGGAATTTTGACCCGACCCTGATCGTCGAGTTCTATTCGAGATAAGTCAATGGATTCGAGATAAGAAACGTTATCGCGTCGGCGGCCGTAGTGGCATCCGTCGCCATAAAAAATATGGAAGGCATCCTTCTTCCCGACAAAATAGAAATCATCCCCGGTAAGGACGACCGTCACGCCACCCTGGTCATTGAACCGTGTTGGTACGGATACGGCACCACCTTGGGGAATGCCTTGCGGCGGGTTCTCCTGTCCTCCCTGCCGGGAGCGGCGGTGACGGCCGTAAAGATCAAGGGGGTTCAGCACGAGTTCATGTCCGTCCCGAATGTCCAGGAGGACGTTCTGGACATAATCCTTAACCTCAAGCAGCTTCGTCTCCGTTGCCACAGTGCGGAACCGGTTCGCCTCAGGCTTACGGCCAAGGGTGAGGGTCCGGTCAGGGCCTCGGACATCGAGCCGAATTCCGATATCGAGATAACCAATCCGGATCTGGTGATCGCCACCGTTACCGACAAGAAAGGCGAGCTGGAGATGGAGTTGGTGGTCGGGACCGGTCGCGGTTACGTCACTACCGAGGAACGCGATCGGGACAAGTCCGAACTCGGCCTGATTGCCATTGATGCCCTGTACTCCCCGGTGAAGGAGGTGGGGTATCGGGTGGAGAATACCCGTGTCGGTCGGATCACCAATTACGACCGCCTGATCATGGACATCACGACCGACGGAACCGTCAGCCCGGTTGAGGCCGTGGACAGTTCTGTCCAGATACTTTTGGACCAGTTCAATTCCGTCCTGACCCGCGGCGGCACCCGGACTTTCGATGTCCCGTCCGAGGATGGGACAGCGGAAAACGAGGAAACGACGGTTGGTGATTCGGATGAGGCGGATGGGGCAGGGGAGGAAGCCCCAAAGAAGCGGGGACGAAAGGCCGCGACAGCCAAGTCATCCGCAAAAAAAACCAAATAGTCGCAATTCCATCAATTTACAGATAATCGATCTAAATGATTGAACCCGTATGCGTCACCGTAAGACCGGCAAGATTCTAGACCGGAAAAAGGCGCCGCGAGAGGCGCTGCTGCGGGGTTTGGCTACCAGCGTCATCTTATACGAGAAGGTTCGGACCACCGAGGCCAAGGCCAAGGCCGTCCGCCCGATCGTGGAGCGGCTGATTACCGTCAGTAAGGGCGGCACGGTCACTGACAGGCGTCGCCTGTCCTCCAGGACCTACGGCGAAAACGCCGTCCGTAAGCTGATTGAGGAAGTCGGACCCCGTTACAAGAATCGTCAGGGGGGCTATACCAGGATAACCAAGTTGGGTCAGCGACAGGGGGATGGGGCCGTGATGGTTCAGCTTGAGTTGGTCTAAATTCGATTCCTATGACGAAGACCAAAATCATCAGGGACAGGAAGGTTATCGACGGGGCAGACCGGCCGATTGGCCGGTTGGCCAGTGAGGTGGCCTCCATCCTGCAGGGAAAGAGCAAGCCGACATACGAACCGAACGTTGATCACGGAGATTTTGTCGAGATCAGAAATTCGGCCAGGATGAAGGTTACCGGCAACAAGCTGGAAGGCAAGTTTTATTACCGGTACAGCGGCTACCCGGGCGGCATGAGGAAGACCGCCCTGAAGGACGTGATCGCCAAGGATCCGGGGGAGGCCCTGCGAAGGGCCGTCAGGAGCATGCTGCCGGAAAACCGACTCCGTCAGGGACGGATGAAGAGACTCATCATACACAAGGACTGATATGACGGTTACGAACAATACAGCCGATACCAACGAGACCAAAAAGCCGGTCCGGAAGGTTGAGCCCAAGCCAAAGGCAACGAAAAAGTCCGTAAAGGAAAAGGCGGAGATCGGGATTCGCCCGGGTAATTACATCTATGCCCTTGGGAGACGCAAGCGATCTTCGGCCCAGACCCGCCTGTATCCGTCCGGAAAAGGGGAGCTGACGGTCAACGGGAAGAAACATGACCAGTATTTCGTGACCAGTGAACAGTGCAGCTGCCTGGTTGATCCCCTGAAATCGGCCGGTCTGGACGGTAAGGTGGATGTCGATTTCCGGATTGCCGGAGGTGGCCTGACGGGACAGTCTGAAGCGGCCCGCATGGGGCTGTCCCGGGCCCTGATCAAGCTGGATCCGGAGCTCCGCAAGGCCATCAAGAAGCTGGGGTTCCTGACCCGGGACGCCCGGGAAAAGGAAAGGAAGAAGCCGGGTCTCAAGCGTGCCCGTCGCGCCCCGCAGTGGGCAAAACGGTAGGCCGTCGATTCAGGCACATGAGGGCCGTCCCGGAAACGGGGCGGTCCTTTGTTTGCGGATACCCGATTGCCAGAGTGGAAAATAGGCCTTACAATACATGACATAGCGATGTCCCGTATCCTACCCCAAATGTCCGAACATAAAGTCGCCAAGAATACCGCTTACCTGATGACCGCCTTCATCGGACAGAAGGTGTTGGCCTTCGTGTATTTTGCGATTGTGGCCAGGTCGTTTGGGGTGGAGGGGGCTGGCCGGTATTTTTTGGCCGTCTCGTTCGCCACCGTTTTTGCCGTATTTCTGGATTTGGGACTGTCCAACGTCATTATCCGGGAAACGGCCAAGCGGCCGGAAGACGCCCAAAAGCTCCTGGCCGTGGCCATGGGGGTAAAGGCCGCCATGTCGGGAATCGTCTTTGCCCTGACCAACGGCATTGCCTGGGTCATGGCCTATCCCGGGGAAACCAGGCTCATGATCCTGATTGCCTCACTGGTCATGTCGGTCGACACGCTGAATTTGGCTTGGTATGGGGTGATGCGCGGGCGGCAGAACCTGAAATACGAGGCCGTTGGGGTTGTCGTGGGTCAGGCGGTATCCTTGGCTTTTGGGGGGATGTTCGTTCTCATGGGGATGTCCCTGCCGTGGCTGGTGGTGGCCCTCCTGTTGAATACCGTCTGGAATGGAATTTGGGCATTCGTTAACCTGAAGAGGCATTTTGGCCTTGAGCCCCTGCGTTTCAGTTGGGATCGGCAGGTACTGCGTTTTTTCTGGGGCGTCACCATTCCGTTCGCCTTGGCCGGAATCTTTGCCCGGGTATATTCATACATCGATTCGATCATGCTTTCCAAGCTGGCGGACGACGCGGCGGTCGGGTCCTACGGTGTGGGGTACAAGATCACCTTCTCCTTCCAGTGTCTGGCCATGGCCTTTGCCGCCGCCATGTATCCGGCCATGAGCGCCGCCTGCGTCAGGGAAAGGGACCGTCTCCCCGGCCTGTTGACCGCTTCCGTGAAATACCTGCTGTTGGTTGCGGCCCCGATCGTTACCGGAATTTTCGTCCTGGCCGGACCGCTCATCCGGACGATTTACGGTCCGGGTTTTGACGGGGCGATTCGGCCGCTTCAGGTCCTGATTTTTTCCCTGGTTTTCGCCTTCCTGTACTGGCCGGTCGGTTCGCTCCTGAACGCCGCCGATCGGCAAAGGGAGAATACGGCCGTCATGGGGGCAACCATGGTCCTGAACGTGGCGCTGAACGCCATACTCCTGCCGGATTTGGGGGCAGTCGGGGCGGCTTGGGCTTCGGTGGCCAGTAATGCCCTGCTGTTTTTCGCCGCCCTAACCGTTTCCGGATACCGGGTAGTGCCGGTAGAAACGCTCAGGATACTGAACAGCGCCTGGAGAATAGTCGCTGCCTCGGTTCTGATGGGCGGTTTGGTGCGTTTGGGAGAGGGACATCTGCCGCTGCCGGCCCTGGTCGCCATCGGCGTGGCCGCCTACCCGTCGGCCATCCTGGCCCTTCGGGCAGTGACCTGGAGGGAGGCCAGGTCACTGGTCTCTGTCCTTGGGCACCGCGGAAAAGCGGTAAGTGACCTGCCGATATGACGCCAATCCTGCTCTTGACCCTGGAATATCCGCCACAGATAGGCGGCATCGCCACGTACCTTTCCCGGCTGGCCGGATGTTTCCCTGAAGGAACGATTCAGGTCATGGCCCAGAAACCGCCCAGGGAACTGGAGATCGAGACGCATAAGGCGGATATGGAGTCGCCGATTCCCATATACCGCCGCAGCCTCCTGTCCGATTGGGTCCGTCCCCGTTGGTTTTCAGGCATATTCCACACGGAGCGTTTCGGGCGGAAGGCAGGGTTTCCCCCCGCCGTCATCGTTAGCCACCTCTTGCCCATGGGGTTGCCGGCCTGGCGCCTGAAGCGTCTTAGGGGAATTCCGTATTGCGTCATCCTGCACGGGATGGATGCGGCCTTGGCCCTTAAGTCCCGCGGCCTAAAGCGACGTCAGGCATCCGCTGTCCTTAGGGGTGCCGATTTGGTCGTTGTCAACAGCCGACTGACGGCTGGTTTGGCCGGGTCGCTGGGCGCCGACAGGTCCAAAACCATGATTATTCACCCCCCATCGGGGTTTCCGGTGGATTACCGCCCGAGTGAGGGGGCTGTCGCCAGGTTGAGGGAGAGGTTCGGCCTGTCGGACCGGATCCTTACGGTAATGTCCGCCGGACGACTGGTTCGCCGAAAGGGCTTTGACGACGTGATCATTGCCCTATCCAAACTGGCCTCAAAAGGCGTTGGTTTCCGGTATTTGGTGGTCGGAGAGGGTCCGGACCGGTTACGCCTGGAAAGGCTGGCCAACGAACGGGGGATAGGCGGACAGACGGTCTTTGCCGGAGTTTTGCCGCCGGAGGACTTGGCGGCCGCCTACTCGTCCGCTGACCTGTTCGTCATGGTTCCCAAGTCGAACGGTCCGGACATCGAGGGATTCGGGATCGTCTATCTGGAGGCAAACCTTTTCGGCAAGCCGGTCATCGGAACCAGATCCGGCGGGGTGCCGGATGCCGTCATTCACGGAGAGACCGGGCTGTTGGTAAATCCGGGTCGTCCGGACGAACTGGCGTCGGCCATCGGTCGGTTCGTATTCGATCGGGGGTTGGGTGAAAGGTTGGGGCAGGCCGGTCGGGAACGGGTGATCCGTGAATTCGACTGGAACGAGCAGTTCCGTCCCTTGGTTAAGGCGATGCTGAACATTTCCGCAAGATGACCGACAGCCTGCCTAAAATCGAACCGAAAAAGGCCACCCGGTCGTTTCGAACGGCCCTGCTGCTGATTGTCCTGGCCGAGACGCTTTCTTTTTTCGGTTTCGTGTTCCCGGCGTTCTCGTCGGTCGCAACGGTCATTACCTGCCTGACGGTCTTGGTTTTGGCTTTCGTCCGTTATGATCTGGCGATCCTGGCGTTTCTGGCCGAGCTGTTCATCGGGTCGCAGGGCGGATACCTTTTTTCCCTCGGTTCGGAGGGGGGATTGGGCCTGTCCCTGCGGATGGGGATGTTCCTGGCGATCTTTTGCGCCTGGGCCGTCCAATCCTCCAGGGCACTTCTTCGCGGGGAGGGTTTGGACTGGCTGTCCGCAATGCGGAAAACCGGAATGCTGTGGCCGTACCTGGCCCTGCTTGCCGTCTTTTCCGTGGCTGCCGTTCGGGGCCTGTCGGCCAATGGGTTTGCGGACATGTTTTTTGACGCCAACGGCTATGCCTTTTTCGCCATTCTTCCCGCCGTTGTCTCCGGTTTTCTGCGGTTGGACCCGTCTCGGTTCGTTGGCGTTGCCTTGGCGGCCGTGTCCTCATCCGTCCTGAAGGCCGTCTTTGTTTTCTATGTCTTTTCCCATCGCATTCAGGCCATTGCCTCTCCGCTTTACGTTTGGGTCAGGGATACCCGGGTGGGGGAGATCGCCATTCATGTGGGGGATTTCCACCGGGTATTTTTCCAGTCTCACCTGTTTGGGATGTTTTTGGCCCTGATCGGGACGGTTTTGGCGGCTTATGCCGCTTCCGTCCGGTCTCGCCGCTTCCGCTGCGCCTTGGCGGCGGTCAGCCTGGCGGCCGTTGCCCTGGTTTTGGGGCTTTCGCGCAGCTTTTGGTTCGGCCTTTTTTTTGGGGCCCTATCCGTAATGGCCGTATTGGTTTGGGCCAAGGCCGAGACGGCTGTCTGGAAACGGATGGCGGTTTCGGGGATCTTGGCCGCCACGGTTGCCGTGGCGGCCATCATGGGGATTTACGCCATTCCCTTCCCGAAGAGGGGGACCTGGATATCCTTTTCCGGGATGCTTGGCGGCAGGGCCACCTCATTGGTGGACGACGCTGCCGTCAGCCGCTGGTCCCTTTTGCCGATCCTGAACAGGGCAGCCCTCCGGCACCCGTTTCTCGGTTCGGGTTTCGGAACCAGGGTCGAATACCGGACGAGCGATCCCCGGCTATTGGCGGATTACCCGAACGGCATGTACTCCACCTATGCCTTCGAGTGGGGCTACAGCGACCTTTGGCTGAAGCTGGGCCTGGTTGGCCTGATCGCTTACGGTTGGCTTGTCCATGCCCTGATCCGTCCGGTTTTGGCGATTGTCCGCCGTTCCCGGCTGTCGTACGGAACCGTCCAAAATGCGGCTGTTGATCCGCAGGCCGTGGTCGCTTTAGGCGTATTGGCCGCAACCGTTGCCCTTTTGGCCACGAACGTCTTCAGCCCGTACCTGAACCATCCGCTAGGGATAGGCACCTTGGCCATGTTGGCGGGATGGAACGGCCGAATGCAGAAATCATGACCGGAGAGTGTGGGGAGCAAACCAAAAAACAGGCCTTTTTGGCCTGTTTTTTCAGATGACCTTACCGGCCAGATCCCGGTATCCGCGCAACAGGTCCTGTCCGGAACATGGTTTCTTCCCTTCCACCTGGCACATCTCGATCGTTACCGGGCGGTGATCGGCGGCAATGACGGACGGTTTGCCTTCCGACTCAACGATCGTGCCGGGCAAGACCCCGGGAACCGGTTCCTTTCCGATTTTCGCCTCCAGTATTTTTATCCGCAACAGGCGGCCATTACGGTTCCAGTTCGAGTATATTCCCGGCCAGGGGGTGTAGGCCCGGAGTTTGCGCCCGATCAGGTCGGCCGTCTCTTTCCGCCAGTCGACCAGGCCGTCCCCCTTGCCTATCATCCCGCAGAACGAGGCCGCATCGTGGTCCTGCCTTTGAGGAACGATTTGGCCGTCAGCGAATTTCCGGAGTTTGCCGGACAGGAGATCGGCTGCGGATTTCGACAGTTTCGTTTCCATGGTCCGGTACGTGTCATGGGGGCCTATGGCGGTTTCCGCCGTACCCAAAATTGGACCGTGGTCCATTTTGGCGTCCATGACCATTAGGGTGACTCCGGTTTCGGCATCCCCGGCCAGGATGGAGGACTGAATGGGGGAGGCCCCGCGCCATTTCGGCAGGATCGACCCGTGGAGGTTAAGGAAACCGAGCCTTGGGATATCCAGGAGTTCCTGCGGCAATATCTGCCCGTATGACGCCACGATTGCCACGTCCAGGTTCATTCCCCTCAATTCGGCGATCAGTTCAGGGTTATTGCGGACCCTTTCGGGTTTTAATATGCGGATACCGCCGTCGGACATGCGGGAAGAACGGCTGACCATGTGTCCGACCGGACACGGTTCCGTCTCCTGCCTTCGGCCGACTGGGCGATCCGGTCGGCAGATGACGGCCAACACCTGGACATCCGGGTCGTTAAGCATGGCCTGGAGCGGCTCTACGGCAAAATGTCCGCTGCCGAAATATGCGACTTTCAGCATGCCCGTCATTTCTTGTCTATGATCAGGATGCCGTCCAGGTGGTCGTTCTCGTGCTGGATGACGCGGGCAAGGAAACCTTCGGCTCGGAAGTTGAGCGGTTCCCCGTCGATTGTCATGGCCCGAACCTCTATTTTTCGGAAACGCCTGACGCGAACGGCTTCGCCCGGACAGGACAGGCAGCCCTCAACATCCCCGTCCATCTTTTCCGTTTTGGGGATGACGGTCGGGTTGGCCAGGGCAGCCGGTCCGTCTGGGGTTTCCACCACAAAGACACGGATCGATTCCCCGACCTGCGGGGCGGCAATGCCCACGCCGTCGTTTTTGGACATGGTTTCCGCCATATCCGAAGCCAAACGGCGGAGCTCGTCGGTACCGAACTCCTCCGGCCTGACCTCTTTCGCTTTTTGCCGCAGGACAGCGTCCTTGCCGGCAATCGTTATTTTTCTGGTCATTTTATGGAGTGTCTAAGGTTTCTAAATTGGGGTTTCCGGATCGGGTTCGATGGAATGCTCCTCCGGCAGGGACCGCAGTGCCCGGTCCAGGCCCGGTCCGATTTCTGGGGTCTTGATGGCTATGGCCTGTCTCCATTGGCCATTGCGGACCGGCCGTGACGGGCGAAACGGCTGGGACAGGACGGTTTTCGGTCCGTTGGCCCGGCAGGCCGGCAGAAGTCGCCTCCGGACCCACTCGGAACGGGAGGTTGCCTCGCGTTCCGTTTGTCCCCGGGAAACCACCAACACCAACCTTCCGGCTGGCGGGTAGCTGGTTTCCCGACGCATGGCCAGTTCCCTGTCCAGGAAGGTTTTTGCGTCCTCGGCCAGGGAGCGAACTTTCGGGTCTTCCGTATTGAGGGTTTGGATGACCAGGTCGGCCTGACTGCGGGCCGCCAGGTAACGGAGTTTTTGGATCAGGCCCCAGGCCTCCTCTGTCGTCCGGAATCCGGGTCGCCGGAGCAGGTCTTCGGCTGCGGTGACGATGACCGTTCCGAAATTTCCCCCATGCAGTTCGGAAAGGTCGTGCACCAGCCCGCGGGAACCGATCAGTACCCGGGCGTTTTGGCCGCTTCCGACCCTTCCCGTTTCGGCATCGATCCGCTGTACGGATGTCCCGGGGATCGTTTTTTTCAAAAAAGACTCAACGGCCGCCGTTCCCCAACCGATCGTCCGGAGACGGTTCCCGCCGCAGGTCGGACAGGCGGTCGGTAGCGGTACGGCCTGTCCGCAACGGGGGCAATAGAGCGTTTCCCTGCGTATCGGCATCGCCAGGGAGCATTTTGGGCAACGGGAGACCTGGCGGCAATCGGCGCAGGCCAAGGCCCCGGCCGTCCCCTGGCGATCATGGTATATTAGCGCATTCTTTCCGTCCTGTAAAGACCCAACGATTCGGTCGACGGAGGCCGGAGCCAGCGGTCCGGACCACTCCTTTCCCCAAGACGAGATGTCCGCCAGGACTACCGGTGCCGGCCGGACAGAGCCGTTTTCCAGGCGGAAGCCGTTCCTGGCCATGACGATTTCCTCCACCCGGAGCGACTGGGTCATTATCAGGAGTTCGGCCCCAGCCGTATCGGTCCTGACTTTTGCCAGGGCCCGGGCATCGTAGCGGGGATTTTGGTCATACTGCTTGTGGTCCGGACTGTCTCCCTCCAGAATCACGATTAGGCCCAATCGATTTATAGGGGCCATTACGGCCATTCGGCTGCCGACCGCCACTGTCGCCTGCCCGTTTAGGCAACGCTCCCAATTGGCCCAAAGAATCCCGGCCGGAAGTTGACCGTGAATTTCCGCCAGCCCCCCGTTGGCCGAATCGGCCAGGACAGCGACGGTTTCCCTGATGTCCTCCCTGTGCGGGGCCAGGACAATGGCGGATTTCCCCGATTCAAGGCACTTTCCGACCGCCGCCGACATGACCGCCCTTTTTTCCTCGGGACTGCCGTAGACGAAAATTCTTCCCGTGCTTTTTTGCGGGCGGGAATCGGGACCCTTTTCCCCGGCGTCGGCCGTATCGGTGGGGACAGGGGTCGGACGGCGTTTTGGGGGAGTCGGAATGAAACACCGGACTATTGTCCCCGGAGATGCCAGGTAGCGGTTCGCCGCCCATTCCATCGCCCTCACGGCGTCTTCAGGCAGGCGATTGGCGGAAAATTTTCCCGTAACCGCCTTAAGCCTCTTGGGCGGGATATCGCTCCTGTCTTCCGTTCCGACAACCAGCCCGACGACCCCCCGGTTTCTCCAGGGAACCGTCACCAAAGATCCCCTGCGGATGCCCGATTCGTCCCCGACCAGGTAATCGAAAACACCCATTGGACGGGGTAACCTGACGGCAGGGACGACTTTGGCGATCATCGGCTCGGTTATGGGCGTCAGGCCATCTTCAGGTTGGCCACCAGGTATCCGACACCCAACGGTTTTTCGTAGGAAAGGATTTCCGGTTCGTGCTGAACCTCGTCCATGATTCCCGCCAGAACGGCCAAAACCTTGTCCCCGCAGGCCGAGGCCTCATTGGCCCAGCTCTCGTCGATATCGGTCAGGCCCACCAGGTCACGGTTCCGGACAAGCTCCTGGACCTTTTCGTCATAGGCTACCCCACGGGGGGACAGTCCCTGCGGGGAATTTTCCCCGACCCTGTGCGACAGGTCGGCGGAGGCCACCACTGCCACCCGTTTGGTGGCGTTGAGGATCTCGTCCTTCATCTGCCTGCCGATTTCGTAATGGTTTTTGGCGTCCAGACCGGACGTGAATACGGGAACGACCTTGACCTTCGGGAGGTGTTGGGTCAGGTACCAGAGGGGTACGGTACAGCCGTAGTCCAGGGTACTGACGCTGCTTAGCGAAAGGGGGAGGTGCTTGGCGTTGAAGTCTTCCCTAATTCGGTCGATCAGCAAGACATCCCCGCGCCAGCGGTTTTTTGTGACCAGGTCCCCGAACTCCTCGAAATCAGCCGTGAATTCCGGGCTGCAGTCGATGGTTACGGAATCCGGCAGGCCCTGTCCGTGCGGCGACACGACGATTACGGTTTCCGGTTGGGACAGGTAGAGTTCCTGCTCCAAACGGAGCATGGCATCCCTGGTCTTGGCTATCAGGCCAATGCTGTCCCTTCCGATGGTCGGCATCAGGAGCGGGGTGTGGGCTACGATGCAGGAGAATGCTAAAGACATGGGTTCGTGATTAATATGCAGATATTTTATCATGTAGCCCGCTGATTTTGAAATGGGAAGGGACAGTCGGTGGGGAGTCTCTTGCTGTTCGGTTTTTGTTCGGGTATAATTAAGGCGTTAGACAATAACTGTGGATAACTATGATATCCAAAAACAAACTGACCAAACGCCAGACCGAAATATTTAACTTCATAGTCGATTATGTCCGGGAACGGGGGTATGCCCCTTCCTATAGGGAAATCGCCTCGGAGTTGGGGATGAGTTCGACCGCCACGGTTCATGAGCATGTCAAAAACCTGGAGACCAAAGGCTATCTGGCTGACGGGGGGGAGGGGAGCCGGACCATTGAGGTCGAGCCGACCATCACCAGGATGGCCCAAGCCATCACCGTTCCCTTGGCCGGGGTCATTACGGCCGGCGAACCGATTGAGGCCATCCAGTCCGACGAGGGGATTGACGTCCCGGCCTCCATGGTGGCCAAGCCGGAAGACACCTTTGTCCTGAAGGTAAGGGGGGATTCGATGATTGAAGACGGGATCCTTTCCGGAGATTACGTTGTGGTGGAACGGAATCCGTCCCCCAAAAACGGGGATATCGTCGTGGCTCTCCTGGACAACATGTACGCTACCCTCAAGCGGTTTTACCGCGAACCGGGACGGGTCCGCCTTCAGCCGGCCAATAGCCGCCTCAAGCCGATTTATGTCCGGGAGGTCGTGGTACAGGGGGTGGTCCGGGGGCTGATGCGTGATTTTGGGGCCCATCAGCCGGTTTGACTCGTTACTAATTAAAAAACGCCGCTCCCGTGGGAGAGCGGAACGGCGTTTAATCGGAACCACTGATTGGGTGGCGTTCCGATTATGGCACGTTAACAGGCAAAAGTCTATGTCCAAACGGAAAATCAAGGCATTCTACCGTCAGCTGTTCGGGTCCCTGATGGACGTGTTGATTCCTTAACCAAAAACAAGAAAGAAACCCCGGGATAGTCCCTGGGGTTTCTTTCTTGCCCATTTTCATCCAACCCTTAAAGTTATCCTCTCGCCGTTCTTCAGGCTGGATTTGGCGTCGGCTGTGACGGTTTCCCCGTCACCGACCTTCCCGTCAATCAGCATCAGGGCCAGGGGATCAAGAATCTCCTGCTGGAGGGTTCGCTTCAGCGGCCTGGCCCCAAAGGTCGGATCGTATCCCTTTTTGGCAAGGATGGCCTTGGCCTTGGCGGTTACCTTGAGGTTGACCCTCTTGGATTTGAGGCGGTTCGTCACCCGTGCCAGCTGCAGTTCGACTATCCGGCCGATTTCGCTTTCGGTCAGGGACCGGAATACGATTATCTCGTCCAGGCGGTTCAGGAATTCCGGCTTGAACCGCTCCCGCAGCATTTCCATGATTTTGTTTCGAATGTCCGTCCGGTCACGGTCGGCGTTTTTTCGGGTTTTCGCCCCGGTTTCCGAGTCGAAACCAATCGATCCGAGACGCCTTCCGGATTCCAGGATTGCCTCCGAACCGATGTTGGAGGTCATGATGATGACCGTATTCTTGAAATTGACCCGCCGTCCCTTGGAGTCGGTCAGGCGACCGTCGTCCAGTATCTGGAGCAGGGTGTTCCAGACGTCGGGATGGGCCTTTTCCACCTCGTCGAACAGGACAACCGAATATGGCTTGCGGCGCACCGCTTCGGTCAGCTGTCCGCCCTCATCATGGCCTACGTATCCGGGCGGGGACCCGAGCATTCGGGAAACCGTATGCCTCTCTCCGTATTCGGACATGTCCAGCCGGATCATGGCGTTTTCGTCGTCGAACATGAATTCGGCCAGGGCTTTGGCCAATTCGGTCTTTCCCACCCCGGTCGGACCCAGGAACATGAAGGATCCGATCGGCCGGTTCTCCTCGGCGATCCCTGCCCGAGACCGGCGGACGGCATTGGCTACGGCCCGGATGGCCTCCTCCTGCCCGATGACCCGTCGCCCCAAGCCGTCCTCCATCCTGGACAGCTTGACGGCCTCGGCCTGCAGCATCTTGCTGACCGGCACTCCGGACCAGCGGGAGATGACTTGGGCAATATCCTCCTCCGTTACCTCCTCCTTCAGGCGGCGGCCGTCAGCCTGGAGGTTCTTGAGCCTGCTTTCCGCTTCCCGCAGCGACCTGTCAGCCTCCGGAATCAGGCCGTAGCGGATTTCGGCCACCCGATTCAGGTCCGCCTGGCGTTCGGCGATTTCCGCCTTTTGCTTCAGGTCCTCAATGGCCTTCTTGGAATCGTTGATTATCCCGATTGCGTCCTTCTCGTTCTTCCATGACAGCTCAAGGGCCGAAAGTTTTTCCTTCAGCTCGGCCAGCTCCCTTTCCAGTTCCTTGAGCCGTTCGGTCGATTCCCGGTCCTTTTCCTTCTGTAGGGCCCGTTTTTCGATTTCCCGACGCATTACCTCCCGGCGCAACCGGTCCAGCTCAACCGGTTCGGAATCGATCTGCAGCCGCAGGGCGGAGGCCGCCTCGTCAATGCAGTCCACGGCCTTGTCGGGCAGGAAACGGTCCTGGATGTAGCGGGACGACAGCCGGACCGAGGCCACGACCGCCGGATCGGTGATGCGGACCCCATGATGCAGCTCATAGCGGTCCTTGATGCCGCGCATGACGGCAATGGCGTCCTCCTCGTTGGGCTCGTTGACCATGACCGGCTGGAAGCGCCGTTCCAGGGCCTGGTCCTTCTCGATGTGTTTCTGGTATTCGCGTACGGTGGTGGCGCCGATCACCTTGATTTCCCCTCGGGCCAAGGCGGGTTTCAGCATGTTGGCGGCATCGAGAGACGATCCGTCCCCGCCGACCCCGGCCCCGACCAGGGTATGCAGCTCGTCGATGAACAGGATGGTCTTTCCGTCCGATTTTTCCACCTCCTTGATCACCGCTTTCAGCCGTTCCTCGAATTCGCCACGGAACTTGGATCCGGCCAGCATCGATCCGATGTCCAACGAGGCAATCTCACGGTCCCGGAGCGATTCGGGGACATCCCCCTGGACGATCCGCTGGGCCAGGCCCTCGACGATCGCCGTCTTCCCCGTGCCGGCCTCCCCGATCAGGACCGGGTTGTTCTTTGTCCGTCGTGTCAGGACCTGCATCAGCCGGCGGATCTCCTCATCCCGGCCAATTACCGGATCAAGCTTTTCCTCTCGGGCCAGGTCGGTCAGGTTACGGGAATATTTCTCCAAGGCCCGGTATTTCTGTTCCGGTTCCGGGGAATCGACCTTCTGGTTGCCGCGGATATCGGCCAGGACCTTCAGGGCCCTGTCGTAATCCACCCCGGATCCCTCCAGGATCGTCTTGGATTCGGTGGGGGACTGCAGCAGGCCGAGAAGGAAATGTTCGGTTGATATGTATTCGTCACCGATCCGTTTGGCCTCCTTTTCCGCCTGACGCAGGGTCCTTACGAGAGTGGGGGATACGGACATCTGCGCCAGTCCGCCGCTCCCGGCCGTTGGCAACCTCCCGATTGCCGACTCTGTCTCACGGAGAATGGCCGTAAGGTCAACCTCCAGCTTCCGGAAAACGGCCACCACGATCCCGTCCGCCTGCCCCAAAAGGGCCTTCAGCAGGTGAAGGTCATTGACTTCCGGATTGTCGGCCTCAGAGGCAAGGGACTGGGCTTGTTCCAGGGCCTCCCGTGATTTTGTGGTGAAATTTTGAGGTAACATATCGCCTTAGTTCGTTAGACGATTGGCACTCTATGTGATGGAGTGCTAATTCGTTATGTCTATATAATAGATTATTTTGGGGGATAGTCAAGCCTGCGGATCACGGGTTCTTTCCGTGGGGCCTAAAAATTGGCAACCAACCCCCTTTACCGCTATCATGAACCCATGCGGACCAATATTTTGGGGGTGCCGGTAGATGCGGTTACCGGACAACAGGCCGTCGAAAGGGTGAGAACGGCCTTACTGTCGGGAAACAAGCCGTTTTTTGTCGTTACCCCAAATCCGGAATTTGTCGTTAGGGCCCAAAAGGACCGGGAATTCATGGATGTCCTCAACCAGGCCGACCTTTCCGTCCCGGATGGGATAGGTCTGCTTTGGGCCGCCAAATTTCAGGGTCAGCCCCTTCCGGAACGGGTGACTGGCGCTGATTTGACGGTCGATATTTGCCGTTTGGCCGCTGAACTCGGGAAAACGGTCTATCTGCTGGGTGGTGATCCGGGTATGGCCGAAAAATCAGCCGAATCCCTGAAGGCCTCCTTTCCGGGGCTGAAAATAGTCGGGGCCGAAAGGGGCGGCAGGTTTTATTCCGGCCAAGACGGAAAATGGCGTCTTGACGATGCGACCCGGGAACGGCTGCATCGGGCCAAGCCGGACATTCTGTTGGTCGGTCTGGTTTTTGGCGGGCAGGAGAAGTGGCTGCGGCAGAACCTGTCGCGGATGCCCTGGCTCGGTTTGGCCATGGGGGTAGGCGGAACTTTTGAGTTTCTGGGGGGAAAGATCAGCCGGGCCCCGGAGTCAATGCGTAAAATGGGCCTGGAGTGGCTTTGGCGGCTGTTTATCCAACCCTGCCGATGGAAACGGATATTTAGGGCTACGGTCGTTTTTCCGCTCTTGATTTTTAAGGCGAAATTCGGATATAATAAATGACTATGATCAGAGTTCGATTTGCCCCATCGCCGACCGGTTATCTCCATATCGGCGGGTTGCGCACTGCCCTGTATAACGAGCTTTTTGTCCGGCATTCGGGCGGAACGTTGGTTTTGCGCGTCGAGGACACTGACCAGACCCGGTTTGTTGACGGCGCGACGGAAAACTTCATCCGATCCCTCAACTGGGCGGGGATCGAGTTTGATGAGGGGACGTATCTGGACGAAAGCGGTCAAGTTCAGGAAAGGGGGGATTTTGGGCCGTATTTTCAGTCAAAAAGGCTGGAGATATACCGTCAATACGCCGAATTGCTGATGGAGTCCGGTCAGGCCTATCGCTGTTTCTGTTCCCCCGAACGGCTGGAGGGGATGCGGATGGCCCAACAGGCCGCCGGGCGGCCGGTGACGTATGACCGTCAATGCCTGGAATGGCTTTCTCCGGAGGAGTCAAAACGCCTGTCAGACGGGGGGCATCCGTTTGTCGTTCGCCTGAAAGTCCCGACATCCGGGTTGGTGGAATTTAACGACGCCATCAGGGGAAAGATAGGTTTTAGGACCGATCTCATGGATGATCAGATTCTGCTTAAGACCGACGGCTTTCCGACCTACCATTTGGCCAACGTCGTGGACGATCACCTGATGGGCATTACCCATGTCATTCGGGGGGAAGAATGGTTGCCGTCCACGCCGAAGCATATCCTGCTTTACCGGGCCTTCGGTTGGGAACCGCCGGTTTTCGCCCACCTGCCGCTCCTGCTCAATCCGGATAGGTCCAAGCTGTCCAAGCGCCAGGGGGACGTGGCAGTGGAGGATTACCGCAATCAGGGATACCTGCCCGAGGCCCTCACCAACTTCATTGCGCTTTTGGGGTGGAATCCCAGGGCTGATCAGGAAATATATTCAAAAAACGAGCTTATTGACGGTTTTGATTTGGGGAAAGTGAACAAAGGGGGAGCGGTTTTCAGTCGGGAGAAACTTGATTGGATGAATCGGGAATACATGAAACGGCTGACGGATGGGGAAATGACGGATTTGGCCAGGCCGTTTTTCGTCAGGGCCGGACTGGTGGGGAACGGGGAAGGGGCGGATGACCTGATCCGGATCGTTCATGTCCAGCGCGATCGAGCCAACCGTCTGTCTGACCTGACGGAAAACTGCGGTTTCCTGTTCAGCGGGGATTACGAACTGGATCCGGGCATCCTACCTTGGAAAAAATCAACTCCGGAAATCGCCAAAGAGCGGCTTGTGGGATTGAGGGATCTGCTGTCCGGATTGCCCAAGGAGGTTCTTTCCGACCGGGACGGGCTGGAAAGGGCCCTCCTGGATTTCGTGGCCAAGTGGGGTTGGACCAATGCCGAGTCCCTGTGGCCGCTTCGGGTAGCCCTGACCGGCCAGGCCGCCTCACCCGGTCCGGCTGACGTAATTTGGGTCATCGGCCGGGAAAAGACGATCGAAAGGCTGAAACGGGCCATTGATCTGCTTGAGAAATGCATAGACCAACCATAAAGCCAAACCGCTCACCCGTCATCCTGACGGGGATCATCCTGGCCCTGTCCGGTCTTTTGGCGTTTTCCGGAAACGTTTGCCCGGTTTCGGCGGAAGAGCCAAAAAGCGCCCTTTCCAACCTGGACGGCAGCGATGACCTGATAGGGCAGATCCAGAGGATGAATTCCGATGTCAAGAGGAAAAGGGACAGCCTTTCGGACCTCAACGGCAAGATCGAACAGTACCGGAACAGCCTGATGAGTACGCAACTGGAGTCCCAATCCCTGAAGGATCAGGTGTCCCTCATAGAAAACCGGATCGCCAAACAGCAGCTGCAGATAGACATCATCAGCGACGAGATCAAGCGGGCAGACCTGGAAATCCGGGTCCTGGACGGCCGGATCGGGGAGCAGGAGGAGCGGCTGGAAAGGGAGCGGACACTCCTTGGGGCCTTGGCCCGCAAGCTGTATCGGCAGGGGTTCAACCGCAGCCTGATGGAGATCATGCTGGCCAACCGGTCCCTGACCGAATTCTTCGATTCCCTGCGGAGCATTTCCCGCCTGCAGCTGGCGATGAACGAATCGCTCCATCGGCTTCAGGAAATCCGCATGGGACTGGAGACGGAGAAGTCGGCCCGGGAAGGAAAGCGTGCGGAAAGCCAGGAGAGGAAGCGGCAGATGGAGGTGGCCAGGCTGCAGTTGGAGGACGAGCGGAACCTGAAGTCCGAGCTGTTGGACGAGACCAGGTCATCGGAGACGCAGTACAGGTATCTCCTGGCTGACCTGAAACGGGAACAGCAGGAAGCGGATCAGGAGATACAGTATCTTGAGAGATCCCTGCGGCAGAAACTTCAGCTGGCCGAAAGCGTGAAGGCGGACGGTTCCGTCCTGTCCTGGCCGGTTTCGCCCAGTCGGGGAATAACGGCCTATTTTCACGACAAGGACTACCCGTTTAGGTATGTCTTCGAGCATCCGGGCATTGACATTCGGGCCTACCAGGGGACACCGGTACGGTCGGCGGCGGCCGGAGTGGTGGCCAGGGCCAAGGACGCAGGAATGGGGTATTCCTACGTCATGATCCTACACAACAACAGCATCTCCACCGTGTACGGCCACATCTCCAAGATCGTGGCCAGGGAGGATGCCTTTGTGGAGAGGGGAGAGATAATCGGGTATTCCGGCGGCCAGCCCGGCACTCCCGGGGCGGGCAGCATGACTACCGGTCCGCACCTGCATTTTGAGGTTCGCCTTGACGGAATACCGGTCGATCCGATGAAATACATGACAAGCCTGTAAAAACCAAAAAAGGAGGGGAGATGAAACAAAACGCAAAAAGGATTCTGGGGTACCTGGGGTACCTGCTGTATGTTTTACGACACAAGAAACTGGTGGGCGAGCTCTGTTGGAGGGAGGGCCTATACCTGCGTGCCCTGACCCACGACTGGTCAAAACTGCTCCCGAACGAGTTCGGTCCGTACTCAAGGTATTGGGCATGCGGGGGATGGACCGCATCCGTCAATTGTCCGGAAACGGTCAGGAGGGATTTTCGGGAAGCGTCCCGCCGACATAAACGTCGGCATTGGCACCATGCGGAACATTGGGTGATGTCCGACGGAAAAAACAAAGAACGGGTAATGGACATGGATAGGGAGTCCATCATTGAGATGATCTGCGATTGGGAGTCTCTCCTCCTTTCGGGAGCCCGTGAATCCGGGGCGCGGCAGTTTTACCGAAACAAGGGAAGGGACATGCGTCTGTCAAAAAAGACCAGGGAAACCCTGGAACGGCTGCTTGGGGAAATGGACCTTTGCGATTGAGTAATTGGCCACAATCGAGTGGTTTTCCGGACAAAATACCCGTGCTTGCGGGTATTTTTTGTCAGCGCCAATTGGCGGTAGGGAAGGATTAGGTTAGTGTCGCACATTACACCGTTTACGGACGCTTGCGTTCATGACCATATTTTGCCGTTCCTGTCGGGAACGTCGTCCTTGGCTCTCGCCCGTTTCATCGAGACCGCAATGGACCTGAGGGATTCGGCGGCGGATTCCATCGCCTCGACCGCCCGATCTATCCTCCAATACCATAGCACGAATCGGCGGAAAGCGAAAGCCATTATCAAAAGAGCAGAAAATCCGAACACGATCGGTAAAGCCAATTCTTGAAATATCGTTTCAGATATCATATCATTCGAAATCTCTTTCCCTTTTGGAGGAACGGAGACTGATTGCAAATCCTTTTGGACGGTCGATTTTGTTTTCCAAGTATTTAATAAATCCTGTTCGGTTTCTTTAAATTCTTCCCCAAAAGTGGGAATCTGGTTGGCCATATTCTATGCGCTCACCACCCTGAAGGTATTGTAGCACCGGTACGTCCGACCTTGTCAAATTGAAATAGTTTTCAAATATATATTTCGCTAAACGATGGGGAAAAACGGCGAAAACGACAAAAAAAGCGGCGTGCGCCAAGAGACACGCCGCCCTTTCCTGCGAAAAAAGGGAGGTGAATGTGAAGGAACGCTTGGGCTTGTCCTCCAGCACACGGGCCGCACGTGGGGCGGCGGGGGCGGGTGATTTCCCCCGCTCCGTATCCCACGGGCTGGCCGCACAGGCCAGAGCGGTAACCATTTTCGTGAGGTGCCGAAAATGGTTAGGCGTCCGGGTCGGTGGCTAATGTTGGGTTCACTTTTCGTCTTGACATATTTTCTTTAATCTTCAATGAAGCCAATGGCTACATTTGATTTTCGAGACGATCGAGATAGTCAATGAGGGACAAAATCAGGAAAGACACGATAAAACTCAATACACAAATCAAAATCGCAAATGGATCCACATGGGTAAATTCCGTAAGTTTAGGCGCCCATTGCATCATATTTTTATTACTTTAGTTCCTTAGAGGAACGCCCAGAACATGTTGTTCAATTCGCTGTCTTTCATATTTTTTTTGTCAATATCTAGTGATTAAGCGGAAGTTTCGGCCGGCCCGGCCCCCGTGCGCCGTTATGCGTCATGTGAATATCGCTATCGCCAGCAAGATCGCCATCATCGCTTCCCTGATGATCGCCGACCGTTCGGCGTCGCCGATCCTTTCCCACCAGCTGGCCCTTTCCCTGAAGATTTCGGGAAACGGGTGTTCGTCCCTGCGTTCGTCCGCCATATCAGAGAGGTATTTTGGGTTGCCTGTCCGCCGGCGCCGCCGCCTCCGCCTTGGGCGGGGCGGCGCCGGCCGTTTTCTCTTTTTTCCTTCTGCACGAACACCGTCCCGGTTTTGCGTTTTCCGGCGGTTCCCCCACTTTCTGTCCGGAGTCGTAGCAGTTCGCTATGTCGATGTCGAAAAGGCATCGTCCCCTCGCCCTTACGGTCGGATCCTCCTCCGGCTGGGCCGATCCCTCCAGCGTCCTCTGTTTCGTGACCATGTCCGGATCCACCACGGACCATGTCACGTACGATCCCATCCCCAACAGCCTTTCCCACCAGTTCGTCTGATCGCCCCTCCCGTCCCTCCTTGCCTTTCCGCAGTGTCGGCATATGATGGTCGGTCGGACGCACCAGGGCCACAGGTGGCCGATGAGCGGCGCCTTCCTCATCTCGACCCGGCACACCTGATCGGCGAAGCTCGACACCAGCACATCCAGGTTCCGAAGCGCCTGTACCGTGTAGCAGGTCCACGCGTCGTCCTTCCTTTCCTCCGCCACCGCCTGCAGCGCCTTCTGGTCGGCGTCCTTGTATCCTCGGGCGGGGAAGTACTTCTGGGCCTCGTCGAGCAGCCGGTAATCGCAAGTGTGCCCAAAGAAGTCCCTCGGGTGTTCGATCAGCTTCAGCCTCTTGGCCGGTTCCCCGTACCGTTCCGCCAGAACGGCGTTCGCCCTATCCATGTCCAGCGGGACATTCCCGGCTATCCCGTCGGCGTCGTCCTCCAAAGCGAGGCGTATCGCAAGATAGGACTTGCCGGATCCCCGCTTGCCGATCAGGAGAGTGTCGCCGAATAGGGGACGGTTCCCGGTCAGCCAGTTGAGCAGCCCCCGACCTATCTTTCCGCCCCTTCCCCGCACCGTCTTCGGCGGTTCCTTGGGTTCCGCCGTCCCGGTCTCCGTCATGGGCCCTTGTGGGGCCCCGTTTTCCCGTATCGTGTCCATATTTTTGCGGTTACCAGCGGTTCTTCCTCGCCGGCCGCCTCCTCGGCCCGAACAGCACCGAAATCAGCCCTCCCGCCAGCAAGCCCAACGCCGTCCCCGCGGCGAATATCGCCGCCAGTCCCGATATTAAGGAGAAGCTCATACGGTCAGAAGCGCCTCAGGTTTCGGCCCGTCTCCAGGTCGTTCAATCCGGCCTCCTGGTCGCCTTGCCCCGCATGGGACGGGAACAGGTATTCGAGGAGCACGCCCAAACCCCACCGTCCGACCTGTACGATGGCGATCACCGCCGTAATCCGGATCATGAGGGGGACGAATCCCCTCCAGACCGTCCAGATCCCCGAGATGTCCACTTCGTTGAATGTCATATTTTTTAGCCGTTAAGCGCCGCAGAAATGCCGCGCCGCCCGATACCAGAGATATCCGGTCATCGCCCAGATCGCTATCGCTATCCAGTTCGAGAGCCAATCGTCGGTGTCCATCCATCCCGCCGCCTCCTCCGAGATCGCGCATAGGTCAATCCCCGGAACCGTCATCCCGGCCACTTCCACGCCCTCGATATCCGGCAACGGGCAGATTCCCCCGGAGGCGGTCATGCCCCCGTATATGGACGAAGCGACCTGCGGGATGTACGCCAGGGGCCACCTCGTCCTGACCTTGACCCATACCGAAGCTATGATGTTCCGGGGGGCGTCCTCAGGCGGTATTATGCCGTATCGGATCCACGACCAGACGCACGATAGGCCGTCCCCGTCGTCCCCCGAGAATAAGTTGAACGAACAGGTCGGCTTTCCCTCCTCGGCGGCGTCCACGAACGCCTGCCATGTCCCCTCGTCGTCCCCGTCCGATCCGGGGAACTCGCCCCAAGATACCGTCGTGGAGTCGCCGAACCATCCCGGATCGCCGGGGTTCCCCATCCCGGTCGAGACCGAAAATTCGACCGCCGGCGACCATTCCCCCTCGATCTCCCCCGAGACGACCTGCGCCGTCATTCGCCAGTCTCCGTCCGCCTGAATCCACTCGGCCATCGGGTCGACCGGCAGCGATCCCCATCCGTATGTCAGGCCTTCCCCGCAGTTCCCGTAGCTTCCGGCCGTCAGGAAGCCGTCCCATTCGTAGAGCCTCGATCCACCGTCCTCCCAAGAGTCCCCGTCCCACCATTCCGCCCAAAGCCACATGTAAGGCGTCTCGTCCGGATGTTCGCTCGCACAGATGTTCGACGCCACCCGATAGGGGACGGTTCCCGGCGCGTATTCGGCGGATTCCTCCGGTTTCACCACGGTCGCCGTCAGCGCGCAGTCGGTCGGACAGGATAGGCAGTCCTCCCCGCCGCCGCACGAGTCGTCGCCGCAGTAGCCGCACTCGGACGGCTCGCCCTCGCACCACCAGCCATCCTCCACGGCGCAGGAGGACGAGCAGCCGTCGCCGTTGGCGGTTCCGCCGTCGTCGCACTCCTCGCCGTCCTCAAGGAAACCATCGCCGCAACCGGAAAGGCCGAAAAACGATATGGAAGGAAAACCCTCACTGCCGGTCGTATCGTAGTCCCAACCGGAAACCGACCAATTGAAGGAATTATACGAAAAAGGCGAATTTTGGGCTCCCCAATAGATATTGGATCGCAATTCCGAAGACGTCATGTTGCTCCAGATCGTCCCTATATCATTCAGGGAAAAATTTTCCCCGTAGCGGGTAGAATACGGACAAGTAATCCTCTCTCCGGAAGAGGGCGGAGCGGTACAGGAATAAACAGCGTAAGGTTCCACCAAATGGCCATTTGCGCCGATGTAAAGCCAAAAGGAGAGGCTGGATCCGTACGTGTTTTTTATCCAAATATCCACGCTTGACGAAGGAACCAACTGATAGGAATCGGCAAACACGTAAGTACCGATATCACCCGGAAGATCCCGCCAGATGACGTAATTAGTTGACGAGGTATAGTCCGGTTTGTAGGAGGTAGGGGAATCGAAACCGATCCTGACCTCCGCACTCGCCGCCGTGGCCCGGAACCAGATCCCCAACGCCAAAACCGTGACCACACAGGTGGCGGTCAGCAGGGACAGAAGCGATTCGTATTTTCTTCTCTGGTATTCCGGCATAGGGCAGGGGAGAGTCGCCGGGGCGTGGCCCGTGCGGGTCCGCCTCCCTCCCCCTTGCCCCATGCCGGCGAGCATGGTTGGGTCTCAGCGCCGGCGGGAACCGCTCCCGCCGATCGCCCCGACGCCCTTGCGGATGCCCGTTCCCCGCAGCGCGGCGACCAGGATGGCCACCAGTGCGCCGACGAGCGCCAGAAGTCCGATGACGGCGACCACCTGCGTGGACAGGAAGGTACCGATGTCGGCGAACGCCGTCCCCAGGGCAGTCGTTGCCGCCGTGAAGTCGATCGTGGTTGGTCTTTTTCGGTTAAGGCTTAATTTAGGGGCCGGAAAGCGGGATGACCAAGTCCCGGGTGCCGTGTCGTCCCCGTCCCGCGCCTCCGGGCTTGCGCCCGAAGGGGGCGCGGGACGGGGGGCCTCCCGCGGGAGGTCCCTATCTGCGGTGCGACAGCCTACATAGCCACCGGCCGCCGCCGCAGACCATCCTTAGGAGCAACCCCATCACGGCGCATACGGCCCACCATGCGGGGCACAGCTCTATTATCTCCAATGTCGTCATAGGCTTTCATTTGATCCATCTTCGGATTATCGGGATGTTTTTATCGGCCCTCGAAAGGGCCTTCCAGATGAGCAGGACGGTCGCCAGCGTCACGGAAGCCGATATCGCCCCGATTAGGGCCCCGGATATGCCCTGTCCGGAGAGCGAAACCAGCCATTTCACGGTACCGGCGACCGATTCCAGCCCCTCCAATATCGCGTCGGGCAGCGGGAGGAAGGCGGTTTCGCAGCCCGCGGCCGTATCGACCACCCCGCAGGGAAACAGCCCTATCGCGAAGGACAGCAGCGCGACCCCGGCGGCGACCAGGAGGAGGAAGACCATATCAGAAGGCGCCCCGAACCAGGGCCCAAATCACCTGAAACGACCACCATATCCCGGCTATCTTTATTCCGATCGCCATGATCACCATTCCGGAGTCGAACATACGCTTATCTAGATTCGTGTCCGGGCCAAAGGCCTATCAGGGCATACATGACGAAGCCCGACAGCCAGATCAAGGCCGCCAACAGGTCTGCTTTGGTGAACTCCGTGAGTTGCGGTGTCCATTCCATATTCATCTGTTTTTCCTCGACCGCCACATGAAAACTTTGGCGCAGTCCCTCGCCCCGTCGGCGCAGATCTCCCGGTAGTGCCGTCTCGCCTCGGCCGGCCCGCCCATCCGCCGGACGGCGGCGACGTACATCCCGACCCTATGGGGCTCGCCGAAGGCGCACGCTATCTCACGCGCCAAGGCCGCCGTCTCCGAAAGGGGAGCGTTGTTCAGGTTGGGGATCTGATAGCCTGATATGTCCATACGTTTCACTTGATTATCCTCTGAAAGATTATTTTCCACTGTCCGTTTCCCGAATCGATATCCACCTCAAAGATTCCGTGCTTATCCGACACGGCCGCCGAGAGCCTTCGGACGAGGAGCGATAGCGTGGAGGCGGTGATCGGGGACGGTTCGGATATCTTTAGCGGTTCGGCCATATCATAAGGATCCGGAAGGGATCCAGTCCACCGGCTCCAGCCCGGAGCAGGGGACGGCAACGGCGGAATAGCCCTCCGGGTTGGAAATGAGGACAAACGCCCTCATCCTGTCGTCCCCGGATAGCCGGAACGGATTGCTGACCACCTCGACCGGCTCGCCGGTATAGGACGACCCCTTGACGAAGACCTTTTGCCCTAGGGGGAAGGCCCGAACCCTCGAGCTCCATATCTTGATTTCCGCACATCCCATATCCCTTGTTCCGGGCTGGCGCCCGGCGGTTAAAAATTTATCTTCCCGCCGGCCGGAGGCCGGAACGGGAGGGGAACCTTACCGTACGTGTCTCATGCGTCGCACATTACACCTTAGACGACACTTAATAAGCCTGTCGGCCTTAAGCGGGGGTTTTGGGGTCAGTTGGGTATATCGCTCGGGATGGTTGTCCTGGCCATCACTTATAGAATCCCGTAGTTTCAGATTGTGGCCACCACAGTTTTATCCGACCGGCTTAAATCATGTGATCCGTGACTTTTGGTCCCTTACGAGTCCCCATAACGGTTTTGCGTGGTTGAAACACCCCCCAATATTCTTATTCCTGTTCCCCACGTGTGATATAGCAATTAAAGTCAATATTTTAGCTCATTTTAGCCAAAATTTCAATGTCAATTCTTGACCGTCCTTATAAAACATGGTAAAAAGGTGGTAATTGGACTTTTCCAATCAAAACCCAAAAGGAGGAGAGATGGAGGGGTTGAACCCGTGAAACCTTTGATTTCCACAAGCAGACAGGAAAACGGACTCTGGAGGGTGGTGGTGGATGACGGAATCGTAACCACCATCCTTGACGACATGCCCGACGAGCCGACGGCCCGTGAGCGCGGAGTCATACTGGCTCAAGACGAGGGGTGGGAGTTTGAATTGAGCCTTGGCGACAAGGAAATTCAGGTATTCACCAAAGAGATTTCGGCCGGAAACTGGGCGTATCGGGTAGCGACGGATAAGATCCGTATTACCGGCCGCACAAAATACGTGTCTTGGGAAGAGGCCCGGGATACCGGAAGTTATTTTGGCGAAGCTCTACTGAAACTGAATAAGTAGAGTGGAAAGGAGGTCTTTCAAAAACCACCCGCGCTGTCGGGTGGTTTTTTTGTCGGTTTAGTGAGGTGGCGTTTTTTTTTGTTCTATTTTCAAAAGATGGACTTTTTCTCCTTCTGTGAGTTCCTCAATTCTTTCCACGAATACTCCTCCACCGCGCCGTCGGCAGAAACGGAATAGACGAACAGGAGCAGCTTCTTGGCCACCTGCCACGGCAAACGGCGCCGGGCGATTCGGGCGGAGGATTCCGGCAGGCCGATACCGTAGTAGTTTCGGGTCTTGCCGGTGTCCCTGATCCGGGTGACAATCTGACCCAAACCATAGACGAAACCCGTCTCGTTGGCCGAGCCCTTTCCCGATGTCCCCTTCGTCTCGATGTTCAGGTATCGGGAATACCGCTGCTGCTTGGCCCGGATATCGACACCGTGTTCGTGCAACCCGCCATACTGGAACGAGCCCCACCCCTTGCAGGAGATGTACTTGATGATCGAGTGCTTGACGAATTCCTCGTCCATCGGAGCCGAGGCCGATTTTTTGGCGGGTTTCTCGGTAACAAACTCGGCGTTAAGTCCGAAAATCGACGGTCCGATTTTGGTAAACGGCGATTTGTCCTTTCGGGCATTCACGTCGGTAACCAGGAGGGCGTTCATCGTGGCCCACGGCGTAGCGCCGCTCGATTTCAGCCAGCCGTTCCCGAGGGCAATCTCGGTAATTTTCTTGCTGTGCAGCGGTTTCCCCGCCCTTTTCAAGACACGGACGGCAACGGATTTGAAGGAGGACATAAATTAGGCACTCTTCGTTTCTTGATTCCAAAGTTTGGAATTAGGGATGGGGCTTATTCTATTTTTTTTATTTATAGACGATTTGATGGCGGCGAAAACCGCCATGGCTGCCATGCAGATGGTGGCAAAACAGTAAATTTCTTTGAAGCCGAAAAATTCTTTAAGGCAGAAAAGGCGACTTCAAAGAAGAAATCGTCTTTTTTGGATTTTTCGGTCTGGTTGTCAAAAAAAATCGGCATTATAAATATTCCCAAAAATACCATAGGTAACTCAAGTGCCGCAGACAAGAGACTCAATTTTATCCAATCTATCGTCATAAACTCCTCCCGGTGGAACAAATAAAATGCAGGAATGCCGGGTAAAATCATAAATAACATTGCCAGCGCAAAAAGGAGGAAATGTTTATCTTTGAGAAGTGCCATCAGTTGTTTCGGTGTTTTTGAGGTCATAACATCAAAATCTTACCCCATTTTCCGTAAACAATCCACCCTATTTTTCCTCAAATTTCACCCTTGTTTTTGCGCCTAAAAATCGATAGAATACAGGCATCGTAAAATTATCTGCCAATCCCCCACCCTCCTAAAAACCGCCTCACCTATGACCATCGCCAGAAAACCGCTTAAGAAAGCCAAGAATATCAAAAAGATCGATAGCCGGTCCCTGAACCCCCAAGCCGACCTTTTGGGAACCCTCAAGTCCCGATTCCCGGAAATTTTCACCGAAGGTCAGGTGGATTGCGACCGCCTGAAGAAGACTCTGGGCGATTTGGCCGAAACCGGACCGGAGCGATACGGCCTGAGTTGGCACGGCAAGACCGGCTGCTTCCGGGCCATCCAGTCCTCCACCGCCGCCACCCTCAAGCCGAACCGGAAGGAATCGGTCGATTTCGACAAGACCGGGAACGTCTTCATCGAGGGGGACAACCTGGAGGCCCTGAAGGTCATGCAGAAGTCCTACTACGGGAAGGTGAAGATGATCTACATCGATCCGCCCTACAACACCGGGAACGATTTCATCTACAACGACAGTTTCCGGCAGGACAAGGCCGAATATGAGAAGGAAGCCGGAATCAGGGACGAGGAGGGCAATCGCCGCTCCGACGGCCTGTTCCGCAACACCGCCGATCGCGGGCATTACCATTCCGACTGGCTGAACATGATCTATCCCCGCCTCTTCCTGGCCCGGAACCTTCTGCGGCAGGATGGGGTTATTTTCGTGAGTATCGATGATCATGAGGTTCACAATTTGAGGATGGCGATGAATGAAGTGTTTGGAGAAAATAATTTTGTGACGGAAATAGTCTGGCATAGTAAATATACGGTAGCGAATGATACTAAGTATTTATCTAAACAACATGAGTATGTTTTGTTGTTTGCCAAAAATAAGGATGATCTTCGTGATTTGAGATTACCAAGAACCGCAGAAATGAATGACAGATATACAAACCCAGACGATGATACTCGTGGTCCATGGAAAGCAACCCCACTGCACGCAAAAAGTGGTCATGGTCAGAGCTATGTTTTTAGATTCAAAAATGGAGTTACTTGGAAAGCACCCCAGGGGAGATTTCCCCGCTATAGTCAAAATACGCTAAAGAGGCTGGAAGAAGAAAATAGACTTTGGTTTGGAAAAGACTTGAAAACAACCCCATCTGTAAAAACTTATTTGGCCGAACTCCCAGACGAGCGTGTCGCTGGAGATGTTTGGAGTTTTGATGAGGTCGGACACACCCATGCTTCCAACGAAGAATTGGCGGACATTGTGGGAAAAGGAATTTTTGATAATCCTAAACCAACTGGCATTATCAAAAAAGCGATTCAGCTGGCTTGCAAACAAGACGATACGATTCTCGACTTCTTCGCCGGATCGGGCACGACCGCCCATGCCGTCATAGCCCTGAACGCCGAGGACGGCGGGAACCGCAAGTGCATCTCCATTCAGCTGCCGGAAGAGACGGACGAGAGCAGTGAGGCCCATAAGGCCGGGTTCAGGACGATAGCCGACATCACCAAGGAGCGGATTCGGCGGGCCGGGAAGAAGGTGGTCAGTGAGCTGGCGGATAAGGAGACCGGGAAGAGGCTGGATATCGGGTTTAAGGCTTTCCGGCTGGAGAAAAGCAACTTCAAGATCTGGAACCAGGATATCCGGACGGAGGAGGAACTGCTGGAACAGATGGAGATATTCAGGGACAACCTTGAGAAGGGCGCAACCCAGGAGAATGTCCTCTACGAGCTGATCCTGAAATCCGGCCTGGACCTGAACGTGCCGATCGAGAGGAAAAAGGCCGACAGGATCGACTACTATTCCGTTGACGGCGGCAAGCTGGCCGTCTGCTTGGCGGATAAGATTACCAAGAAGATGTTCGACGAGATCCTAGCCGCCAAGCCGGAAAAGATCATCTGCCTGGACACCGCCTTCGGCGGCGATGACCAGCTAAAGACCAATGCCCTACTCCAGGCGGAATCGGTTGGGGTGGGGGTGGAGTGCGTGTAGGGATATGCCATTATCAGCAGATTTTGAGACAATTGAGATTGGCGATAAGGGCGTAAAGGAGATCGTCGGTAAATTTAAACCGTATCAAGCGATCGCGGAATACATTTGGAATGGATTTGACGCCAATGCCTCAGAAGTCCACATAAATTATGAGGGGGTAAATATTATCGGAAATATAAGTAGAATCATGATATCAGATAATGGTAACGGCATTCCCCAAGAAGAGCTTTCTCATAAATTTAAACCGTTTTACGAATCTGAGAAAAAGAACAGGGATGATCAGCACAAAACGTTGACTCATGGTAAAAATGGCATAGGCAGACTGTCCTTTGTTTCGTTTTCTGCTAAAGCACGCTGGCTAACTAGATATGAAAAGCAGGACGGTGTTTATGAATATGAAATAGAAATTGAGGATGACAAAACTAACCAATACTTGGGCGGGAAGACAAAGTCCAAAAAGACGACTGCGCCCAAAGGCACCACGGTAACGTTTGATTCAATTTTTAATTTCTCTCCGGAAGAGACAGAGAGATACCTAAAGCAAGAGTTCGGCTGGTTCTTGGAACTCTACAAATCAAAGGATTTCAAAATCTATATTAACGGCGAGGCGCTCAAATACGATGAAGTAATTAATGATAGGGATTGTATTGATTTTGTTCATGCTGAATCAGGCACCAGGTTCAAAGTCAATTACATACAGTGGTCATTACAGTTGCAAAATGAGTATTCAAGATATTATCTACTCAACAGCCATTCGAAAGAGGTTTGGAAAGACACTACAAAATTAAATAAGAAAGGTGACGGTTTCTATCACAGCATTTACGTACAAAGTGATTTTTTTAACGACTTCCGTTACAATCCCGACCAGCCTGAAGGCCAAGACTCACTTATCGGACATTCAAGAAACGATGACGAATACAAGTTTCTAATGTCCGAAATGAGAAAATATCTTCGGAAAAAACGAAAACCGTTTCTTGTAGAGCACGCCACAGAAGTCGTCAAGAAACTTAAGGATGAGGGTACATTTCCGACTTTTTCAGATTCACCATGGGACCAGCTAAGAGAAGAGCATCTAGAAAATGTCGTTGAGGGCGTCTGCAAGATTCAGCCACAGGTGTTCACTGCCGCAAGTCCTGGTCAAAGAAAGACAATAATGCGGATGTTGAATGCGTTGCTGGATTCTGATGAAAGAGAGCAGATATTGCCAATTCTAGACAGTGTCTTAGAACTTGACCGAGACGATAAAATCCTATTGAAAAAACTCCTTGAAGCCACAGAGCTTTCCAACATTATCAAAATGGGGAAGCTCGTAGCGGATCGTTATTCGGCCGTGGAATATCTTAAACAAATCGTCTTTAATGAAACTCTATCAGCAAATGAAAGGGATCATCTACAAAAAATAATAGACGACAATTATTGGCTATTCGGAGAACAGTACAATTTAGTATGTACCACCGAAGCGGATTTTGAATCTGCCCTTAGGAGTTATCAGCACATGCTCAATAGTGATAACAACGATTCAAAAATGAACGACCCAGACAAAAACAAGGAAATGGACATCTTCCTCTGTCGTCAAAATTATAATACGGATGATACTATTGACAATATTATAATTGAACTCAAAAAACCTTCTGTAAAAATTGGCGAAAAAGAAGTCTCACAGATTAAAAGATACATGGAAGTAGTAATCAACGAGCCCAGATTCAATTCCAGAAAGTCCATGTGGCGCTTTATCCTAATTGGAACCGTTTTTGATTCTAGAGGATATATCGAAAGAGAAACGGAGAGTGCAAAACCACACGGCGAAAAACACAATGGTCTTATATTCAATTGCGATAATTACAAGGTTTACGTTAAAAAATGGAGCGAGATTTTTAGTGAATTTGAATTACGTCATCGTTTCATCAATGACCGTCTGAAACTCAGAAAAGATAGATTAACAAACAGTGCACTAAACACGGCCGCACTTATAACCGATGAAACCAAAAAAATTGGGGTACGGATTAACGACTTATGAAACGCCGATTAGATTCTGCACAGGAATATCAGCTAATAATTTCTCATCAGAATACCTATGGCCTACGCAAATAAGACATACGTGGCTTTTGACGCCGACAATGATATTCACTATTACAGGTTGATGCAAGCATGGAAGGAAAGTGAAAATACGACATTCGATTTCCATAACGCCCATGATTTGAATAAACTGATGGGCGATTCACAAGAAGAAACAATAAAAGCGAAGCTGCGGGAAAGATTTGATAATGCCAAGCTTTTTGTTTTGCTTGTCGGAGAAAACACAAAATATCTTTATAAATTTGTTAGATGGGAAATTGAACAAGCGATAAATAGAAATTTGCCGATAGTAGTGGTTAATCTGAATGGGAAACGGAGCAAAGACGTCGACAGATGCCCGGCCATCTTAAACGATGTGTTGACCATGCATGTTAGTTTTAACCAAAAAATACTGGGGCGAGCGATAAATAGTTGGGTGAACGAACATTACAGACTCAAAGCTGAAGGAAAAAGCGGAGACTATTATTATGGAAATCAGGTATATGGCAGTTTAGGTCTATAGTATGAACTGCAAAAGATGGTCAAAAAGATTGTCATTAATCTCCCACTCCTCACTGGCAGCCATAGGCGTGATCTGGTTGATTATTAACGTTGGAAATTATTTAAGTCACGATTGGATAGATAAAAACATTAATACAAATTTGACCGTTATTATTTTAGTGTTCGTATTTATTGTTGTATTAATAGTCAGACGGCCTCCATCAACGTTTAGATCTAAAATAGACGGGAAAGATGTTTGGATTGAAATAAAAGTTGGTAATGCCCACAAAAATAAAGGTGCTCTTGTTGTGCCCATCAATAATGAATTTGATCCGTCACAAGGAGGAAACATTATAAAAGCGAAAAACCCAAGCATACTAAATGAACTTATTTGTCGGTACTATTCATCGCAAGTTGAACACCTCATAACTGACATAAATCAAAAAAAAGATCTTCTGCGGGGTGACGATGGAAAATACCCAATTGGGTCAATGGTAGAAATTGAACAAAAAAATAAGAAATTTTATCTATTGGCAAATTCATATAAAAATCTACAAAACAGAAGTACTTCTGATAATAATGATTTTTTGTCATCCCTCGGTGGATTGTGGGAAAGTTTATCGAATGACGCCGAAAAAGATGACGTCATCACTATTCCGTTAATAAATACTGGACATGGTAGGGCCACTAATTTAACGCGAAAAACCTCCGTTCATTACATAATTAGAACTTTTATATTTGCCGTTCAACAAAAAACAGTATGCGACAAACTAATAATCAGCATTTATCCCGACGATGTCACAAAAGGAAATATTGACCTGGATGAACTTGGGGAATATCTAAAATATGCTTGTAAATATTACATATTCAATCCTAAACCCATAGGAACGGAAATCGTTTGAAATAAATCCTCTTTGCAAACGCAAATGCAAAGAGAAATATGCTTGGCTAATTTTAGCCAAAATAAGATGATTCTCTTTGCACCGACCCTAAAAAAGCCTATGAAACTCCAGTTCGACGCCACACAGGAATACCAGCTGAAGGCCATCGAGGCCGTGACCGACCTGTTCCGGGGACAGGTTCCTTTCGGGGACGACGATTTCGGCGTGGCGCTTCAGTCCCCCACCGCCCAGATGATGATCTGCAACGAATTCATCATCGGAAACGGATCCGGACTGGATGAGGGGCTTCTGTTGAACAACCTGAGGGAGATTCAGGCACGGAACGGGTTAGTGGCGGCGGACCGGCTGAAGGGGAAAGATTTCACGGTGGAGATGGAAACCGGCACCGGGAAGACCTACGTCTATCTCCGCACCATCCATGAACTTCACCGGAAGCACGGTTTCCGCAAATTCATCGTCGTCGTTCCCGGTTTGGCCGTCAAGGAGGGGGTCTGGAAGAACCTGGAGATCACCAGGGACCATTTCGACCTGATCTACGGCCGCCCCAAGGTCGATTTTCACGTTTATGACCCGAAAAAACGGGGGCAGATGAAGGCCTTCGCCACGAACGACGCCCTACAGGTGCTGGTCATCAACATCGACTCGTTCGCCAAGTTCAGCGAGTCCAAGCGGGGGCAGAACATCATCTATCAGGACAGCGACTGGGGCGTACCGATCGAATGCATCAGGGGGGTGCGGCCGATCGTGATTGTGGACGAACCGCAGAACATGGAAACCGACATCCGCCGAAAGGCGATCGAGAACCTCAATCCCCTCTGCACCCTCCGCTATTCCGCGACCCACAAGAACCCCTATAACCAGGTGTATAGGCTCGACCCGGTCCAGGCCTATGATTTGGGCCTGGTCAAGAGGATCGAGGTCGATTCGGTGATGGCCGAAGCGGACATCAACCAGGCCTTCGTGGCGGTCGATTCGATAACGTCGAAAAAGAACGTCGTTACGGCCAAGATTGCCGTTGATGCGGACAAAAGCGGCGGTAAGGGGCGGGTGGAGCGGAAAACGGTCACCGTTTGGGCCGGTTCCGACCTGTTCCGCCTGTCAAACGGCCGGGAACTGTACCGGGACGGCTTCATCGTGGACGAGATCGATGTCGATAGCCAAACCGTGACTTTCAGCAACGGCCAGGTTTTCCGGTCCGGACAGGACAACGATGTCCTGAAGGATGAGGTGATGCGCTATCAGGTGGCTAAGGCCGTAGAGAACCATTTCGACAAGGAACTGGAATTGGCGGGCAAGGGCATCAAGGCCCTGACCCTTTTCTTCATCGATCGGGTGGCCAACTACCGCACCTACGGAGAAGACGGGACGGTCGGCAAGGGCAAGATCGCCGTCTGGTTCGAGGGTGCCGTGCGGAAGATGCAGGCCAACCCGAAATACCACGGACTGGTCGGACATGCGCCCGAGAAGATCCACGGCGGGTACTTTTCCGTGGACAAGAAAGGGCTAAGGGACACCAACGGAAACACCGCCGCCGATGACGATACCTACAGCCTGATCATGAAGGACAAGGAACGGCTCCTATCTTTGGACGAACCGATACGCTTCATCTTTTCCCACTCCGCCCTGCGGGAAGGTTGGGACAATCCTAACGTATTCCAGATCTGCACCCTGAACGAGACGAAATCGGATATGAAGAAACGTCAGGAGATAGGCCGGGGCATGCGCCTGCCGGTCAATCAGGACGGCCAGCGCATCTTCGACGACAGCATAAACATTCTGACCGTCGTGGCCAACGAAAGCTACGAGGATTTCGCAAAAAGGCTCCAGCAGGAAATTGAGGACGAAAGCGGGGTCAGATTCGACAACCGAATCAAGAACCGGCAGAACCGAGTCGTCGCCCGACTCAGGAAAGGGTATGCCCTGGACCAGAATTTCCTTGATCTCTGGAACCGCATCAAGCACCGCACCCGCTACCAAGTCGACTACGATTCCGGAGAACTGGTCAGGAAAGCGTCCGAATTGCTTAAGGAAATTCCGGTGACGGCCCCGAACATCGTCACCAGGCGGGCCGCATTGGAGATGAGCGCCGAGACCGGCGTGGTCGGCAAGATGAAACGGCAGCCGAAAACGAAGAGGCTTAACGCCCGGGCCATGCCGATCCCCGATATCCTGGGCCGAATTCAGGACCACACCAAGCTGACTAAGGACACCATCCTGGAGATCGTCAAGGCGTCGGGGCGGGGTGCGGACATCATCGTCAACCCGCAGCAATTCATCGAAGGAGCGGTTTCGGCCATCAACACGGTCCTAAACAGGATGATGATAGACGGGATCAAGTACGAAAAGATTACCGGACAGGAATGGGAGATGCAGAAATTCGAAAATGAGGAGCTTTACGCCTATCTGGGTGACCCCCTAAACTTTTCGGTTTCCGATCCCGGTAAGACGCTGTTCGACAACATTGCCTGTGACTCAGCGATCGAGAAAAGTTTTGCCGCAGACCTGGAATCAAATGAGGATATCCAGTTCTACTTCAAGCTCCCCTATTGGTTCAGGATCGAGACGCCGATCGGAAAATACAACCCGGATTGGGCCATAGTGATGAACGGGGACAAGAAAATCTATTTCGTGGCGGAAACCAAATCAACGATCGATATAAATGACTTGAACCTGCGAGACAGGGAACAAATGAAGATGCTTTGTGGAGAAAGGCACTTCGCCGAGTTCAAAGACGTTCGTTTCCGGGCACCCATCAAAAAAGTAAGCGAAATCTTGAACGAATAAATAAATCCGAAATGTCGCCCATATTTGTTGACGCAAAACGGTTTGCGGAAACAAAAGTGCCCTTTTTGTTGCCGCTGACCCCCACCCTCACCCCAACCCGATGCCGATGACCCCGAATTTCATCTTGATCTCGGCGATAACCTTCATTCCGTTCTTGACGGTCCCGAGCACCCGGTATTCGAGGCCCTGATCCGTGTATTTTGCCATACCATACGTTTCTGATTATGCCCTTTACGTGGGGAGGGGTTGACTTAATTAGATAAATTTGTTTAAGTACATAAAAGTTCAGAAGCAAAGAGGAAAGAAAGGATGGTTGAGAAATGGTAAAGAAAACGGAAACAAAACCGTACATTAACATTAGAGAGGCAAAAGCCGACGATGAAACTTGGGTGACAAATCTCATGGTCCGCGTTCTGACCGCATATTATGATGGCGATCATCAGGCTCGTGCCCGGCGGATAATTCGTACGCATCTTGCCGGAGGACGAGACCACATTGGTTTCTTCTCTCACGAACAACGAATGTTCGTCGGGGAAATCGATGGACAACTTGCGGGTGTGATTCATGTGGTCGGGAAACGACAACAAACATATAAAATCAGTCCCCTCATAGTTTCCGAAGAATTTCGAGGTGTGTGCGGTTTGGGATATGCACTATACGCCCATGTCGAAAATTATGTTCGAAAACGAAGTGCCAGACAATTGTATTGCACTGTAGCAGAGGAAAATCGGGCGGCCACGAATTTCTTTCTTCGGCAAGGGTTCGTGTGTGCCGGAAGTTCATATAGTCACTACAAAAAGGATAGTCGGGAACTGATGTTTTACAAGATACTGTCTGAAAACGAGGCGCTGATCAAGAAAGACATACCAGCCATTTCCGTTCTCCCGTTAGAGGACAAGGATATGGGACAAGTGCGTCAATTAATCCTGAGCACCCTACCGAAAACATTCAGCGGAATCGACGACGTCTGGATTAAGAGTCTATTTGCCGGATACGGGCGCAGAGACTCCGGTGATGTTAACTCCAAATACAAGCTCATCTTTGTGGCGTCAGATTTCGAGGGTAAGGTAATAGGGGTGGCAGCCGCTATCCCAAAAAAAGGAACGCTCATCAAATTAATGCCCCTGATAGCCTCAAACGACCTTGCCTTCAATGCCCTATTGAGCGATTTGCCATTCCAATTGTCGGGCTATGGAGGACGTAAATTGTATTTGCACATAACCCCAACGACGTCTGAGGTTGTGTGTCTCCAACATCACGGCTGGAAAATCGATGCCATTTTGCCGGCTGCATATCGATCCGATGTCGTAACCCAACAGTGGAGTCTTGATATCAATCAGGATACCTTACGAACAATTCGTGTAAAAAAACGATTCTTTGACTTCATAAAGTCCGGCGAGAAAACGCTTGAAGTACGCGTCGGTTACGATACGATCAGAGGAATTAAAAAAGGGGAAAACATTCGTTTCTTGACGTACGAGGAATCCCTGATCGTTAAGGTGATAGACAAACGAGAATATCCAAGTTTCAAAGAGACATTGAAAAACGAACCTTTCGGTAAGATAGTTCCTGATGCTGATTCTGCCACAACAGCTTTCGGTATCCTAAAGTCGTTTTACGGTGATCAGAAGGAAGCTTTGGGCGTAATCGTAATTGAATTTCGTACATTTCCGTGAAGTGTCGTGAAAACCCGCCGGTAATATACCGGCGGGTTTTTCAACCCAACCCGATGCCGATGACCCCGAATTTTTCCTGGTCTTCCGCGAAATAGTGACGCTCGATTTCCGCCGTCGCCTCCTCCGCCGTATCCCAGCCGAAACGGCCGGCGGGCAGATCGGCCATCATTGACCTGAAGTTCGGATAGACGTGCAGGGACACCACCCTCCTGGTTACCGTCACTTCGGGATTTTCGTTGAGCCTGAAGACGATCTCGTCGCCGACGGCCACGCCCCTTCTCTTGTCGTCGTAGAGCCGGGATTCGACGGTCTTCACCCCGGCCGCCAACTTGTCGAACGGGACTTTCGCCAGTTTCATCTCGTGTCGTTTCATAAACAAACATCTATTGAGTAGTTTTTTTTGTGTTTCCTTAGTCCGCCAATGATGCCATCCAAATCACTTTTAACATTATAGGTTATTCCAGACGAAATCCAAGTCCTGAAATTATCCACAGGCAAACAGGCGATTTTCGTTCCCAAAATACCCGAACCAGACCGGATGAATTGGAAAATTACGCTAAATACGGCGTAATTTTGTTTATCCGATAGATGTTGACACGGGTTGTTTTCAGGCCTATGTTCTTCGCGACAATAAATCAAAACCAACCGAAATATGATGGAAACAATCGTCAGTTCCCAAAATCAGGCAACCATTGCCCGTCCGGTGCGGCTCTGCGGCATTTCAGCCAACGACTTCAGGGATTGCGTGGCCGAAATCCGCCCTGCCCCGGCTAACCACGGAATCGTCTTCAGGACCCCGCAGGGGCCGGTACGGGCCTGCATCGCCAACCTCTGCCGCCAGGAAAGGCACCACACCACCAGCCTGCGGAACGGGGAGGCCCATGTCCGGACGGTCGAACATCTCCTGTCCGCCCTCTACGGTTTGGGCATAGACAACGCCGCCATCGAGCTGAAGCGCTGCGGAATCCCCTTCCGGGACTTCTCCGCCGACTGGTTCTGTCGCCTGATCGTCCATGCCGGAGTGCGGGAACTGCCGGAAAGGAGACGGCTGGCGAAAATCACCGAGCGGGAGACGTTTTTCGGACCGGGAGGGGAAACGGCGATCCTGTCCCCCACCCCGCACGACCGCCTGACGGTCGAATGCCACATCGACTTTCCGGACCCGATAGGAAAGGCGACCGTTCGATACGATTCCGGTGACGGTAACTATGCGGACGCCGTTGCCCCGGCCAGGAGCTTCATGTCCTCCCCGCTGGCGGACGGCGACAGCGACAAGTGGGAAAGGGTCCGAAGCATCTACCCGATCCTGCCGGAAGACCCGAGCGAATCGCCGCTCATTACCTATACCGAAGGCCGTTTCCTGACTCCCCTCAGGTTCCCGAACGAGCCGGCCACCCACAAGCTGCTGGATTTCCTGGGCGACATTTCCCTGTTGGGTCTGCGCCTGGCCGGAAGGGTGGAGGTGTACCGGCCCGGACACCGCTTCACGGCCGAGACGGTGGCCAGGATGGCTCCGTAGGCAGGGGATTTCGGGGGCGGGAGAGTAAAAAAGAGCCGAAAAGGCTCTTTTTAAGAAGAATCCTACCAACCGTTACAGACCAGGCGAAACCCCACCGTCGGCATCCGGGCGGCCACGTCAACGATTCCTCGCCGATGCACTCCGGCCGACCAGGGACACAGTGCCCAGTTCCCTCCCCTGACGACGCAATACCGGCCGTCGGTCAGGAAACCGCCGTGTCCCGGGGCGTCATAGTCCCCCAAGGTGAACTGGGAGACGTTTCCGCAGATGTGGAACAGGCCGCACCGGTTAAGGTAGCGGTCGTCAGAATCGACGGTCGCCGGTCCGACCGTGCCGAAGCCCCGCGTCAGGGCCTTCCGGCGATCCGGACGGTTTCCCCAGGGGAATTCCGTTCCTGACGGGGCAGCCGCAAAAACCCATTGCGCTTCTGTCGGAAGGGTAAGTGGCAGGCCGACCCTTTCGGAAAGCTTCCGGCAATAGTCCAGAGCGTTCAGGTAGGTGACGTTCACCGCCGGATGCCGATCGTGCGGTGCGATCGGAAGCCTGGGGTATCTCCGATCGTGGCGCTCGTATTCGATGTTGGAAACGCAGGTGCGGGCCATCCAGAAAGGACCCGTGACACTCCCGAAAACAGGCGTCTCGTTGTGCCTGTACCCCTCCAGACGGCACGGCAACGGCGTTTCCGTCCCCATCCTCACCGGACCGCCCTCCAGCCGCACGAAACCCATTTCCCTTAAAACCGATTCCCTGTCCATTCTTACCTCCTTGTTGTTTTTAACGGACTTCAGCGACTACCCTAAAGAAACGAAAAATGCGGTCAAGGACGGTTTTTTGGCTAAAAACGGGCTTTTTCGCATAAAAAAAGAAAAAACTGACACGTTTCTCAATTGATGGGTTGTGGATAAAGACAAAAAATGCCGGGCCACGGCTATCACATGAGGCGAATTGCCCGCAGAAAATCTCTATTTGGCAACTAAAACTCCCGGGTCTTGGCCCGGAGAGTGCCTTTTTTAGGCTCAAACCCGTCCCTCGTTTTCCTGCCGAAAGGCCCTTCTTGAGGCGTTTTGCAACGCCAAATAGGCTTAATTTCAGTGAAAGTCCGCGGGAGATAAGGCAAGGGACAGTCCCCGGCTCACAAGTTCGACCGCCTTTCCTCGGTGGTCTCCGCCTTACCGCACCGGCACCTCACCGGTCGGCGGGCGCACCATCCCCGGACCGCCGCCAAATCCCTCGCCGTCCATCCGAACCTGGATTGAATCGGCCGTCAGGCTGCCGTCGGAATTGGTCTGGCCGCTGACGAAGACGTTATCCCCTGCCTTCAACTCCGAAAGGCTGATTTCGGCCGGCTTGGAGATGGCCGTCTTGTCGGTCACTATGACCAACTGCGATCCGTCCGTGCCGAGGGTGACGGTCAGGGTGGTGTCGGTCCTCTCCTTGATCGTGCCGGCGCTCATCCCGGCCCCGCCCCGCATTTTGGTCAGGCCGTCGGCCTGGCCGCCCCGGAGGCCCTGGCGATCGCCAGCCGGCATGTTCATCATGGTTTGCGGATCGAAACTGCCGCCGATCCGCGATCCGGCCGATGCCTGGTTTTTCTGGTAGATGGTTCCCCCGCCGAATCCTATCCCGGCGGCGATGACGGCCGTCAAGACATAGCTGATGATTGTTTTGCTGTGCATATCGGTCATATTTTAAAATTATGCTTATTATTCCTAAATACCCGTTCCGGGGGATCAAGGGGTGAAGCCCTACTCATACCGGAGCGCCTCGATCGGCCGGAGCTTGGCGGCGCGTTGGGCCGGATAGTATCCGAAGATCACTCCGATGCCGACCGAGACGCCGACGGCCATGACGACCGCCGATAGGGAGACGCTGGCCTGGATGGAGGCGAAACGGATGGCGGCCTGGGCGATCAGCCAGCCGACGACGATGCCGATCGCTCCGCCGACAAATGTCAGCAGCAGGGATTCCATCAGGAACTGCCGGACGATGTCTTCCCGCCGGGCACCAATCGCCTTACGCAGGCCGATCTCACGGGTCCTTTCGGTGACGGTGGTCAGCATCATGTTCATGATGCCGATACCGCCGACCAGGAGCGAGATGGCGGCGATAGCTGCCAACAGGGTGACGAAGGTGTCCGTCACCGACGAGGCGGTCTCTACAATATCCGCCTGACTCATTACCATGAAGTCCGCCAGGGTCGGGTCGGTGATGTCGTGGGCAGCCAGCAGGATATCGGTCAACTCGGATTCGGCCAGGTCCATGGCCTCGGCACTTGCGGCCTCGACGTTGATCATCGACAGGTACCTGCTGCTGGAGAGGTATTGCTGGGCCGTGGCAAGCGGAACGTAGATGGCCTCATCGGCACTGCCAAACCCGGAACCGCCCTTGGCGGCCATGACACCGATGACCTTGAACTCGATCCTGTTGATCTTGATCTTCGATCCGACCGGGTCGTTTCCCTCCCCGAAAAGGTCGTCCCGGGTGGCCGAGCCGAGGACGGCGACCTTGGAGCGGCCCTTCTCGTTCTGGGCGGAGACGAATGACCCGGACTCGACCGTCAGGCTCTTGACGGATTGGTACTCCTCCGTAACCCCATACACCGAAACGTTGGTGTTGGTGCCGGCGGCCGTAACCTGATAGCGGCCGCTGATTTCCGGAGCCACGGCCCGTACGGCTGTCGCCTGTCCCCGAATGGCCTCGACATCGTCCATGGTGAGCGTTTGGGCACTTCCGCGTCCGGAACTGACGCCGCCGCCGGCCCTCATGGCTCCCGGCCGGACCATCAGCAGGTTGGAGCCGATCGACTGGATGCTGGATTCAATGGAGTTCTTGGCGCCCTGTCCCATGGCCAGGAGGGCGATTACCGAACCGATGCCGATGACGATGCCCAGCATGGTCAGGCCGGAACGGACCTTGTTGACCGTAACGGCGTCATAGGTTTCCTGGAAGAGATCGGCGATTCTCATGGCGTTTGGCGTTCAACGGGACAGGGATGCTTGCTCCGGACCTCCTCGTCGGACACGATCCGTCCGTCCTTTAGGGTGATGATCCGGTCGGCGTGTTCGGCCACGTAACGTTCGTGGGTAATAAGCAGGATGGTGTGTCCCAGGTCGCAGTTCAGGTGCCGGAAGGTCTCCAACACCACCTCCCCGGTCTTGGAATCGAGGTTACCGGTCGGCTCGTCGGCCAGGACGATGGCCGGACTGTTGACCAGGGCCCGGGCGATGGCCACCCGCTGTTTCTGGCCGCCGGACAGCTCGTTGGAATGGTGGTGCCAGCGGTCTTCCGGCAGGCCGGCGGCCAACAGGGCCTCTCCGGCCCGGCGGTCCCGCTCTTCGGGGAGGACGTTGGCGTAAATCAGGGGTAGGGACACGTTTCGGATGGCCGTGGCCCGCGGCAGGAGGTTGAAGGCCTGAAAAACGAAACCGATCTGGTCCCGCCGCACGTCCGACAGCTCGTCGTCGGTCATCCGGGAAACGTCATGGCCGCCGAGGAAATACCGGCCGGACGTCGGCGAGTCCAGACAGCCGATAATGTGCATCAGGGTCGATTTGCCGGATCCGGACTGGCCCATGATGGCCACGAAATCCCCCTTCTCGATACGGAAAGAGACTCCGTCCAGGGCCAGGGTTTCGATGTCCCCGACCCGATAGGCCTTTCGGATGTCACTTATCTCGATCATGCTTATCTCATCATCCCGCCGGCCGGCGGGCCGCCGGCCGCGCTTCCGCCCATCATCTGCATCAGGCTGCCCGATGATTTTTTTTCCGTCTGGGAACCGGATACATCACCAGTGACGGTTTTCGTTATGACCATGTCCCCTTCGGCCAGCCCCTCCAAAATTTCCGTATTTGCGTCATCGGACGTCCCGACCGTCACCCGAACCCTGACAGGCACGTCCTTTCCGCTGCCGTCCCTTTCCAGTATCTCGACGTAAGACTGGCCGTTTTGGGATTTGATCGCCGAATTGGGGACCGTCAGGGTACCGGGAACGACCTGGGTGACGATGGCGGCGGAAACGCTCATGCCGGTCTTTATCCGGTCGTCCTGGGTGTCCAGGCTGATCTTTACGCCGTAGCTCACCACCCCCTGTGAGGTGGTGCCGATCGCATCCACTTCCACGACCGTTCCCGTAATGCTGAAATCGTCGATGGAATCGAATTCAATGGTGGCTTTCTGGCCGACGGATACGCCGGTGATGTCAACCTCATTCAGGGAAATTTCCGCCACCTTCTGGGCGGTAATCAGGGTAACGGCCACCGTGCCGGACGAGACCGACTCCCCCACCTTGACCCCAACGTTGGCAACCACCCCATCGAACGGTGCGGTTATCACGTAATCGGAATAGCCGCCCTTTATTTTCCGCAGGGCGTTCTCTTTCTGCTGAATGGCTATTCTTTGGGAACGGATATCCAGTTCGTCCGGCGGTTCCATCAGGCGATTGAGGGACATTTCCCGCTCCTCGACCGTTCGAGCGGCCTTAACGACGGCGTCTGCCCGGCTACGAACGGTTGATTTGGCGTCCTTCAGGCTGCGGGTCATGGAATTGAGGGATGATATCAGTCCGTTCAGGGCCTCCTGGTCGGATTCGGTGGTTCGGGGGGCGGGATAGTTGCGGACCGTCAGTATGTCCTCAACGAAATCGATAAGGTTCTTCATTTCCTTGGCGGTCACGGAAATTCCCTCGGCCGCCTTCAGGGTTTCGTCGAGCAGCCGTTCGATCGTTTCGCGGTCCGCATCGCTTCCGGATCGCTTGTAATCCGCATAGGACAGGTCATAATCCGCCCGCGCCAGGTCATAGGCCGCCCGAACGGATTGCCTTATCCAGTCAACGGAATCGTCATAACGGTAGGCAATGTCGGAGTAGGCGTCAATGTCCGCCTGATAGCCGTTGATGTCGCTGTCGTTGATTATCCCGACCAGGCTGGACATGGTGTTCGGAAGGGAAAGAAAGGCGTCCGTCACGTCGCCGTAGGCATCGTCATAGGCGGTACCCAGGCTTATCACAGCCTCGGATTCCGATTCCTTGGCCTGAATGACGGAATTTTGAGCCTGAAGCATGTCGTATTCGTCCGCCGGCTCCATGAGCCTTTCCAGCTGCAGTTTGGCGGTTTCCAGGGCGGTTTCCGCATCCTGGATGCCTTCGGCCACGTCGCTGGCGTCCAAACGAACCAAAACGGCTCCGGCCCTGACCGACTGGCCGTTTGAGACGTTGACTTGGGTGACGGTTTCGGAGGTGCCGGGTTTCAGGTCAACCTGTTCCACGTTGGCAATCTGTCCGGTACCGGAAACGCTCATGATAATGGTATTGGTCTCAACGGCCTGGGTGGAATAGGAAACGGTCTCCCGTTCCGGGACCAGCCGGCCCCTTAGGGACAGACCGCCCCAAACCAACCCCGCCAGGATGAGAAGGGATATGATTTTATGGGCCCTAACCAGGCCAAAAAACGACTTGATCGACATATGATTTGGTGGTTCCGTAATTTTCCCCGTAGCGATAACCTCATAAATACGGATACGAACCAAAAAACGGTGCACGCACACCGTCGGGCCTTCCTAAAGACGCCATTGGGCTATCCTGATCCCGAATCCGCGTCGCGAAACTTAAAGAATATCCTTTCCCCATAACGCAAATCCACGTATTCCAGCTCCGGCCGCCTTTCCCCGACCTTATCCCGCAGGATCATGACCAGCCGGTCGATCTGGGAATCAAACGGCTGGTCTGATCCGAAATACGCCTTCCAGCCGCTTTCCATCAGCATTTCCGCTGATTCGGTATCCGGTCCGCGGCTGACAAAACGAATCGGAGACTCGCCGACGCGTACCGCCATTTTTTCGAAAGCGACGGTTATCAGGGACATGACCGGGGCGGGAACCGGATGGCCTCCGACCTGGACCGTTCCCTTGTCGTTGGGGGTGGGGTCAAGCAATATCAGGGGCAATGACGGCCTGTTTTCGGTAGGGGTGCCCGATTCCTTTTCGTCCTGTCCTTCCCCTACCGCTTCGGCGTCGCTGACGAACGCCGTTTCCGCCCCCAGTTCCGGTGCCAGCACCTGCTCGTATTCCGGCGGCAACGGCCCGAGGGATGCGGCTTCGCCGTCGGTCAGTTCCCGAACCACGAACCCGGATCCGTCCAGGCCAAGAAAACGGCCGTCAGCCAAAAGGGCACCCCGAACGGTTTTTTCCGTTACCGTCATGGCCAGCGAACCGGGAAGTGTCTTCCTGATATCCAGGCTTTCCAGAAGAAAATCCTGACCGATGCGGCTGATGGCCCTGTCCTCATCGAAAAAAACGATGTTGCGGGACGGAAAGATCCCGCCCCCCTCCAGTTGCTCGTCGATTATCCTGCGGATCGACCGTTCCGTGTCCGGGGACGCTCCCGTTATCCCGATTTCCCGTATCGCAAAAGGCGACCCCCAAATCAGGTAGTAAAAAACAGCCAGCCCGATGACCCATCCGGCCGCCAAAGATACCGTCCGCAGGCTCGGAAGCTCCGGGCCAACAGACCGGCGGGAACGGTTGAAGTACGGGTTGCCCGACCGGCGACGGATGGCCGGAATGCGGCGGGAGTGCCTGGCCACGGAAAAAGGGGGTCTCTTTTTGTTTCGGCTGAACATCATTTAGATTATACCACGAAACAGGTGCGGATTTTCCTGGCCGCATGAACGGTATAACGGTATTGGGGATCGATTGGCAACATCTTTTTCGTTCCGCCCGTCATCGCTTGGTAATGGCGGTTTTCCCGCCCATGTAGGGCCGCAGGACCTCCGGAATGGCGACAGATCCGTCCGCCCGCTGGTAGTTTTCCAGGATGGCGATGATTGTCCGACCGACGGCGAAGGCCGTGCCGTTCAGGGTGTGGCAGAACTGCATCTCCCCGTTGTTTCGCCGGACACGGACATTGAGCCGTCGGGCCTGCCAATCGGTGCATGTCGAGCAGGAATGGGTTTCCCGGTAGGTGTTCTGGGACGGCACCCAGGTCTCGATGTCGAACTTACGGGCCGCCGGATCGCCCAAGTCACCGGAAACGATCCCCAGGACCCGATACGGCAGGTTCAATCCCTGCATCAGGCCCTCTTCCGTGGCCAGGATGCGTTCGTGTTCGGCATCGGAACCTTCCGGTACGGTATAGGAAAACATTTCCAGCTTATCGAACTGGTGGACGCGCAGGATGCCCCGGACATCCTTCCCGTAGGAACCGGCCTCCTTCCGGAAACAGGTGGAGAAGCCGACATAGCGGCGCGGCAACTCGTTTTCCTGAAAGGTCTCGTCGATATGCATGGCCCCCATGACCTGCTCGGAAGTACCGACCAGGTAGAGGTCCTCCCCTTCCACCCTATAGATTTCGTCCCGACCGCGATCCATGTAGCCCATGGCCGACATCGACCGTTCGTTGATCATGACCGGCGGGACGATCGGCGTGAAGCCGTCGCCGATCAGCTTTTCCAGGGCGTACTGAACCAGGGCGAATTCCAGGCGGGCCCCGTCGCCCTTCAGGAAACCGAACCGCGACCCTGAGGTCTTTCCGGCCCGTTCGACATCGATGATGTCCAGGCTTTCCCCCAAGGTCATGTAATCCCTGGCCTCGAAATCAAACCGGGGCGGTTCCCCGAAGGTCCGAATCGTATAGTTTTCCGAATCGTCGCGGCCGACCCGGACATCCGGACGCGGCAGGTTCGGAATGGACCGCATGAGGGTGTCGTATTCGGCGGTCAGGGAACCGATCTCCGGCTCCAGGGCCTTCAGGTCATCCTTGACGGCCTTCAGGGCTACGATTTTCTCCTGTCGGGCGGCGGCATCCCTCTCCTTGGCCACGGCTTCCGATTCCCGGTTCTGTTTGGCGCGCAGCTGCTCGAAATCGGTGATCTTGGCGCGCCTTTCGGCATCGACGGCCAGGAGACGGTCAACATCGACCGTAACCCGCTTGGCGGCCAGACCGGCCCTGACGGCTTCCGGATTTTCCCTGACGAACTTGATGTCTATCATAGGCTTGATGTCATGCGGTGAGGGGCGGGCCGATAAGGCGGCCGTTTGTCAGGCCGCCGTTCGGATGCCCCGAACCGGATGGGTTGTCTTGGATATGACCTTAATTTTTTCAATCCTTTCCCGTATCCGGTTTCATGGTCGGGAACAGTATGACCTCCTTCAGGCTGTGGGAATCGGTCAGTATGGCGGTCAGCCTGTCTATTCCCATGCCGCATCCGGCGGTCGGCGGCATTCCGGTCTCCAGGGCCTCAATGAAATCCGTGTCCATGCGTTGGGCTTCCGTATCGCCGGCCTGGTGCGATCTTTCCTGTTGGGCAAACCGTTCCCTTTGGTCAATCGGATCGTTCAGTTCGGAAAAGGCGTTGCACAGCTCGTTTCCCCGCCCCAAAATCAGGTGGAAACGCTCGACATAGCGGGGGTCGTCCTTTTTCTTTTTGGCCAACGGGGACAGCTCCACCGGTTCGTCAGTCATGAAGACCGGGTTAAGGACATTGGGCCTGACCAGTTTCTTGTAGACGTTATCCATGATTTTTCCGCGGTCATCGCTGTCCGCCACCCTTACCCCCCTCTCCTCGGCCGCCTTGGCCAAAGACGGACGATCCGGATAGTCCTCGATATCGAACTGGCCGTGTTGAATCAGCAGGTCACGGAAGGTAACTCGGGGGTAGGGCGGCGTAAAGTCAACCGTTTCCCCCTCATACCCAACCTGGAGCCGGCCGCAGACACCCATCGCCAGGTCGGGCAACAGCCGTTCCATCAGGTCCATCAGGTCACGGTAGTCGGCGTAGGCCTGGTAGAACTCCACCTGGGTGAATTCCGGATTGTGCATGTGGTCAATGCCCTCATTGCGGAAACAGCGTCCGATCTCAAAGACGCGGTTGAATCCGCCGACCACCAGGCGCTTCAAATAAAGCTCCGGGGCGATCCGCAGGTAAAGGTCCATGTCCAGGGCATTGTGGCGGGTCACGAACGGGGTGGCGTTCGCCCCACCGTAAAGGGGCTGCAGGACCGGCGTCTCCACTTCCATGAAACCCTCACTGTGGAAAAAATCGCGGATGGTCCGGACGATCAGGCTCCGTTTTACGAAAATGTCCCGGACTTGAGGGTTGACAATAAGGTCCAGGTACCGCTTTCGGTAACGGACCTCCACGTCAGTCAGCCCGTGCCACTTGGCCGGCAGGGGCCGAAGGGCCTTGGACAGGAGCCGCAGGTCCGACACCTCAAGGGAATTCTCCCCCCGTTTGGTGACGAAACATTTTCCGGTCACCCTCAAAAAATCCCCGTGGTCGATCCTTTCGGTGAAAAGACCGTATTTTTCGGATCCCAAGACGTCGACCTTCAGGTGCAGCTGAAGACGGTGCCCGGAGTCCTCCAGATCGGCAAAGCAGGCTCCGCCATGCCCCCGAACCGCCTTTAGTCGGCCGACGGTCGTTACTTCCGATCCCGATTCCATTAAAAAATCGAATTTGGACCGAACGTCCCCGATGGAGTGGCTAAAACCCCCGGAAGATGACGGGTAGGGATCGAGCCCCGCCTCCCTGATCTCGTGCAGGCGGCCAATCCGGGTGGATCTCTCCTCGATTGGGCTTGTGTCCGTTTCGTTCAAGGTCATATCAAATGAAAACAGGGTATCGGCCGTAGCGCCAGGCCGTCCTACCGTCCAATTATATGGTTCCGGGAACGTAAAGGCAACTGCGCCGGCAGGTCATTCGCCCGTCAGGTCCCCGTCCCCGGTCGGCTGCTGCTCAAGATCGGGAACGTCCCCGTTCCCGTCCTCCCCAGCATGCAATTCCGGAACCGGCTGCCCAAAATCCCCGATCGGCGGCCGTCCGGAATACCACCATTCGTAAAACCGCCTGGCGACCGGAGCGGCAGCCGCGGAACCATCGCCGCCCTCCTCAACGATCACGGTCACCACCAGCTCCGGGTCGTCGTATGGGGCAAATGAGGTGAACCAGGCATGCGTCCGGCGGTTGCGGTTCCATTGGGCCGTACCGGTCTTGGCGGCCACCTCAACCGGAAGCCAGGAAAAGGACCGGGCGCTGCCGTCGGTAACGGTCCGGCGCATCCCCTGCCTGACAATGTCCAGGCTCGCCTCCCCAACCACCTGACCGTCACGAATCTTCGGGGGGATTTCCCGTCGGTCCCCGTTTTCGCCTATTAGGGCCGTCACCATTCTGGGACTGACCAACCTTCCGCCGTTGGCGAAGACCGCGGTCATGGCGGCGACCTGCAGGGGCGTGACCAGCAGGTCCCCCTGGCCTATGGAAAGGTGATAGGTATCGCCTATGTACCAAGGCTCCCCCTTCATCACCTCTTTCCACTCCTTGGACGGCAGCAGCCCGTCGTTTTCCCCGGGCAGGTCCACCCCCGTCTCCTTCCCGAACCCGAACCGGCCGGCGTAGTCGACGATCCTCTCCACCCCCAAACCCTCTATGCCGCCCCACCCCCCACCAATGGCGTAAAAATAGGTATTGACCGATTCGGCAATTGCCTTGGTGACTTCCGTTAACCCGTGACCGCCGGCCTTCCAGTCCGGAAACCTCCACTGGCCGATGCTGATGCCGCCCACGGACATCACCGTGGTATTTTTCGTCACCGTCCCTTCCTCCAGGGCAGCGGCCGCCACGACCGGCTTGAAGGTGGATCCGGACGGAAGGGAGGCTGCAATTGCCCTGTTGAAAAGCGGCGTATTGGTGTCGGTCTTCAGGGCAACGTAATCCTCCTGGGAAATTCCGAGGGAAAACAGGTTGGCGTCAAAGGCCGGCCAACTGACCATGGCGACTATTCCACCGTCCTTGGGGTTCATGACGACCACGCTGCCGCGTTCGGCCCCAACGGTCTCCAGTGCCTCCCGCAAAAAAGCCTCCGCCGCTTCCTGGGCCTCCAGGTCAAGGGACAGGACGAGGCTCTTTCCCGGATGCCCATCCTCCTCGGAAACGATCCCCTCGTTCCGCCCCAGGGCATCTACCTCCACCAACCGTTGGCCGTATTCCCCCCGAAGATCAGCCTCATAGAACCGCTCCAGGCCCGTCTTCCCGATGCGGTCATCGGCCAAGGACCGTTTGGGCAGCAGTTTTGCGTCCTGGCCATCGACACGTCCGGTATAGCCGAGGAGGTGGGAAAGGGACGGTACGGCGTCCGTATCCGCATAGAACCGGCGGGTTCCGATGACCAAACGGACGGCACCGACCCTTGATCCCTCAATGGAAACCAACACGGCCTGCCTATGGGTCAGGTCCTCGGATACCGTGACGGGATTTCCGTACGTTTCTCCGGCAGCCGCCATTCTGTCCTCCAGCTCCACCGGCCCAAGACCGGTTATCTCCGAAAGCCGCAGGATCACCTGCCGTCGTTCCCGCTCGGAGGAAGGCAGGTCGTTCGGCACGACCGCCAGGTCAAATCGCGGAATGTTACGGACCAGTTCCCGGCCGTTACGGTCGTAAATCACCCCCCGTTCAGAAGGGACAAGCTCCGTCCTGATGCGATTGCCTTCGGCCCGACGGCTGTATTCACTTCCCTCCAGTACCTGCATCTGGAACACCCGGGCAGCGGCCAAAATCAATCCCACGGCAATAACGGCAAAAAAAACCGTGATCCGCCGTCGGCTAACCGCCAGGCCGAGGTAGTTCCAGGAAGGGGAAAAATCGCTGTCCTGGCCGTCCCCTTCCGGAACGTCGCCGATTATTCCCGTCCGGGCGACATTGACCGAACCCAAACCCGACCCGTCCTCCAGGGAGACGAACAGGCGGTCATGCCGATCGTTTTGGCCGAATCGTTCAGTGGACATTTCTGGAATATAGGTAGCGACGGTTAAACCAGGCGGACAGGCTCCGGAACGCCCCCAACAGCAGGAGGGCAACTGCGGCCTGGACGGCAGAGGCGGACAGCAGGCCGCCGAACCACTCCCCGACGGATACGGCCGGAACGAACCCGGACAGGCGAATCCCAACGGCCGAAACCGCCCCGACCGCCGCTTCCCGAAAGACGAAGGCAAGGGCGTTCAGGGTCACGAAAGACGGCCAGGAAAGATTCGCCAAAAATCGCCGAAAGACCGTATCGGCCAGAAAAACCGCCATCAAGCCGGTCAGGAGATGCAGTCCGGGAACCGAGGCGCCTATCGCATCCAGGGCCAAACCCGCCGATACGGCCGAAACCATCGCCTCGGTCGGCCGAAACATTGCCACCAAACCGCAGGACAGGATCAGGCCGACGTCAAGACGGCCGAACGGTGCCGGCCAGGCGCTGACAAACGCACCGAAAGACACGGCCAGAAACCCGGCCACGACCGCAACGGCAACCAGGCGAACGGGTAACCCCATCACTCGTCACCCCCCCTTTCCCCGCTGACCAGCACTGACACGAAAAGCGGGTGTCTCCAGGCGGAAAATTGGGCTACGGACGCCGACTGGAAAGGTTCCTGCGGCACGCGGTCCACCCCGTCGATCGTACCGACGGTCAGCCCCCGTCGAATGCCCTCCTCCAAACCGGAAGTGATGACGGTATCCCCGACCGCCAACGTCTCGGTCTGCGGCACCAGTCGCATGGAGACACCCAATCCCCGATCGCCCTCCAGGACTCCCAGGGTATCCTGGCTGTTCTGGACCGTGACCGCCAGCCGGCTTCGGGAATCGGCCAGGGGCATGACCGTGGCGGCTTCCGGCCGCACGGAACTGACCTTTCCGACAATCACCCCATCGCCGGCCACGACCGGTTGCCCGACCGCCAGGCCGTCGTTCCGTCCGCAGTCGATCACGAAACTCCGGGAAATGCCGTCGTTATACTCGTACACCACCCGAGCGGCAACCGAAAGGTCGCCGACGGATTCGGAAAATCCCAACAGGGCCTTAAGGGCCTCGTTTTCCGGGACCAGGGCCTTCAGGCGGGAATTCTCTATGGTCAGGGACTCTACCTGCCTATGCAGCGACTCCTCAACCGCACAGTCGCCCCTACCGGCGATTCCGGCCGCCGCCGAACCGATCGCATGAAGGGGTTTCGCCAAACGAACGGACAGTTTCTGGATCAGGCCTCCGGAAATGCCGAAAAAACCCAAAAGGGACAGCCCGATAGCGGCCGCTATCGCTGTCAGGACGAGGGATCGCGTTCTGTCCGGGCGACGGGACACGGCAGGGGGCTATCGCTTGTCCCCACTCTCATCCGAGGAGGACGGGAGGGCAATGTCGTTCAGGAGATCGGCGTCGTCCAGGATCATTCCCGTTCCCCGAACCACGCCGGTCAGGGGGTCATCGGCGATCCGGACGGGAATCTCCGTTGCCCTGGAAATGACCCTATCCAACCCCTTCAGCAGGGCACCGCCGCCGGTCAGGACGATCCCCCTCTCGTATATGTCCGCCACCAGTTCCGGCGGCGTCACCTCCAGGACGGACTTGATGCTTTCGACGATCGTTCGGACCGAGCGCTCCATGGAGGTCCGTATCTGTCCGTCGTTGACGATTATCTCCTTCGGCAGGCCGGAAATCATGTCCCTCCCGCGCATCTCCATCTGCAGCGGCTCGTCCAGGGACGAGGCCGACCCGATGCGGATCTTTATCTGTTCCGCAACCCTTTCCCCAAGCAGGAGGTTAAAGCTGTCCCTGGCAAACTGAACGATGTTCTTGTTCAGGATATCGCCGGCGATCGGCAGGGATTTCCAGGTAACGATTCCCCCCAGGGAAATGACGGCGATCTCGGTCGTGCCGCCGCCGACATCGACCACCATGTTCCCGACCGGTTCGGTGATCGGCAATCGGGCACCGATGGCGGAGGCCATTGGTTCCTCAACCAGGAAGACCTCCCTGGCCCCGGCGTTCAGGGTCGCATCCTCCACGGCCTTTCTTTCCACCTCGGTCAGGTCAAGCGGCACGCCGATCACCACCCGCGGGCGGGGAGTGAACAGGAAGGAATCGCGGTGGATTTTCTCTATGAAATAGCGGAGCATCTTTTCGGTCACCTCAAAATCGGAAATGATGCCGGAAACCAGCGGCCGAACGGTGGAGATGTGGCCCGGGGTCTTGCCTATCATCTCCTTGGCCGCATGGCCAACGGCAACGATCTGTCCGGTCCGACCGTTCAGTGCCACGACGGACGGCTCGTTGATCACCGTCCCCTTTCCCTTACAGTAAACCATGGTATTGGCCGTTCCCAGGTCAATACCCAACTCGCTTGAAAACCTATTTAAAAGTTTACTGAACATTTTTCTTGTTCGTTAAGCGAAAAAGAGATTCGTCTCCCTTCGGAGTTTAGAACAATCGCCGCCATTCGACAAGGGGGTCAGGTGCCCTACCCCCTTCCGGGACTGACGGATATCACGACAAGCTCAAACAGGGTCATGACGATCAGGGAAGCCGCAAGGGAAAGCCAGTTCAAACGGCCGCAACTGCCGAGAAAAAGGAGGAAGACGGCCAAACCGGCCAAAACCGCCGCCTGACGAAACGATACGGAAACCTGCCGCGAGATCACCTCCCCCCGATTCAGAAACCGCACCCGCAACACGAATCCGACGACAAAAAATGTTCCGGACAGGGCCAAAAGAAGGGTCAGGTAGAAGACCGCCATGACTACCGGGGGGGCGGTAAACGGGTTGACCGTCAAAACGACGGTGGCCACCAACCCCCAAACTACGGTTGTGGCGATTCCGACGGAAAGCAGGCACTGACGCAGGGTCATAGGACACGCAAACGCTAACGAACGGATATCTCCCTAACGGCATCCTGGCCGATTTCCCGGTTGATGGCCCGTATGGCCTCATCCCGACGAATGACGACATCCTGGCTCCAGACCCCATGACGGGCACTGACGACCAACCGACCGTCCCGAAAACTGACCGGGGTCAGGTTGCCCGCGGCCCCGTCGCCGAACACCCCGATCAGGGCCGATGTGGCCTTTTCCAGGATTACGGCCGCGGCTATCCTCCGGGAATTCTCCCCGGTCTTGCCCAATCCGCTCGCCGTCAATTTTCTGATCGACTCGAACATAAACCTCAGCCCTTGGCCTTGAACTCGCAGATCTTGCCGAAATCGCAGTATTGACATTGCCAGCCGGGTGTTGGCGCAAAATTTCCGGCCCTGATCCTGTCAACGATTTCCCGGATATGATCCTCCAACCGGACCAGATCTTTTTCTTGACCGAAAAACTCGATTTTGGAACCGTCCTCCAGGTAATGGAAGGTCAGCTTGGACGGCTTGAGTCCCAGGGCCTTTTCGGCCGCCACCTGATACAGCAGGAGCTGTCGCCTTGACTCGATGTCCAGTTTTGTGCGGTCCTTGGGACTGCCTGTCTTATAGTCCACCAGCCCGACCGTTCCGTCAGCCAGGTCGTCAATCCTGTCGATTTTCCCCTTTATCACCGTTCCGCCGATGGGCACCGTAAACTCCCTCTCCAAGTCACGGACCTTCGGCGGGTTAGCCGCAATGTCCCGATGGAACCTTTCCAGGATTTCCCTTCCCTTCCGCCGAAACCCCTCCTTTTCCTCGGCGTCGGGGTACCACTCGTCCTGCCAATTCTCCCCGTAAATCTCCAGCAGCTCACCGACGGAAACCGGGGATCCCGTCTCCCTGCCCGCCTCCCCGAAAAGGTCGGCCTGTCCGCGTGCGGACCGTTCCGACCATTCCTTCATGAACCGTTCCAGGGTCAGGTGAACCGTCCGCCCGAAACTGAAGGCCGGCTTGCCGAAAATCGGAAGGCGCAGGATGTGCGCATAACGGTATTGGAGCGGGCAGGAGGCATAGGCCGCCAGTTGGGTATAGCTCAGGGATTGGGGGATCCTGTCTGCCGGCACCGACACGGTCGGCGGCAGGGACCTATTGCAAACCGAAAGGCTCACTGCAGCCGGTTCCGGACTGGCCTCCGCCAACCCCAAATCGGCCAGGAATACCGAAGGTTTCCTTTTTGTCTTTCCGCCGTAATCCTCGGATGAGGTAAGGAACAGCCGATCCTTGGCCCTGGTAATTGCCACGTAAAACAGCCGCCTTTCCTCCTGGAGGTGAACGTCCCCTCCCGGCCTCGTTTCCCGGCGGCCCAATCCTTCGGGCAATGGAATGTCACCGCCCCTTTCGGATGAGGGAAAACGCCGATCGGCCATCTGCCCGATGAACACCACGGGAAATTCCAGCCCCTTGGCCGCATGGATGGTCATCACCCGAACCATGTCCGGACCGGTTTCCGGGTCAAAATCCAAACCGCCGGATTCGCCAGATTCCTGTTCCAGCACGAACTCCTCCATGAACTCGCGCAACTGTCCGGTTTCGGAGGCAGACTCAAACCGTCGGATGCGGTTCAGGAACTGGTTAACGAAGGATACCCTTTCCCGTTCCTCGGGCGTCTCTTCCCGTTTCAGTTCGGAGACATAATCGGAATCGTAGAGATAGGCCACCAGGAGCTCGGAAACCGACTTCTCCTTGGACAGGCGGGTATGCCGTTCCAGGTGACCCAGCAGCCGCTCTACGGTCTGGCCGGTTTCCGGCCTAAGACCCTTCAGGAGACGGTGCTGCCGCATGACCTCAAACACAGACTTGGCCGACCGTTTCGCCTGGTGGACCATCTCTATCAGGTCATTGCCGTCAATCCGGTACGGCGGCGACGATAGGGTCCTGAACAGGGCCGAACTCTCGTGGTAGTTGTCCAGCAGCCGGAAATAGGCCAGGATATCGATGACGACGGGCTTGCCGTAAAGGCCCCGCAATGCCAGGAACTGAAACGGTATCCCCCGGCGGTTCAGCTCCAGGCTAAACGGTTCAGCCCCGACGTTGGACCTTACCAGGACGGCAAAATCGCTCCAGGACAGTCCGGGATCCCCCTGCCTCATCCCGACTATCCTGTTGACCACGCCGGCCGCCTCGCTTTCCCCGTCGGCAAAACGAAGGTGGGAAATTTCCGCCGAACCGGCACGAACCGCCGTCAGCCGCTTGCTGAGCGAGAGTTTCGCTTCCAGCCTGTCGGGGTTGTTGAGCTGGATGAAATCGTGGGCCAGGTCGAGTATTCCCTGTCGGGAACGGTAGTTTTCGGTCAGAACCACCTCGGTCGCCGTCGGGTAATCCTCCTTGAACCTCAGGATATTGGAGACCGAAGCGCCCCGGAACCTGTATATGGCCTGGTCATCGTCACCGACGGCAATGATGTTCCCGTTCGGCGGTGCCAACATCCTCAAAAGCTCGTATTGTGCCCAATTGGTGTCCTGAAACTCATCCACGATCACCTCCCGAAACTGCCCACGGTACCGTTCCAGGATGCTCGGCCGCTGGCGGAAAAGCCGAATTGCCTGAACGATCAGGTCACCGACGTCAAGACAGCCCTCGTCGAAAAGGAGCCGCTGGTAGGCATGGTAGGCGTTGGCCAATTCGTTCATCCTGGTCCGCTCGTCAGTGGCCGCATCGGCGTTGGCGCCGTCCCCGTCAAGGACTGTCCCACGGACGAAATCAAGGTACTCGTCCGGTTCGATCGCCTCGTCCTTGGCCCGGGAAAAATGCTTGAGCATCGCCCGAATGAACTTGCCGGGATTGCCCAGGGGACGGTAGTAGTCCAAATCGAACCGGTCAAGGTTTCGGCGGACCAGAAGGTAGGCATCGGTCTCGTTCAGCAGGCGAAAATCGTTCGGCAATCCGATGTCCAGGGCGTGTTCCTTCAGTATCCGACGGCAAAAGGCATGGAAAGTCGATACCCAAAGGTCCGGATACCCCAAGGGCAACCGGTCCTCAACCCTGGCCACCATCTCCTGGGCCGCCTTGTCGGTAAAGGTCAGGGCCAAAATCCCGTCCGGACGGCAATGGCCGCCGTTGATTAGCCAGGCCATCCGACGGGAAATCGCCATGGTCTTTCCGGTTCCGGCACCGGCCACCACCAGAAGCGGTCCGGTCTCGTGCGTTACCACCGCCAATTGGGCCGGATTCAGCCCGGAAAGGTCGGCATCCGAATTTTTCGTTATCCTGTCAGGCATCCACGTTCGCTTACCGTGCAATTATACCCGTTCCCCAAACGAAAAACGAGAGAAAACCGGAACAAACGGTAAGGGAGCCGACTGGCGGCTCCCTTTTCGTATTGGCGACGGAAGGCCTGATTCCGGTCGGGAGGATTTGACCGAAAACCAATCCTTGGCCGCCAACTGACCTGTATTCTATCGAGTCACATCAATAACCGTCAAATGGGTTTTCCACAACTTAAACGGGGGCGTCACGCCTTTCCCTCCACCAACCGACGATACCTGTCGGCCAAACCTTTTTTGAGCCTTTCCAGGTCATCCTTGGCCGTTAGGTTTCCCCGCCGGTCCAGGCTTGCCGTCTCGCCCCATTCCGGCCGTTCCTTGAGGGCCTGTGTCAGGGCTCCGGCCAGGACGTCCACCAGGTCTTCATGCACGCCCAAGTTGGATTTTTCGGCAATCTCCAGGGCCATCTTATGGGACTGTATCTCAGGCCGAAGTTCACGGGCCACCAGGGTAATGACTTCCCCAACGTGACGCTTTTCGAAACCCTCCCGGTCTTTCCGTCCCATTTTCCCTTCCCTGACATACTGCTCGCTCAACCCGCCGGTAACGGATTCGGCGGTCATCCTCATCACCATCCTAATGTCTGAACCGTAGATCTGTCTCATGGCGGGAAGGATGACGTTCAACAGGGGTTTGGCGTCCCGCTCCAGCCGTTCCGGGGTGAAATCTCCCTCCTGCCCCTCCCGTACCGAAACGGAAGCGTCCCTTTCCGGAATTTCCCCGTTTTGGGAAATCGAGGAAACCGGTTCTACTTTTCCCTCATTACCCCCAATTCCTACCGAATCAATATTCTGTTCAGTATTCTCCTGTCCGGCGGGTTTCGGGATTTGAGCCATTTCCCCGCCCAAATCCTCCAGCATCTGACTGACCATGGAATCCCGGGCGGACTGGATCATCATCCCGTACCATTTACGGTATTTCGGATCTTTCCTATAGCCGGTATCGTGCTGGTTTCCGCCGGATTTGGACAGGCAATCGGTTACCAGTTCCATGATGTCCCGGGGTACGACAAAGGGGTTTTCGATTCGCCGGACACCCTTACCGTCCCCCCAATCCCGTTCCGCCACCTCAAGATGCCTGTCCGTCTTTTCCCCGCCCTCCTTCAGCCTGTAGCTCCATTTTGGAATCAGGCCGTCCCCCTCCTCGGACTTGCGCCGATCAAAATACAGGTTGACGTTATCCGCCAAAAACAGTCGTGTCCTGTCCATCCTGTCCAATACCAGTTTTTTCACTTCCGGATCGCTGATCCTTTCCCGTATCGATTCCGGTAACGCGATGTCAGCCGCGGGCGGACGGTTCAGTTTATCGTACTGCCCCTTTCGGGAGTCAAACACGTATCCCCGTTCCGTGAACGTCACCTCCCCGTCCCTGCCGACGGACAGATCATAGCCGTCGAAGAGGCGGGTGCGGGGACGGGATTTGGCGGCCTCCTCCTCCAGGTTCCAGTAGCGGGGCCGGTCAGCCGCCCCCTCTTCCCCACCCTCCTTGCTGTCTTCATGTTCTCCTCTACGGTCTTTTTCCCCGCCTCCCGGTGCCGGTGTTTTTCGGGTCGCCTCCGAAGCCAATTCGGCCTGTTTGGCAAGATCGGCCAGGGCCTGACCCATTTCACCGCCATAATCCCCGTCATTCTCACCATCCGCACCGTCCGCACCGGTTTCGCCCGGCCTGTCTTCCAGCCACTTATCCCTTAAACTTTTCTGAACTTCCTCAGGTAAGGCCAAAAATTTTTCCCCCCTAAATTCATCTTCAAGCCAAGACTTGTCTTGGGTTCCGGAATATGCGCGAGCCATGGCGCTGACATAACCGTCAAAATCCTCAAAAAGCTCTTCTGGCGTTTTTTCCGACAAAATATCAGCCCCTTCCGGTTCCTGATCCGGAAAACTGGCTGATTCCCCCCGGTATTTTCTGCTCATAATGGGATATTCTTTAGGATATTCTTGATTAAGGATAGCATTTTTGTCCCAACCGGTCAATGACACCGACTGTGGATATGGATATTTTTTTGCTTAATTCATGATGAATCACGACTTGACACAACAACCGAAACATGCTATGTTTCAGTGTTATGGACCTTAACAATCAACAAAACCGATCCCAAACCGGACCGAAAAAAAGGAGATAAAAAATGGAAAAAACAAATTCAAGTTTGATAATATTGAGGTTTTGGGAAAGCGGGAAGAACATCATTTCCCGCATGAAGGATGGCAAAATAGTCATCCTTACCGGAAAAAAGGGGGAAAAAGTTGCTGGACAGCACGCTGTCCAGCTGACCCAATCAAAAAAAGGAGACTGCTATCTGGCCCTGTTGTTGGGCCAGGATGTGGTAAAAATCGACGATGCCAGCCGATTGGCGAAAGCCTTCGGCCTTCCGGCACATGCGCCAGAAGGTTATAAAAAGGTAACCTTCCTGGCGAGGGAAGGGGTAGGGCACATCAATGCCCTACAGCCCCTCGTCCCCGTCGCCGAAACCACAGAAGAAACCTCCACCCCCCCTCTGGTCCCCAAAAGCTCGGGGGAAGAAGAACCCGTCCCCGAAATAAGGGAAATCAACATTTGGCACACTTGTAACCTCAAAGGTGCCAAAAAAATGCTTTACCCAAAAGAGTGGCGGGCGGCAAAAGGAAGAGAAACCGTGAGGTATCGGGTAGGAGAAGGAGTAGGACAAATTTATAAAAAATTTGTCCTTGTCCCCTACTAAAACAAGAACAACCAAACCGCCTGACCGGCCTTCCGGTCAGGCATTTTTTTATGTTTCCCAAAAATCATTTTAATCCAAACAGGCGGATCGTGTTTTCCAACAGGATGCTGTTCATCCTTTCCGGGGACAGACCGTGGATCCGGGCCAGCTCGGCGGCGACGAACTCCACATTCGCCGGCTCGTTGGGCCACTCGCCGCGGTGCGGCACGGGGGTAAGGTATGGGGAATCCGTTTCCGCCAGAATCCGGTCCAACGGCACCCGGCGGGCCAATTCTTGAGTGGACACCAGTCCGGCCGCCAAATCGCACCTGCGGGGCGGATAGGTGACGATACCGGCGAAAGAGAGATGAAGACCCAAATCAAGATAGGCCTGGGCCTGTTCCCAGGTACCGGTAAAGCAATGGACATCTCCCTTTAGCTTATGCCCCTGATTGGATCGTCCCTGCAGCAGGGCCAAGACATCCTCATGGGCCTGATATCCGGGCGGAAAACCCCGTTCGTCCGAGTCGGGACGGGTTTCCCGGTAGGCGGCGACCGCCTCCGGATGGGCATCCCGACAATGGATCATCACCGGAATGTCCAGCTCCTCGGCCAAATCAAGATGGACCCCGAAACACTCGACCTGTCTGCGGACGAAAACCTCCGGCTCGATCCCTTCCGGGCGGTGAAAATAATCCAAACCGCACTCCCCCAACCCCACCACCTTCCCGTTCGACTCACGAACCAGACGGCGATAAAAATCCGGATCAAACACCTCGGCTCGACCGGTAAAGGACGATTCCTCCTCATCCACCCGGGAATCGAACAGGTGAACCGGATGCAGGCCGACGATTGCCCAGACCCCGTCGTGTCCGGCGGCGATTTCAGTCGCCAAACGGCTGGTGTCCCTTTGGGTTCCGACCGCGATCATCCCGATTCCCCGGTCCAAGGCGCGAGAAATCACCGCTTCCGGATCATCCCGGTAAGCGGAGAAATTGACATGGCAGTGGGCATCGATCAAACGGAGGTTGATTGTCATAATATAAGCAGACTGTCCGGAAGGACGGCCGGACGACGACCAAAAAACGGCCGCATTTTCGCTATTTTCCGTTCGCCCTTCCCGAACGGCTTATCCCAATTTTCCCAGCACCCTCAAGGCGTTATCCGTAGTGGCCTTGACTATCCGCCCGAGAGGTTCCTGGCGCAATCCCGCCAGGGCAACGGCCACGTTCGCCAGATAGGTCGGTTCGCACCGCCGTTGGCTCCAGGGAACGGCGGTCAGGTGCGGACAGTCGCTCTCCAGGACGATCCGATCCAGGGGGGCCTTCCGAAAAACCTCCGCCTGGTGGGCCCCATAGGCCAGGAGACCGGTGGTGGAAATCATGAAATCCAGGTCAAAATACCGTTTGGCATCCTTCCAATTCCCGGAAAAATGGTGGACTATCCCGCCGATTCCGGCGACCCGGGAAGTCCTGTCCCACCTTTCCAGGATGTCCAGCATGTCCGAGTGGGCCTCACGGCAATGGAGAAGCAGCGGCAAACGGAATTCGGACGAAAGCTGAAGGAAACGTCCGAATACCTGTTTCTGTCCGTCCCTGATCCGTTGGGAGACGGCCCCGCCTTCCCCATCCGCCGATTCCGGCGAATTGCGGTAATCGAGTCCGGTTTCTCCGATAGCCACCACTTTCGGGTGTTTGGCCAACTCCCCGAACTTCTCCAGCCCAAGGATAATGTCGTCGGGTTCCCCGCTGACGCGGCAGGGATGCACCCCAACGGCGGCATAGACGCCGACCGGATGCCTTTCGGCAATGGCGATGGCCTTTCGGGAAGAGTCGTAATCGCTGCCGATCGTGACGGTCCATACGCCGTCGGCCAATGCCCGCCCTATGATGGCATCGGGGTCATTGCCGTAGATCCCCTCATCCAGGTGGGCGTGGGTATCGATAAGAACGGGCATGGGTGGTCAGTTCAGGATCGGCTGGACCGCCCCCATGGCCTGCGGCAACAGGGGCGCCAGGATGCCCCCGAAGAAACCCAGAGGGTGGATCAACCGGGAGCTTTCCATGGCCAAGGCAACGGCCTCCCCCATCGGCAGGTGAGCGGAGACGAAAACCAGGAGACCGATGACGATTACCCCCTCAAGCAGGCCCAGGACCGCCCCCAACAGCCGATCGAACATCTTCACGAACGGGATGAACGAGGTGATCCTGAATATCCGGTCAACGATCCAGAACAGGAGACCGAAGGCCCGGTTGACCAGAATCAGGAGAAGGAAAAAGGCGACCACCTTGGCCGCGTTCAGTTCGCACCCCAACAGGCCCGCCAGGAATCCGGCGAACGGCTCATAATAGAACCCGGCGACCAGAACCCCGCCGAAAAGGCCGATCACCGACCCGATCATGTGCACGAAACCGAACCAGAAGCCGATCATGACGAAAGCCGCCACGAAAAAGAGGAGAATGATGTCGATTACGGGCAGCGATCCGAGGGCCATGGGCAGCGGGTCAACATCTCCATGTTACCATTATTTTTCCAACCGAGGAAACAGGATGTCCCCCCTGACGACAGGATCGCCGCTGGCCAACCCGCCCCAATTCCCGGCGACGGGCAGGGAGACGGAGGCCGGCTCCACGTTCAGCTGGCGAAGAATCTTAGTTGCCGTATCGGGAATCAGCGGCAACAGGGCAATTCCGACCTGCCGGAGCGCCTCGGACAGCTGGTACATGAGCGGAGAGACGTCAATTCCCTCCTTGGCCTTCCTGAAGGGAGCCTCGGTGTCGATGGCCTGGTTAATGGACGTGACATAGCGGCTGACCGTCCGGACGGCCTCATCGAAACGGTACGCGGACAAGGCCGCTTCGTATTCCTCCCGCATCTTCGGGGTGTCGAATCGGTCCCCGGTTCGTTCCGGTACCTTCCCGTCGCAGTATTTTCCGACCATGGTGGCGATGCGGGCGGTCAGGTTGCCGATGCCGTTGGCCAGGTGCGAGCCGTAGAACTCCTCGAACTGGCGTTCGGAATAGTCGCCATCCTCGTAGGACGGCAGTCCACCGAGCAGGTAGTAGCGGACCGGGTCGGTGCCGTATTCCCGGACCAGCGCCAGGGGATCGACGACGTTTCCCAGCGACTTGGACATCTTCTGCCCGTCGGCGGTAATGAAGCCGTGGATGAAGACCTGTCGGGACATTGGCAGGCCGGCGGAAAGCAGCATGGCCTGCCACATTGCCGACTGCTGGCGCAGGTTGTCCTTTCCCGCCACCTGCACCCCGGGCCAGAATTCGGCAAAGTCGGATTTGTCTTCCGGCCAACCGAGCGTGGAGATGTAGTTGACCAGGGCATCGAACCAGACATACATGACGTGTTCCCCGTCCCCCGGCACCGGAATCCCCCAGGGCATCTTGGAGGCCAACCGGGAAATGGAGAAATCGCGCAGGCCGCCTTTGACGAAAGACTCGATCTCCTTCAGGCGAGTGGCCGGCACGACGAAATCAGGGTGAGCGGAATAGTGATTCAGCAGGGCCTCACCGTATTTGGACCACCTGAAGAAGTAGTTCTCCTCGTTGCGCAACTCGATCTCCAGGTTGGGGTGGACCGGACAGCGGCCGTCCACCAGCTCGGAATCGGTCTTCTCCAGCTCGCATCCGACGCAATACCTGGTCTCGTAGCGGGTCTTGTAGATGTCCCCGTTGGCCGCACAGCGCCTCCAGAATTCCTGGGCCGCCTGAACGTGATGCTCGTCCGTGGTGCGGATGAAATTGGTGTAAGACAGGCCGAACGCCTGCTTCAGGCCCCGAAAATGCTCAACCAGCCCGTCACAGTAGGCCTGCGGGTCGATGCCCGCCTCCATGGCCTTGGCGTGGACCTTCTGTCCGTGTTCGTCCGTGCCGGTATTGAATATGACCCGGTCGCCGTTCAGCCGTCGCCAACGGGCTATGGCATCGGCTTGGACAAACTCCAGGACATGGCCGATGTGCGGCCTGTCGTTGACGTACGGAAGGGTGGTGGTGATGTAGAAGTTTGGCATACTCGGTCGACCGTCTTGGCCTCCCAAACCCTCCTTCAGGGGGCTTATGATGAGGTAATTTATTAGATTTTTACCTGATTTAAACCGTATTATTTTTTATCAACCGGCGCAATCAACAAAACGAATTCACCTTTCAGCGATCCAGCCAGTAATTTCCCCTTTACTTCCGTTACGGTACCCCGATAGAAAGTCTCGTGCATCTTGGTCAGCTCCCGGGCCAGGCAGATCGGGCGATTGGGATCAATTTCCGCCACGGCATCAAGAGCCTTCACTATCCGGTGGGGCGATTCGTACAGGACAACGGTGTGTTTCTCCTCCATTGCCTCCCGGAAAAACCTGGAACGGCCCTTCTTGTGCGGCGGGAAGCCAAGAAAGACAAAGCTGTCGGTCAACAGGCCGGAGGCACTTAAGGCCGTGACGGCCGCCGACGGCCCGGGAATCGGAATCACTTTCGTCTCCGGTGCCAAGCGCAGGATATCCCGAATCAGCCAAGACCCGGGATCAGAGATGCCCGGAGTACCGGCATCGCTCACCAGACCGACGGCCTTCCCCTCCTCCAGCCGCCCGACGATACCGGCCAGTTTCCGCTCATGCACCTGCTCCCGATAGCTCTCCATCGGCACGGTCAGGCCGTATCTCTTAAGCAGCCCCCCGGTAACCCGGGTATCCTCACACAACAGCAGGTCAAGGGTCTTCATTACCTCAACGGCCCTGAAACTCAAATCCCCCATGTTTCCGATCGGCGTGGCGATGACATATAGCGTTCCCATGGGGAGATTATGGGCGTTTTTGGCTTATTTGTCAAAAATACTAGACCATCAACTAGTTTGTGTATTACCGCTTCCCTCTAAAAGTTTTCTGGTCAAAACTATCATCTTCGACAGTAAAATATTTATTCCCCTCAATATCTTGATAATTAACTACTATCTGGTTTGGCTTCTGGCTTTCCACTTTTCCACTTTCTTCAAAGAAAGCGTAAACTATCCCATCCGGTTTCATCCACCCCCATTTGGGAATAAACGATAATTTATTTTCGTCAACTTTAGAAATTGCGTTACCAAATAGTAGTTTAAATTTGTAACCATTTTTTATGATATATCCATTGATACTTGTAGCGATATTTTTAAGAATTGCAAATTTTAACGGAATGCCCTCGAGGTTGCCGTTTTCAAACTTAAAAGTTAGTTTTTCCCAGTTTTCTATAAAACCGCTTCTTAGTACAACTGGTCGTAAATTCGATTCCTTCGTTTGACTAGCTATTCGGTGGGTTTCTATTGTATACCAAATCAAAACTATTAAAGTGATTACTAAAACAACTGTGCTCCAAAAAGATAAATCAGAAAATATGTTTGGCGGAGTGAGAACCTCAATAAGTCCGTCCATTTTAAGCGATAAGTTTTGTATTTCTGTAATCATAATAGATGCTACCTAAGGCACTAATAAACACTGTAAAAGGAACCTAACCACCACTCTCCACCACCTCCGCCTCGTCCATGGCTTTTTGGAGCATCGGCGCAAAGTCGTACCGCGCCTCATCTACGTCCAACTGGGCGATCCGGGACTTCGTGACCGGATGGTCGGGGGTGAAAAGCGAACAGCAGTCGTCGTGCGGCTCGATGGACAGGCCGTAGGTGCCGATCCTTGCGGCCGCGGCGGTGATCTCGTCCTTGTCGTCCCCGCAAAGGGGGCGGTAGATCGGCAGAGCCACGGCGGCAGAAACGGCCCGGATGTTCTCTACGGTCTGGGAAGCGACCTGCCCGACCGAATCCCCGGTAACCAGTCCCAAGGCCCCCTCCTTTTCGGCGACCGCCTCGGCCAATCGCAGCATCATCCGGCGGTACAGGACCACCCGATTGGCCTCATGGCACCTGGCGACGATTTCCCGCTGTATGTCGGCGAACGGCAGGAGATACAGCCGGCTTTTCCCCTGCCATCGGTTAAGGATTTCCGCCAGCCTTTTCACCTTATCGACCGACTCCTGGCCGACATACGGGTAGCTGTGGCAGTGGACGAAGACGTTCCGGCAGCCGCGGCGCATCATCTTCCAGGCCGCCACAGGGGAATCGATCCCTCCGGACAAGAGGCTGACCAGACGCCCGGAGGATCCGACCGGCAGGCCGCCGGGACCGGCTGACGGATTGAGGGACACGAAAGCCCGTGGACCGCCGCTTCCCGAACCCGCCCCGCCGGGGACAATCCGAACTTCCAGGACGATATCCGGATCCTTCATCCTCACTTTCAGGTCCGGCCGCCTTTCCAGGATCATGCCGCCGATTTCCCGGGCGATTTCCGGCGATTTCAGGGGAAAGGACTTGTCGTTCCGCCGCGCCTCGACCCTGAAGGTCAGTCCCCCGCCTTCCGGTTCGGAGCGACCGACCGGGGGCCTGAAAACGGTCGCCGAGGGTTCCCCTTCCGACCTTCCCCCTACGGGAGGATAGGGTTTATTTAAGTCGTTTTTTTCCAATATCTCAACCGCCAAACCGCCGATCTTTTCCGTATCGGCCGGACAGCGGTGGGCCAAGCTGAAATTGGCGATGCCGAAAACCCTGGACAGCCTTTCCCTGACGATCCCCTGCCTGCCCCCATCCAAGGCCTCCGGCCATACCAGGTGAAAGCTGGCCTGTTGCCGCACCACCCGAAAACCCCCGGCCTTATCGGCCAAGGCGGTCCGGATGTTATCCAAAAGCTGATCCTCGAAAAGGCGGCGATTCCCGCCCTTCAGGCAGATCTCGGACGAATTGACGATGACGGTATCGAGCATAGGTAAAATCTTACAGATGATTGTCAAATTCTTCCTTGGTACAGAACCCCGTACCCACAACTTTCCCCATCAGGGCCCTCACGATCTGCCCGCTGACGGTGTTGTTCCGGAACGGAATGGGAAACGGACGATTCCATGTTTCGTGCCTGACGACCCACTGGTGACTGCCGCCGTTATCGACAGAAAAATCTTCCTGCCGGTTTAGCCAAGCAAGAAGACTCATGATCCGTTTTCTTTTGACATCGGCATACTCGCCCATACCTGTCTATGCCGGAACTTCCAGGTGACTGAAATCCAAGCTGGACTTCCGAACAGCCGCATCATCGAGTTTTCGGAAATCGTCCTCATTCGGCAAGAGACGGAAATTTCCGCCCAGCTGATCCGCATATTCCGGAGGGATGTCATAGACAGCATAGATGGCGTCATTGACCATCTCCACGAATTCCCGGGCGGATTTCCCTTGAGTCATGAATTCATCCTTACCGATCCTAATCGTACCGACGATAAACTCACCGTCTTTTTCCCAAGAGACATGGATGTTCTTGTTCGGCAAATTGGCCCTGTGATGGACCAGGACTTCGTACACGATTTTATCGTTCCACGACAGGGCCTTCCTGATCAGGTGCAAACGATATCGCCAAGGAGACATTAGGGCCATAGACGGATAGATTATGACAACAACCGCAATAAGTCAATTTCTACAGAAATAATATCGAAAACATCCTAAAAATTCAATATGCCACCATACGGCAAACAGCAGCTTTGATAGAGCTATGATTTCGTCGGTCCGGCCCCCTTTAGGGGGCCGAAGGCGGACTAATTTTCTGAAGCGGGGCAGGGGGGTCGCCAACGGCCGCCCCTTTAAGGCAGATTGACCACAAAATTCAAAACCCCGCCTCTCGGGTGGGGTTTGCGTCTGACCGCAATGGGGCAGGCCTCAATTCCCGAGAAGCCCCTCGATCCTTTCCTGGTCGAAACCGACGACCGTTTCCCCGTCGATATCGATCACCGGCACGCCCATCTGACCGGTCTTCTGAACCATCTCTTCTGCGGCCGCCGCATCCGTAGAGACATCAAAATCGACATAATCAATGCCGCGATCCTTCAGGAAACTCTTGACCATCTGGCAATAGGGACAGGTAGGGGTCGAATATATCTTAATGGTCCTGGACATAATGAATGGGATTATCGTCGCGTATTGCGCAACCTTTCCGTAATTCAATAATACCATTTTAATGACCGGACCGCAAAAAAAGGCTACAGCCCGAGGATGGCCCTAACCTCCGGTGACGGTTTCCAGGGCGGATCGAACGAGAAATCGACCGTCACGTCCGCTAACCCGATTCCAGCCAGGATTTTCCTGACCTGACCGGCGATCTCCCCGCGAATCGGGCAGAGCGGGGTGGTGAGCGTCATGACGACCCTGGCGGACCCATTTCGGGAATCGACCGAAATTCCGCGCACGAAACCCAAGGTGACGATGTCCAGGCCCAACTCCGGGTCAATCACCCTTTCCAGTTCCCTCATGGCCCTTTCCTCCGATATTTTTTCCATAACAGGCGGTCTATTTCTTCCCTTGGACCAAAAACCCCCTAAAACCCGACGACTCGACGCTTTCGGCCAGCTTCGGCCCGCCGGAACGGACCAGCCGACCCTCAATCATGATATGCACCCTTTTCGGCTTGAGCACCCTAAGCAGCCGCCCATAGTGGGTAATGAGAAGTATCCCGGTTCCGGATCGGCGAACCGCCTCCAAAACCTCGGCTACGGTCTTCAGCCCATCGACATCCAGCCCGGAATCTATCTCGTCCAGGACGGCATACTTGGGCCGAAGCAGGAGGAGCTGCATCAGTTCGGACCGTTTCCGCTCCCCACCGCTGAAATTCTCGTTGAGGTTCCGGTCCGCAAAGGACGGCGGCAGGCCAACCGCCTCCAGGGCCCCAAGCAACTCGCCGCGGAAAGAGGCGGCATCAGCCGGTTTCGGACGGTGTCGATTGACGGCCGCCCTCAACACCGAGGCCAAACCCACTCCAGACACCTCCGGCGGCACCTGCGGCGACAGGAACAGCCCCAAGACGGACCTTTGGTCAGGCCCAAGACCCGAGATCCGCCGGCCGTCAAGGCTGACGCTGCCGGATACGACCCTATAGGACGGGTGCCCCATCAGGGCATAGGCCAGGCTGCTTTTCCCCGAACCGTTTGGCCCCATCAGGACATGAAGTTCACCGGCCGGAACCTCCAGATCCAAACCGCCGATCGCCAGCTTGTCCTGACGCCTTACCTTGACGTTGGATAGCTTAAGCGTCTTTTTCCTGGAAATAGCCATATCATTTTCGAGATTTATTCCAATCGGCCAAACCGCCCTTCAGGGCCTTCAGGGCCAGGGTAGCGCAACGCAACCGGCTGCCCGTCAGTTGACCCACCCCCAACATGGCGACGATATCCCCGTCGGCCATTGATTCCAGGTCGGCCGTCCTCATTCCAATGGCCCTTTCGGACAGCATGGATGCGGCAGCAATGCTCAGGGCACATCCCTGGCCGGCAAAACCCACATCAACGATCGCCCCTTTCCTTACGCGGACACTGAACTCCAGATCGTCACCGCAACTGAAGTTCGATTCCCTCCGCACGAAATCCGGGGAATCAAGAAGCCCGAAACGCCGCGGATTGCGGTAGTGGTCAATGATGTTTTCCCGAAAAACCGGGTCAACGGGGGATCGCCTGCTCATATGCCGAATATCTTCACGGCCGAACCTACGGCCCTGGCCAGGGCATCGACGTCTTCCCTGGCGTTAAATACCGAAAAGCTGGCCCGGGTAGTGCCGGCAAGCCCCAAAAGGAGCATGAGCGGCATGGCGCAATGGTGCCCACCCCGCAGGCATAGGCCCTTTCGTCCGAGTATGTCGGTAAGGTCATGGGGATGGATTCCCTTCAGGCCGAACGAGACCAGGTTTCCCCGATCCGTTCCGTCCGGCGGACCGTAAATGACGATGTCCCTGATCCGAGACAGGCGGCGGATCGCCCGGGCGGTGATTTCGGTCTCATGCCGATGGATCGCCTCCAGTCCGAGTTCACCGATGAAATCGACCGCCGCCCCCAAACCGATGGCCCCGGCGACGTTCGGGGTGCCGGCCTCGAACTTCCACGGCAGTTCGTTCCATTGGGATTCCTCGAAGGTGACCCTGGAGATCATGTCCCCGCCGTAGAGGAACGGGGACATGGCCTCCAAACGACCTGCCTTGCCGAAAAGAACCCCGATTCCGGTGGGGCCGAACATCTTGTGGCCGGAAAACGCCAGGAAATCGCAATCAAGGTCCCTGACGTCAACCGGCCGATGTCCGACGGACTGGGCGGCATCGACGATCACCTGAGCCCCGACACCATGGGCCAAGCCAACCAGCTCCCTGATCGGAACGACCGTTCCCAGGGCATTGGACACGTGAATCAGGGAAACTATCCGTATTTTTTTCGACTTGAGGATCTCCCGGGCCGAGGCCATATCCAGCTGTCCGTCCCCATCGATGCCGATATACTTGATCTCAAAGCCGTATCTCTTGGCCAACTGCTGCCAGGGGACAATCGTGCTGTGGTGCTCCATGACGGTCATCACCACCTCGTCGCCGGGCTTCAGGGTCGGGGCCAGGCAATAGGCCAAGAGGTTCAGGCTCTCGGTCGTTCCCCGGGTGAAGACGACCTCCCGCGGATCGGCATTCAGAAACCCGGCCAGTTTTTTCCTGGCCCCCTCGTATTCCTCCGTGGCCCGTTCGCTGGCCGGATACATCCCGCGGTGGACGTTGGCGCGATACCGGCGGTAATAGCCGTCCATGGCCCTCAATACCGCCTTGGGCGTCTGGCCGGAAGCGGCCGAGTCCAGGTAGGTCGGGGAATTTTTCCGGAACAGCATCGGAAACTCCGAACGGAGCCGGTGTGGATCGATTCTTTTCATGTCATCATTCTGCGTTACGTTCGGAATCCAGCCTTTCCCCCACCAGGCAGCCGACCATTTCGGCCATGCCGACCTCCCTCATTCCGGCCAGCATGGGGGAAACGAACCCTTCCACCAGCCGGCGCCTGGCCTGGGATTCCGTAAGGCCGCGGGACATCAGGTAAAATACCGACTCCGCGTCAAGATGGCCGACGGTCGCGGCGTGTCGGCACTGGACATCGCCCTCCCCCACCTCCAACTGCGGTTGGGAGACGAATTCCGCCCCCCTTTCCAGGATCAGTGTATCCGTTTTCTGGGTTCCGGAACAACCCTTGACTCCAAAGGGGACATTGATCAACCCCCGATCGATGGCCTTGGCCGAACCGGTCAGGACCGAGGTCGTATTCATGGAGGACTCGGAATTGGGGGCCAGGTGCCGGACAACCCGCCGGATATCGAACCGTTCCTTTCGCCCCCCAACCAGCAGGACACGCGAATGGAACGAGGCCTTTTCCCCCGTCAGGCGGACATCGGCCCAGGAAGACGAGTAGCCGCCTCCGAACAGGCATTCGGAAAGGTTCAGGCGCGATTGCCCGCCCAATCCGGCCTGCAGCCGGACAAAATCGTCCCCCCCTTCCATGTCCTGCACCCGAACCAGGTTGATTTCGGACCCCTGGCCCAAAGAGGCCTCCATGAGCATGACGGTCGGCCCAACACCGTGCCGCCGAAAAATAACCGTTCCCCTGACTCCCGGGTCGGCGACCACCAAAACGCGGACGGAGGTCAATGGGGAAAGCGTAAGGTCAACGCGGATCGGCGTCCGATCCGTTTCGTTCCCCGTCAGGCGGATGGCCAGGCCGTATCCGGTACCGTTGCGGACCCAATCGGCCACCGGATCACCGCCCGAAAAAAGCCCCCCCAATTCAGCCGTCACCTTCCCGAGTACCCGATCGCCAGACAGGTCAACGCACCGCTCAACGACACCGGGTCGGCCAATCAGGTCAACCTGCGGCACTGATCCGGAATAGAACGGGGAGGATACGGATGCCGGATCAAAGCCGACCCCCAGACCGTACTTGAAATTTAATTTTGGAATCGACATGTCAGGCGACTTTTCTTTCCATCTCCAGTTCCAGGAGCCTTTCCAGTTCCACGGCGTACTCCAGCGGCAGACGGCGGCTGAACGGCCGGACGAATCCGCTGACCATGGCCTTTCTGGCCTCTTCCTCCGAAAGCCCCCTGGACATCAGGTAAAACAGGCTCTCCTCCCCCAAACGGCCGACGGTCGCCTCGTGGGCGATCTCCACGGTCGGACATTCGGCCCGAACGGTCGGGTAGGCACCGGCCGACGATTGACCGTCCAGGAGCAGGGCATCGCAGCTGACCGTCGAACGGGAACCGTCCGCCGACCCGACCGCCCGCACCAACCCGCGGAACACGGCCCGACCGCCGCCCCGGCTGATGCTGCGGCTGTTCACGACCGATGAGGTTTCCGGGGCGGCGTGGATCACCTTGGAGCCGATGTCCAAAACCTGCCCCGGACCGGCGAAAACCACCCCCAAGCCCTCAGAGGATGCCTTCCGGCCCCGCAGCACGCTCATCGGATAGAGCATGGTCCGGCCGCTGCCGAAATTGCCGCTCAGCCACTCGATTCTCCCGTGGCCGTCAACCAGGGCCCGTTTGGTGTTCAGGTTGTATGTGTTCCGGCTCCAGTTCTCGATTGAGGAATAACGGACGGTTGCCCCCTCACCGACGAATATCTCCACGCATCCGGCGTGGAGGGAGCTGGCGTCATACCTGGGAGCGCTGCACCCTTCGATGTACTCGACCTCACTCCCCCTGTCGGCGATGATCAGGGTGTGCTCGAACTGCCCGCCCTTTTGGGCGTTCATCCGGAAATAGGCCTGCAGCGGGAGATCCAGCCTGACTCCCGGCGGAATATAGATGAAGGTCCCGCCGCTCCAGACGGCCGCATGCAGCATGGCAAACTTGTGGTCGCTGACTGGAACGCATTCGGTCATGAAATGTTTCCGTACCAGATCCGGATATTTTCGGACCGCCTCATCCATGTTGGCGAAAATCACCCCCCGATCGGCCCATTCCTCCTGAAGACGGTGATAGACAACCTCGGAATCGTACTGGGCCCCGGCACCGGACAGGTGATGCCTCTCCGATTCCGGGATGCCCAACCGGTCAAAGGTCCGCCGGATCTCCTTAGGCACGGATTTCCAGTCCTGGGACTCGCCGGCTTTCGGGCGGACATAATAGACGATGTCATCCAGGTTCAAGCCGGAAAGGTCCGGCCCCCAATCCGGCAATGGGGTGCGCAAATAAAGCTCCAGACCCCGGAGCCGCCTGTCCGTCATCCAATCCGGTTCGCCTTTTTTCCTGGAGATGTCCCTGACCAACCGCCTGGTCAGACCGGGCGGTGCGGCATATTCCGGTTGGACGTCATCCCGTTTCAGCAGTTCCCTGGCCAAACCCGACCGGCTGATTTCGGCTTTACTCGCCTTTCTCATGACGGCAATTTTATCTTATCTTGGGCCTAAGGTCAAAATTAAGGGTAATGTACAACATCCTTGACAGGGGCGGTTTTTTATGATATGATATTTTCGGTTGTTTAAAAAATATCATTCCCCCAAACGAGGGGATGATTACAGACAAGGAGAAAAAATGAAAAAGAAACAAGTAGAACGTTATCCGTCGTGGTCCGCGGAATACATCTTGGCTCACGCCGAATGGCAAAAAAGCAGAGGGCGGAAACCCTCAATGCCTTACCAAGGTATACGCAATCCCAAAAAAGCTCTAATCCTCGCGTTAAAAATAGCCGAGGACAAGGAGTTTGAGGATATCGAGGTCATGGATGCCGACTGCGATTCGTTCACCCAAAAAAATGGGTGGAGTTTCGGAATAAGGGAAGAATGGGGGGTTTCCGTAAAAACCGGGGATATTGCTCGTTTTTACGGAAGAGGGCCAGGCCACATTGTCCGTGGTCTCTTCATTAACGGTGTGTGCTGTTATTATCGCACCAAAGAAGAGCAAGCCGAAGAAAATGCAAGAGAAATCGCCGCCTACGAAAAAGAGCAAAAAGATAAATTCGAGAAGAACAGGCAGATTTTGGACGAAAAATACAAGAACTTGCCTGTATTATTCCAAAAACGGATAGACAAGTTCAGGACGAACAATCTCAATTTCCGCTGGAAATACGAAAGCTACGAGATGTTCTGTTGCGAGCAAGCGGTGGTCATTGCCACCTCAATCAGCAATCAAATCGTAGCAGAAAACCCACAGGCAATAGTCTCAGAGAGGGCGCCTTCCGCCCTGGCAGAGTTCTATGACATGCCGTGGGAGAAACAGAGGATAGTGGTGCCCGACCTTGACGACGGACACAGCGGAAACACCTTCGGGTGTGCCGTAAGTCTGGCTCTGATCTATTTGAAAGAGCCGGAAAATGTCGTGAGAGTTCACGGGGCGCTTGCCCCGCTCGTCGGGTCGGAAGAGTACGGAGACTATACCAAAGCTTATTGTGACACGGTAAACAGGCTTCGAGCTGAAGGATGCTTGCCGTAAGAAGGACTTAATAAACCAACTACTTACCGCTTACCGCCAATATACTGAAAAGTTGAGGCGGTTTTTTAACTGTCAGACGCTATCCACCAGGATGGCCTCCGGCTCCTCGTCAATATCCTAAATCCTGCCCTGCCGCTTCGCCAAGGCGACGATTTTCGGACGCATCTTTCCGGACAGGGCATCATCCACCATGACGACATCGTATTCCAGCTTGGTTTATTCAACATATTGGTTACCGAGCGGCAATGCCGTATAATAAAGACATGAACACCAAAAAAATAGCGGCGATTGCCCTGACCGGCCTCGTTTCGCTGGCCACATTCCCCTCACCCGGAATGACCCAGGGCTTTGACCCGAACAATGTCCTCAACGACCGGACGATCCGCGACCATTGGACCATGGATTTCTGGCAGATTTCCGCTTTCCTGAACCAGAAGGGCGGCCTGGGGAAACGTTTCGATGTCGATCCGAACGACGGGCTGCTGAAAGGCGCGGCCCAGCTGATTTATGACGCTTCCCAAAGGCATCGGGTCAACCCGCAATACCTGCTGGTCCTGCTGCAAAAGGAGTCGAGCGCCGTGGAAACGGCCAACCCCTCCCAAGGGCAACTTGATTTCGCCACGGGCTACGGTGTCTGTGACTCGTGCGCCAAGGACGACCCGGCCGTCGTCAGGCACAGGGGGCTGGCCAAACAGATCGATTCCGGGGCCGGATTCGTCGATTGGTTCTGGAACGAGGGGGTGAAATCGCCAAGCCTGCCGAAACCCGGCGAGGCCCGACGAATCGACGGGCTGACCGTCACGCCGGCCAACATGGCCACGGCCGCCCTTTACGCCTACACCCCGCACCTGCACGGCAATCGCCTGATCCAAAGCATCTGGAACCGCTGGTGGGGCGAGGGGCAAGGTATCGGTTACCCGGACGGCAGCCTGGTTCGGAACGAAAAGACCGGACAGGTTGGCCTGGTCCGAGCCGGAAAGCTCCGCCCCATCACCAGCCCGACCGTCCTGAAGAGCCGGTTTGCGGCCGTCATGCCGATCGACATCAACGAATACGATTTTGCCGCCTTGGCGGAAAACACGGGACCGGCCATTCGGCTGGCGGAACCGTCGCTGGCTAGAACCGAAGACGGAACGGTTTGGCTGCTGGTTCACGGCAAAAAGCGCCGCTTGGCCTCACCGGCCGCATTCGTAAAAATAGGCTTCAACCCCGAAGAGGTCGAGGACGTGACATCGGAGGAAATCGAGGATTATCCGGAAGGAGTCCCGCTGACCGCCGAATCCGCCTCCCCAACAGGCTACCTGGTCCAATATCCGCGAAGCGGCGGCTGGTGGTGGTTCGATAACGACGAACGGCATGCCCTTCACGACCGGGCCCTGCTGGACCTAGCCTTCCGCGGACAACCGACCCGAACCATGTCCGCCGCCCAAATTGACCTTACCCCAATGGGCGAACCGGCCATTTTCCCGGACGGCAGCCTGATAAAGTCCCAGGATGACCCAAGGGTCTACGTGATATCCCTTGGCCAACGTCGCCCGATCGCTTCAGAGTCCACTTTCGTTTCCCTTGGATACAGGTGGCAGGACATCCGAACCGTATCCCCCAAGGCCCTTGGCCTGCACCCGATCGGGGAAGAGATCAACCTGTCCGTTTCGGAATAGCGAAGAGAATGCCCCTATTTTTCGGGGGCATTCTCGGCTTTTTCGGATTTTTCAGACAGGATATCCGCTATCATCTCGACCAGCCCGTCCGGGGTCATTTCGTGCTTCGGCAGGTAGGCACGGGCCCCGACCTTCAGTCCGTGTTCCGCATCCTCCCTATCCCCCAAGGCGGAAATCATGATCACCGGCAGGTTGGCGGTTTCCGGCTCGTCCCGCAACCGCTTCAGCAGGCCATAACCGTCAAACACCCCCTGGGACTCCGGCATCATCACGTCAAGGGTAACCAGGTCGGGATGGTGCTCACGAATGGCCTTCAGGCCCTCTTCAGGGTCACCGGCCGTCACGACCCGGAACCCTTTCGTTTCCAGGATATTGACGTAGAGATCGCGGTAGAAAGGATCGTCGTCAATGCAGACAATTTTGCTTACCGTCATATTCCGTTTCCGTTCAGGTTGGTTCTTCCCCATTCTCTAATTATACCACGAAACGCCGCCGCCGGACCTGAAACGCAGCCAAGCGGGTTAGCTGCCGGACGACTCGGGTCCTCCCCGCCGAAAAAAGACGGAGTCCTCAATGCCCTTTGGTTTGGGGGGCGGAGGAAGCTGCCGCGGATCCTTCGGTGAAACCGCCCCGCAGAAACCTTCAGGAATCGGCAGGACCGGCATGTTCCCCTTGACGAAACGGGTCGAGCGGCAAAAATGCGAGTCGTCGCCCCCGGCAGCGACGTAAAAACAGCCGGCCGCCGTAACGAAAAGGACGGAAATGACCAACGATAGTCTGACGAACCCATGGAACATACCTTTTGCAATTCTACATCCTGATCCGTTACCGGACAAGAGGATTTGACATGACGGCCGATGTCGCCTAAATTGACCGGAAAGGACTTTCAAAACAAGAAAACAAAAAAAAATGAGGAGCTGAAAATGGGTACACCGTGTTGGGACCTGACCGTTATCTACGGTTCGGTTGATGACCCCAAAATCGCACGTGACGTGGGGACCCTGAAGGAATCAACGCGATCCTTCAGGACCGCGCACCGAGGCAAACTGACCGAAACCCTGGAGGGGAGTCTGGGGGGATACGCCGGCCTGATGGCTGCGGCTGACCGGATTTCCGCCTTTCTTGAGCTGACGGAATCAACGAACCTCAGCAATCCCCATCTCCTCAAAAAAACCGGGGCAATACGCCGACAGCTGGACGAAATACGGACCGAACTGGAATTCTATGTCAGGGAGATAGCCGGATTGCCGAGGGGAACCGTAAAAAAATTCTGCCGGGTCGGCGACTCGATGGCCGCCAGGCATGCCCACTGGATCGAGCGGATGCGGCGGGCGAGTCGGAAAAACGTTCCGTCTTCCCCAACAGGAAGTTCGCATCATCCGTCTCCGGCGGAGGTTTCCCTCCACCGGGAAACCGTAATGTTCGCCAATTCCGATCCGGGATCGGATACCCGATCCAAAATACTCCGTTCACTGAACGATCGGCTGAGGGGTGAGTGGTCGGATGAGGCCGCCAAAAGGGTCTGGAGACTGATGAGGGACGCCGATCTGCCGAACCGCCGAAAAAAGGACGGCATAGGCGACAGAACGGCCGAGAACCTGACCCGATCGGTTCGGGCCAGTGCCCCAAAAATATTGGGGGAGCTCTTTCGGCTAAAGGCTGACCTGATCAACAAAAAAACCCTGGAGTGGTCGGACCGCAATTTTTTTCTCCCGGACGGATTGGGGGAACCCATTCCTTTCGACAGGGCCATGGGACTTGTCTCCCGTTCCCTCGAACGGATTGACCCGGAGTTGGCCAAAATAGCCCGACAGGCATCCGAAGGGAAACGGATTAACGGGAAACCCAACCCGGGCAGCAACGGGTCGTCCTTCAACCGGACACTGTTCATGCCGGACGGAAAGGCCATCTCCTTTCCCCTAGTCAATTTCCATGGGTTCAGGCGCAACCTATGGACCTTGGCCCACGAGCTTGGGCATGCGGTGAACGGGGTCCTCTCGGGAACGGCCCAGGGGGTACTGCTGTTCAGGGGCCCAAATCACCTGAACGAAACTTTCTCCAAAATCAGTGAGGGCATACTGACGGAAACGCTCCTTGGCGATGCCGAATCGTCGGGCAGGGAACGGGATGCCTTGGCCCTTACGGTCAATTGGATCTGCCACCTGGCGGATTCGGTGTTCCTCCAAGTCGTCAACGACGATTTCGGGAATCGAGTCGGCAAGCTTGCGCGACAGCCTTCCGGAGAGAGGCTGGGCGAACTGTGGACCGAAACGGTGTCCGAAATCTACGGTCCGGACGGAAGGCATTTCCTCTATCAGGGGACGGAAAGCCTATGGTCCGTAAGCCACTACCTGTTCCGTCCCGGACGTTCGTTGGGTTACGCCTTTGGCGGCCTCCTGGCCGCAATGCTGCTCGATTCCCGAAGGCGGCTCGGCCCGAACGGCGGACGAATGTTCGTCGAACTGTTCTCCACCGGCGGTTCGACCACGACCAAACGGATGCTGAAGCCGTTCGGTCTCAATCCCGAATCAAAAGGGTTCTGGGACATGGCCCTGACGGTCGCTTTCAGGCGTCCGCTGGAAAGGGCCAAAAGACTGGCGGCCGCCGTCGGCACCATCCCCTTCTGAGGCCCGTGCGGGCCTTTCCCTAACCGCACGCAAGACCGACCCGTTATGGGTCGGTCTTTTTCCGCAAGCCCTCCAAAACCTCCAGTATCCTCACCATGGCCAAGGTATCCTGACCGCAATATTCAAGGAGATCGGCCCTTATCTTCCGCGACTCTTCGGCCGAAGTATGGCGATCAACCATCTTTCTCCATTGGACCGAAGCCAAACCGCCGTTACCGATCCCCAGACCCTTATAGGAAAGCGAGGGGACCAGAACCGGCAAAACGGCCTTTAGGGAAGCCGAACCGCCAAACCGACAATCGGCATACATCCCCTCCTTGAACGGTTCCATCAGGTCCACCATCCGGGAATTTACGGACGAGAAAAATTCGGCGAATTCCGGAAGGTGGGCCCCCATCTCGTCATTCCGCCCGGATTCGAAAACCGAATACCAGGACATGACCGTTCCGCCCGAACCGATGACCCCGGACAGGGATTCGGCCAGTTTTGGCACCGGATCCCCCCAGGTTTCGGCCAGGTACTCGAAATGCCGGATATCCGCCCCCGGCGAGTCCTGGACATGGACCGAGTACTGGAACGGCATCTGCTGATACGGCCGGTAGCCGTCAAACAGGGGAATGGCCGAGGCGAAAGTCTCGTAATCCAGGTGGCATATGGGGTATCTCAACTGCCGAAGCCAACCGATGACGCTTTCCCTGTCAATGATCGGCCTGCCCAATTTCAGGGACTGAAGATACAGCCTCTTTCCCCTGGCCGTCACCGCCTCCTCCGGGACATCCTTGGCCAAAACCGTTCCCTGATCCAGGAAACCGGACAGCGGCCCGTCGTCCAGCCCGAGTCTGTGGACGGAATCCTTCGGGACATCCCTCCAGCAGTAGCCGACGAACGGGCATTCGAAGGGCCTGTGGCACTGGTTAAGGATGGGGACTGCCGGTTCGCTGTCCTTTCCCATGACATCCATGGCCGGACCGATATCCGCATACACCCGCGGCATCACCGCCTCCACGTCATCCGTCACGTCGGATACCGTCAGGATACCGGCCGGATCGATCGGGCCGTTCCGAACATAATCCGTGTTCACGTGAATCACGAATGTCTTCCCTACCCCCAAACCCACGTCCTCCAAAACGATGCGCTGAAAGGCCAGGTCCAGGAAATGCTCGTCCTTGGGCCTGGTCGAACTCTTGATTTCGTACAGGTCCCAACGGTCGTGGCCGTTCCGGGCAATTATGTCCGAACGGCAAAAAAGGCCGTTCCGGGTCCGGAAGGACGGCTGGTAAACGGCTTTGGCCCCCTGCCTAATCAGCCGTTCGGTCTTAAAGAACGCCTGACCGAAATTTCCGTCATAGGCCTGGGCAATGCCGGAAAAAAGCTGGGTGGCCAAAAGTTCCACCTCCTGGGCTTCGTCAAAAATTCTCTGTCGGACCGGATCGATCTCGGTCGGCAACAGGTCCTTTCGGTGTTTCTCCAGCCAAAGCCTTTTCGGGCATTGGCTGAAACCGATGAAGTTTGATTTGGTCAGCAACAGATCGCCGGAGATGATATCGACGGGTTGGGGAAATCAGTTGACGGTCACGCAACTGCCGTCCCCGAAACACACCGTTCCAACCGGGTCAAAGGAAGTCTGGGCAACGGCCACTGTCCGTTCGGCCGGTATGGCGTTATTCGGGGCACTCGGCGTGGCATAGACCCCGGTTTCCATCATGGAATAGACCTTCCGGAGCTTGGCCACATAGGTGACGGTCTCGGGCCTTAGGCTATGGTTGCCGCCGTGGTACTGATCCCAATCCTCACCAAAATTCAGGTAGGCCCGCTTGACCCTGGTGACGCCGCCGTTATAGGCCGCCGCCAGGTAGGCGGCTACGGCGGACGGGTTAATCAGGTATTTCTCCCTCAAATCGGCCGGCAAAAGACGCAACGAATCGTCAAAATAGGCCGCCTCGGCAATCAGGGCGTTGCGATGGTCGGCCATCCCTGCCCTAAAGTCGGGGATCAGGCCGAGATCGGGACGGTTCCGCACGAACAGGGCATAGGTGGAGGGTATGAACTGGGCCAACCCCAGGGCCCCGGCCGATGACTCGGCCTCATCAAAGGCCGTCTCTCCGTTAACCGCCAAATTGACGTAAAAATTCCCCAGAACCGATTCCGGGTCGCTGTCCCCCAACAGTTTCTGGTGCCCGGAATGCTCGATAACCACGATCGACTTGATGAGGTATGGGTCGACGATCTCCGAAAGCAGCCGATCGGGGTAAGTCCTGGACCGGATCCCCCTCCTGGCCATCTCGTCGTGGGCATCCCGAACCAGGAACGACAGGTAATCGGAACCGGCAGTCAGGATATCCGGAACGAACATCTCCCGTGAAATCGGGACATGGACGGTTTCCCTTGTGCGGTAGGATGTCCTTCCCGAAACGACCGTTTCGTCCATTACCGGATACAGGACCCCGACCACGGTCGCCGAATGCCCTTCCGGTATGGCATAGCGGGAATTGACCTGGGCATGCTGGCTGACGCTGATCGGCGGGGCGCCGGGGGATTTCATCCATAGCCTGGCCCCCTGCTTGTCGGCCAGGTAAAGATTGACGGTTTTCGCGTCCTTCCGCCAGACGGCTAGGACTATCTCGGCCCTGGCCGGAAATTCGCCGTAAACCGGAGGATTTCCGCCCCAGATCTCCAGCCGCTTCAGGCGTTCCCTCTCCAGCTTGATCTTGGCCACCCGAACGGCATGAAGGATGTCTGTTACCGGCGCATCGTCCCCCTCCCCAACCGCCACGGTCGAGGCAGCGGCAAAAACGTCCGTTGCCGCAGTTTCCCCCGGAACGTCCTGGGCCATGACTGCCGCCGGGAAGGACAGGCAGAGCGCCGCCGCAAACCCAAAAAATAAGGTCTTGTCCATAGTCCCTGAACTATACCATATCGTCGGGACAAAAAAAGCCGCCGGGCAAACCGACGGCCGAAAAGAACCGAAAGATACGGGTCAGGAAAAAAAGACCGTCGCCTCACCGAAAGCGGCTACCACCACCTCATAAATCCTCGGCGGCATGTCATTGATGGCCTGGGACACCTCACTGTACCCCGATATTCCCAATATTAACTTCATGATATTGCGATCCATGCAACAAACCAGCAGGCGGGGCTGACCCGGAACCCCCGTGGAAACGATTCCCTCCAGGATACCGATCAGGCGCTGCTGCGACTCGTCCGCGGAATCGATCAGCAACAGGATTTTGTCTGGATTGAGATGGTCCCATCCGAAAGTCCGCTTCAGCCATCCGGCCTGGGCGGACAGATGGTTCCAGATTTCGATCCGTTTCCGGATGTTCATCACGTCATTCTCTTTGGGGGACCTGACTGTCCGTCCAATATCCAGGCGCCCAAAAACAAAATCGTCTGACCCCCCTCCGCCGACATCCGCCAAAACCATGAACTGGTTGGCTGGGGTCCGTCGGCTAAAATGAGAGATCGTTTCCCGGTCCAGGATGCCGTACTCCTCCAGGGTATCCCAGGCGCCGATACCGACGAACACCGGCGTGTCGTCCGGCATCATCACCCGGTCTCCGTTCGCATCGACATTAATTCCGAGCTCCAAATCGTCGGTGACGAAAACCACCGTCTCGTGCGGCAGGGACCGCCGGCCTGCCGCTTCCCCCGTTACCAGTCTCCTGGCGCTATCCGTAACGGCCGCAACCGTTTCTTCGACCGTTCTTTTGCCCATCGCACTTTCTCCCTGTTCCATTTACTACCCCGTTTCTGTTTTCAAAAGATCACCTGTTTTGAGGCTAACACCAAAAAAACCGGCGGTCAAACCCCGGTCTTTCCGGTCTTAACGGATCACCACCGGCGTGCCGTGTTGGGCCCACCAGTATAGCCGTTCCATCCGCTCATAGGGAACGTTTATGCAGCCGTGGCTCATCGGGTGCCCCCAATTGTCGTGCCAATATGCCCCATGGACATAATACCCCGTCCCGGAACCGGAACGGTGGAACAGCAGGTTCCATTTGGTGTTCGGAAAATCGAAACCCGGACCGCCGTAATGCTTGACCGGAACCTTGTCCAGGACCGAAAAATTCCCGACCGGACTGGGTGTTCCGGGCAGCCCGGAAGAGATGGGGAAACTCTCCACCAATTTTTCGTCCAGGTAATAGGATAGGGTCTGGGTCTTGAGGTCCACGTCAATCCTCTTGCTGACCCTGACCGGATTGGGGTCCAGCGGGTCATAGGCCGCCGCCACTTCCGTTCCGTCCAGGTAAAGATCCCCGTCCGAATCCGGATCGGTCAGGTCCGTTCCGGCCTTAACCTCCCAATCGTCGTTCAGGTAATCCCGATCGGTATCGACATCGACCATCCGCCTCGACTCGCCGTGCAGGGGCGAATAGCCGTTAGCGACCTCCAGGCCGTCGGCATAACCGTCACCGTCCGTATCAGGTCTGGTGGGGTCGGTATGGTGAACGGTAATCTCCAGCAGGTCCGCCAACCCGTCAGCGTCGGTGTCCAACGACTCGTCCACGGCCAAAGCCACCGCTTTCGGCCCCCATAAACAAGAGGCTCCCCGGTAACCGGCCAAAAACCCGGCTCCAGCGAGCGCAATAACCAGACAAACCAAGATTATTTTTCCCGTTTTTTCGGCAAACATCGTTTTGTTTCTGTTTTCTATTTTAATTATACCACACATTCACCAACCCTGTTCCGTCAGCTTGCTTTTGGCCCAATTACATGACCCTTGACAAGAACGGTTTTTTGTGCTATGATTTTATTATTAAAATATTAACATTAATCCCACATCAATATGGAAGAGGAAAAAACCTGGACCGAGAAAGTCCTGAACCCGGCCGAAACGGATTCCACTGAAAATTCAACCCCTCCCGAGGGGGAAGAGAACCCGATCACCGAGGAAGGCATCGACGAGATGCTGGATAAGGTTGAGGAGGTTAAGGAGGTTAAGGAGTAAATCCAATAGGTCACAAAACCACCGGACTAAATCCGGTGGTTTTTTGCTGTCACGACATGTCGACCGGGCCTAATCCCTCAGCCCAACCTCCGGCGATCCTCCAGCGAAAACCGGCAGCCGCAGTAGTCCTGGCGGTATATCCCCATCTCCCGAACCAGGGCCAG
>JAFGIV010000025.1 GCA_016929435.1 Candidatus Uhrbacteria bacterium | reverse complement strand
TTTGACCCGTATTTTCTGGTGGGGGACTTGTGTTGTGGCGTTTACAAAAGTGGGGTATAATAAAAGTGTAATGGAATAAAGTGGTGAATAGTGGGGAAATAGAAAATTAAAAAATAAGCTAAAATAAGCAAAAATAAACTAAAAAGTTATCCACAAGCGGTTACCTGCCTAAGACACATGTTCATCGGCGAATACCAACATACGGTTGATGACAAGGGACGGTTGGCCATACCGTCCAAGTTCCGCAAGGACCTGTCCAAGGGGGCGGTCGTGACCCGGGGCCTTGACAGCTGCCTTTTCGTGTTCACGATGGACGAGTGGAAGGTGTTGGCCGCCAAGCTGGCCAACCTGCCGATGAGCCAGTCCAATTCCCGGGCCTTTGCCCGGCTGATGCTGGCCGGAGCCATGGATGTGGGGTTGGATTCCCAGGGACGGGTGATGCTGCCGGAATACCTGCGGCAATACGCCAAGTTGGGTCGGGAGACGGTCATTGCCGGCCTTTACAGCCGATTGGAGATTTGGGACCGGAAGGCATGGGAAAAATACAAGACAAAAACGGAGGGCAATTCGAACGGCATTGCCGAAAAGATGGGGGAATTGGGGATTTGAGGGGTATGGACCCCAAAGGCAACGGCCGTCGGCCACCGCACATTCCAGTTTTGTTGGGGGAGACCATCAACGGGCTTGATCTCAAGCCAGGCAATTCGGTCATCGACTGCACGGTCGGGGCCGGTGGGCACTCTGCCGTCATGCTCGAGAGGACGGCACCGGACGGCCGACTGTTGGGCCTGGATATCGATGAAGCGGCGCTTGATGCGGCTCGAATGAGACTTTCCCGGTTTGGCTCGCGCGTCATGCTTGTCCGCGCGAACTATCGGGAGGTCGAAAAAGCGGTGAGCGATCACCGGTTCGGGCCGGCTCAGGCGGCACTTCTGGATCTGGGGTATTCCTCCATGGAAATCGACGATCCGGAAAGGGGATTCGGGTTTCGGGCCGACGGGCCGCTGGACATGCGGTTCGATCGGCGCCAGGAACTCACGGCCGCTGACCTGGTCAATTCGCTGTCCGAAGGGGATTTGGCCTCGATTTTGGCCAAATACGGCGAAGAGCGCTATGCCCGCCGCATTGCCGAGAGGATAGCGGCAGAGCGGGAAAAACACCCCCTTCAGCGCACCTTCGAACTGGTGGATGCCGTGGCCAGGGCCGTTCCGGCCCATTACCGCCACGGGAAACTGCATTTCGCCACCCGGACCTTCCAGGCCCTAAGGATCGCCCTGAACGACGAGTTGGGGAACCTGGAGGAGGCCCTGCCGGCCCTGCTGCGGGTCTTGGCTCCGGGCGGAAGGTTGGCGGTCATCTCCTTCCATTCGCTGGAGGATCGGATCGTGAAGAATTTTTTCCGGCAGGCGGAAAGTGAGGGGTCGGTAAAGACCGTCACCAGGCGGCCGATTACGGCCCAAACCGGGGAGATTAGGGAAAATCCCCGGAGCCGAAGCGCCAAATTGCGGCTGGCGGAAAAGACAACCGTGTAAATTAAAAAAAAATGGACCATAACGACCACAACCAAAACGTTGAGATGTCCGTTTCCGGAATCCCGGGGATTTTCAGCCGTCAGGCCTGGGTTTCGGTCGGGCGATACCGGTGGTTGGCGGTTTTGAACCTTTTTTTGGCGCTGTCTGCGGTGACGCTGTTCGCCGGCTATCTCTGTCTGAACAACAGGACTTCGGCCCTCGGTTTCGCCATCGGCGACACGGAGGAGATGATAAGTCTGCTGCAGGAAGAGAAGCGGCAGCTTAATCTGGAGGTTTTGAGCCAGCGGTCCATGGGCAACGTGGAATCCCGGGTGGCGGATCTCGGTTTCGTCCCGGTCGACAAGGTAGATTTCGTTGTCACCGGCCACGGCGGCGTGGCCCTGAAATGAACGGCATAAACCATTTTTTTGGCAGAAAAAAGAGGGCGCCATCCGAGAAGCCGGATGGCGCGGTTTTTTGTCAAGCCTGACCGTGGAGTTTCCAAATCCTGTCTTTTGTGTTAATTTTCATGTCGTATGCCGTATCTGCTCACTGCCCTGATCGCCTTTTTGGCGGCCGCCGGATTGGTTCCGGCGGTTCGCTGGTTGGCCTGCCGTTTCGGGGCCGTTGACCAACCGGATGCGGAGCGGCGGTGGCACGGCCGTCCGGTGCCGCTGTGGGGCGGCGTGGCCGTGTTCCTGGCCCTGGCCCTGACCCTGACCGTGGCCGGACAGGCCGGGTGGCTGCCGGGCGAACACATCCGACTGAAGTACCTGTGGGGGTTGGGGATGGCCGGATTTTTACTGGCGTTCGGCGGGGTGTTGGATGACCGTTTCAGGCTGAAGCCGTGGCAGCAGGTGGTCTGGCCGATCTTGGCGGCGGTCGTCGTCATCGCGAGCGGCATTGGCGTTAAGTACATCACCAATCCCTTGGGCGGGCAGATTCATCTCGATTCCCTTTCCTGGACCGTCGTCTGGTGGGAGGGGCTGCCGTACCGGCTGACCCTTTTGGCGGACATCTTCTCTTTCGTCTGGCTCATGGGAATGACCTACACCACCAAGTTCCTGGACGGGATCGACGGCCTGGTGGCGGGCGTGACCGTGATCGGATGTCTGGTGATCGCGGCCGTCAGCCAGATGGTGGATGTCCGTCAGCCGGATACGGCCATTCTGGCCATGGCCGGAGCCGGGGCCTTCGCCGGGTTTCTGGTCTTCAATTTCAGTCCGGCCAAGATATTTTTGGGCGAAGGCGGGGCGACCCTGGCAGGTTTTTTTCTTGGTGCCCTGGCGATAGTCTCCGGAGGAAAGATAGCCACGGCCCTACTGATTCTGGGGCTGCCCATTTTTGATGCCGTAGCGGTGATCTTTCGCCGCATTCGGCAGGGACAGCCGGTTTGGCGGGGTGACCGCAGCCACCTCCACTTTCGGCTGGTGGACATGGGCCTCTCCCAACGGCAGGCCGTCCTGTTCTATTGGTTTTCGGCCGCGGCCTTCGGGGTTTCCACCCTGGTTCTGCGGGGCTGGGAGAAGCTGGCGGCTTTGGGACTGATCGTCAGCCTGACGGCCGCGTTTTTGGCGGGGGCGTCCCTTATTCGAGGGAAACGGCACCTATGAAACCCGTTTGGTGTCCGGTTTTGGGGTTGGCGACCATGGTGCTGTCGGTCTCTTTGGTCATGGTGGTTTTTCATCCCTTTCGTTCCGTGACCGTCCTGCCGTTGGCTGAAGTCCGGATCGGACAGTCCGAGGTGACGGTCGAGGTGGCGGATGAGGCACCGGAGCGGTTCCTGGGCCTTTCCGGGCGGCAATCCCTGTCTGCCGGTCAGGGGATGATTTTCGTGTTTGACCGACCGGACCGTTACGGATTTTGGATGAGGGACATGAATTTTCCCCTGGATTTCGTTTGGATCGATGGGGGGCGGATCTTGGAAATTACCCCAGGAGTTTTTCCCCCGGAGAACGGCACGGAACCGTTTCCGTTCTATCCGCAAAGGCCCGTTTCAGTTGTTTTGGAGGTTCCGGGCGGATATGCCCAAAGCCAGGGTTGGAAGCCCGGACAGGCGGTGGAGGTCAGTTGGCCGTAATTTGTTGACACCATCGGTGTTTTGGGGTAAATTAAGCCACAGCCTATATCGGCGGCATCCCCTCGCTGCCGGTTTAGCCATTTATTAGAACAATTCGATTAAGACACAAGATATGGGAAACATCGCAGTCATTGCCACGGGCGGCAAGCAGTATCTGGTCAGGCCGGGCGATAAGGTCAAGGTGGAGAAACTGGAGGGAGAACCGGGAAAAGGCCTGAAGTTCGACCCGCTCCTGATCGCCGATGAGGCGGGCGGTGAGGTCAAGGTCGGCAAGCCGCAGGTGAAGGGCGGTTCCGTAACCGCGGAAATCGTCCGTCAGGGGCGGTCCAAGAAGGTGGAAGTGGTCAAGTTCAAGTCAAAGGTCCGCTACACCAGACGCGCCGGACACCGGCAGGATTTCACTGAGATCCAGATCAAGGAAATTAAGGGATAATCGACTGTTTGCAAAAAACGCCTCCCGTCTGGGAGGCGTTTTTGCTTGTCAACCGATGAAACCGGCTTGGCGTCCCTACCGCCGGTGTTGTTTGGCCAGTTCCACCGTATTTTTCAGCAACAGCGCCACGGTTACCGGGCCGACACCGCCGGGAACCGGGGTGATCCAGCCGTCCTTGCCCCCGGTGGCCTTCTGGTCAATGTCCCCGGTAAGAGTCCCGTCCGGCAGGCGGTTGGTGCCGATGTCAACGGCAATGGCCCCGTTTTTCAGCCATCCGCCGCTGATCAGACCCGGCTGTCCGACCGCCACGACCAGCACGTCGGATTGCCGAACCTTCAGGTTCAGCTTCGGGTCATTGGCCCCAACCCAATTTGGTTTCAGGCCGGCGGCCTTAAGCATCGTCTCCAGCGGTTCGTAGAAAACGCGGCTATTGGAGATGATCAGGGCGTTTTTTCCGGACAGGTTCTCCCCGGTTGAGGCAATCAGGGTCGTTACCGCCTGGGGCAAGACCGGAAATGTCCGGGGTTGGCCGCCGATCAGGCGGGTCAGGTTATCGCGGTGGAAACCGTCGGCGTCCTTGGACGGCAGCATGGCGGCGATGGCCCTGTCCTCGTTCAGGTGTTTGGGCAGGGGCAACTGGATGATGAAGGCATCGATGGCCTCATTGCTGTTGAACTCGTCGATTTTTGCCGCCACCTCCGCTGCGGTGGCGTTTTCCGGAAGAAGGGCCTTGGTGAATTCCAGGCCGACTTCGCGGCAGGCCTTTTCCTTTAGGCTGACATAGAGGCGGGAAGCGGGGTCATTGCCGACCAGTATCGCCCCCAGACCTGGCCGAAATCCGATCCGGGCGATTTCCGCCTTGGTCTCCTCCCGAATTTTTTTGGCGATCGCCTTGCCTTCTATTGTTTGCATTGGGTTGGGTTGATGAAACGCGGTTCGGGGGCTAACACCACGGCCAATCCGCGTATATCGGATGCCGTCCGGCCAATTCCCGCACCTTGCCCCGAATTCCGTCGTGCGTCAAGCCGTCGGCGGTCTTCAGCGCGCCAACGATCAGGCCGGCGATTTCCGCCATCTCCGGTTCGGTGAATCCGCGCGTGGTGAGCGCCGGGGTGCCTAGACGCAGGCCGGAAGGGTCGTTCGGCTTGCGCTGGTCGAACGGAATCATGTTCTTGTTCACGCAGATGCCGACGCTGTCCAGTTTCGTTTCCGCCTCCTTTCCGCCCAGGTTCAGGGAAGTCAGGTCAAGCAGCATCAGGTGGTTGTCCGTGCCCCCGGAAACGATCTTTAAGCCCCTTTCCTGAAGGGCCGCGGATAGGGCAACGGCGTTTTTAAGGACCTGTTTCTGGTAAGCGGTAAATTCCGGCAGGGAAGCCTCCCTGAACGCCACGGCCTTGGCGGCGATCGCATGGTCCAGCGGTCCTCCCTGCATTCCCGGGAAGACGGCCGAATCGATTTTTTGGGCCAGGTTTTTTTTGTCGTCCGGCCTTAGCCGGTCTGCGGTCCGGCAGAGGATCATCGCCCCGCGCGGGCCGCGCAGCGTCTTGTGCGTGGTGGTGGTGACGACATCGGAATGGGGGACCGGATCCGGGTGGACTCTGGCCGCCACCAGGCCGGCAAAATGGGCCATGTCCGTCATGAGGTAGGCCCCGATCTCATCGGCAATCGCCCTGAAGGCGGCGAAATCCAGGTGGCGGGAATAGGCAGTGAATCCGGCGACAATGACCTTCGGCCGTTCGCGGACGGCGATTTCCCGCACCTCGTCCATGTCTATCCTTTCGTCCTTTCGGTTGACCCCATAATGGACGAATCGGTAAAGCCTGCCGGAGAAGTTGACCGGACTGCCGTGGGTCAGGTGGCCGCCGTGGGCCAGGTCCATGGCCATGATCTTGTCTCCCGTTTCCGCCAAGGCCATATAGGCGGCCAGGTTGGCCGGGGAACCGGCGTGCGGTTGGACATTGGCGTGTTCGGCCCCGAAAAGGGCCTTGGCCCGCTCGATGGCCAGGCTTTCCGTCACGTCGATGTGCTGATTCCCGCCGTAATACCGTTTTCCGGGATAGCCTTCGGAATACTTGTTGGTCAGGGGCGAGCCCAAGGCCTCCAGCACGGACGGGGAGACGATGTTTTCGGAGGCGATCAGCTCCAGCCCGTCCTGCTGCCGTTTCGTTTCCGCGGCGATCGCTTCGGCGATTTCCGGGTCGGTTTGTTTGAGGTGGTTCATGGCTCTTGGGAGGTTATCGTTTCCGTGTCTAATTCGTATTATATTCGCCTTGCCCGCATAAAAAAAGCCCTGAAGCGGGCTGGTTGGAAATTGGTTTGCGGATGGGCGGCATGCGGCAGAAAGCTTGAGATTGCGGTGCGGCACGGTAATTAGTATAATAAAAATAATTTGCCTACAACCGCACTCTAAGGTAATCAAGTATGCCCCATAGGGGAAAGGGAGGTTTTACCGTAATTGAACTGTTGATCACCATCGGCATCGTCGGCGGTTTGGCGGCGGCCGTATTGGTGGCCGTTGACCCGCCGCGGCGTTTTGCCGAACTTCGAAACGTCCGTCGTCAGAAGGATGTCAGATCGATATTGGATGCGGTGAAATTATATGTTGCCGATGAATTTTCGTATCCGTCCGGTTTGGACGAGGACCTGGACATGATCGGCACGGCCACGACGGGATGTTCCTCACCCTGTGGCCAGCATCTGGCCAAGGCGACGGGGGGGGGGTGATTCCGGCCGCGGTTTGGCGGCTGTCAGCCGAACCGCCTGGAGTCTGATTGCTTCTGCCTCCATTCCGTTGCCGGCCCATGCCCAGGAGGAAGAAGGCCCGTCGATCATTTCCTTTCGGGTCTCGCCGGTGAAGGTGGTTCCGGGCGACATCATGACGGCCACGGCGGAGTTGGAGTCCTCCGGCGGCATCGTTTCCGCAGCCGTTGATTGGGGCGGTATTGATTCGACCGCCCTGACCTTGATTTCCGGGGATGCCTCTCGGGGCGTCTGGCAGGCGACTTGGTTGGTTCATGACACCGAAATACGCGATTATTTGGCGGTACTGTCGGTGGTCGATGCGGCCGGCCGGACGGCTGAAGCGACGGCGACATGGAGCGATCCGCCGGAGACCGGTTGGGTTTCACCGGACGGTTTCAGCGATCCTGGCAATCAATGGTCGAACGAGGCGTTGTCCTATGACGGAAACACCACCACTTACGCCGCCAATACCTACGGCAGTGCCGGATGGGGGCAATTCATATACCTGACATTGGGTTCCCCCATCTATTCCAATCGTATCCGCGTCAACGCCGATTATCTTGACGCCCATATCTTGGCGGTGGACGTGGATGTTTTTCGGGATGGGGCCTGGGTCGATGTGTTTGAGGGCGGCAACGAGGCTGAATGGAACTGCAGGTGGGCCGAGGTGGCTTTTGACGGCGGTGACGTGACCCAGGCGCGTTTCCGATGGAATTACAGGGTCAGCGGTTGGAATTATTGGCTTTACGAGTTTCAGTTCTATCGGGCCGGAACGGCTGTCGTTGCACCGACAGCGGAGACGCAGAGTGCCGAATGGGTACAGGATACGGCCGCTACCCTGCGCGGACTTATCGTCAACGACGGTGGTGCACCCAACGAATACCGGTTTCAATACGGCCCGACGGCGGCTTACGGATCCGTCACGGCCTGGACCGGAGGTTTGGCCAGCGGCGATACCTTCAGCGAATTTGCCACCGGTCTTTCGGCGAACACCACCTATCATTTTTTGGCACAGTCCAGGAACAGTGCCGGTGAGGCGAGCGGTTCGGACATGACCTTCAGGACCCGATCGCCGGCCACCGGCTGGATTTCCCCGTCAGCTTTCTCCGACCCGGACAGCCGCTGGACGGACGAGTTGGCGGCCACGGACCAGAATCCGCTGACCTACGCCCGTAGCTACCATAACAGCGGCGATCCGCAGTGGAGCTCATATATCCACTATTCGATAGGATCGATAGTTTCGGAGAAGATACGTTTTGACGCCCGTGGGGGTTCACAGGTCAACGCCGTTGATGTGGATGTTTTCCGGGATGGGGCCTGGGTGGATGTCTATCAGGGTTCGTTCGTCGGACTGCAGTATGTCGAGCTGGAATTTTCCGAGGGTTCCGTGACCGAAGCGCGGATCAGGTTTCAGGCGGCCAACTCCAGCGAAGGGTTCTTTTTTCAGCTGTACGAATTCCAGTTCCTGAAGTCCAGTGAAAGTACCGGCGAGGCCTGTCTGGATTTGGGGGCGATTATGATCGACGACTATCTGGCCGAAATGCCGGTCGATCCGTCTTCGGGAACCCCGGAAATCACCCAATACGCCATTCGGAAATCCGGCCAAAGCAAGATTGAAGTTTACGCCTGCGTCGCCGAATTGGATAGGGATATCCAGTCGACGCGATAGCGGTGGTCCGTGTCTTCCGTGTCTTTCGACACAAAAAGCCCCGAACCGCAATGGTTCGGGGCGATGGCCTTTTTTAAAGGATCCTTTTTTCTCTCCGTCCGTCTCTGGACAGGAATCCCACCAGTCCGTGTCCCAGCATCAGCAGGACCGCTAAGGCGATGGCCGACGGGCTTTTCCCGTACAGGAGCAGGTTCACGGTCAGGAGGACGTAGGCTGCGGTCCAGATGGCCCACGGCCCGGCGCTCTCCCGGTTCGGATCGGTCCGGATTTCCCGGACCATCGGGCAGAACGAGACGAGATAGATGAGCAGGAGGATCCATCCGGCCGTTTGGGTATGTCCGAGAACCAGCCAAGTGACCACCATCGGTATTTCCAGGCTCACGATTACCCATTCGATGGGTTTCGGCTTTCGCATCTTTCCCTTTCCGACAAGAAAGGAGAAGGTGGCGATACAGCCGACCGTTCCGATCGCAAATTGCGCGGCCGTCACCCAGTTTCCCGTCGCATCCGCCATCCAGAAGGTGTCGATGAGGGCCATGACGGTCCAGATTATCCAGCTGGCCGGATTGGGGACGGAATTGCCCTTGGTTGCCCGGATGTTGTAGAGAACATACCCCACACCGTTCATCAGGGCGGCAATTACGGACAGGATGATGGGTATCGCATTCCGGGTTTCCGACATCAGCGCCTCCTTGGCTTTCAATGACCCGCCACCAAAATTACCGCTTTTCGGCCGGCGTGTCAATTGCGGCCACTCTAATCTTTTGATCTCTTAAATCCCCGTATCGCCCCAGCCCCCAAACCCCCTCCCTGCGGGAGACTTACGCCTTCAGGGGCTTAAGGGGAAGGTATTTTTTTATATTTCCCCCAATGATTCCCCGATCGGATGCGTCGGTCCGGCCCCCTTTACGGCAGTCTCCCAAAGGGAGAGGGGGCCGAAGGCGGATCGGTCCGCCGGTGCGGGGCAACGGGGGTCGCCGACGGCCGCCCCCCCCCTAAATCCCCCAATACTGGGGGACTTAAGAGGAAGGGATTATTGGATGGTGTCTGATTTGGGGTTCTCTCGGGGTAGGGGGCCTTGGGAGTTTAAAAAGGACAGACCTCTGGAGGTCTGTCCTTAAACGGTTGGTTGTTTTATCGGCGATTGATGAGGTGGGCCGGTCCGACCTTTTCGGTCAGCTCCTCGGCCAGTCGGACCGTCTCTTCCAGGCTGGCCCTGATGCCGTTTGCCCAGAATCTTTGGTCAGTCGGATCCAGCCCGAACGGCTGGAGAAGTTCGACGGCATCTTTCGTCCCCCCGGCTTTGAGCAGGTCGAGGTATTTGGCTTCGAAATCCGGAATTCGGTCCTTGGTCGCGAACAGGCTAGCGGTAAGCAGCTGTCCGACCGCATACGAATAGACGTAATACGGTCGGTAGAAATGGCTGATATGCGACCAGAGATGGTCCGTGTCGCCATAGGTGAATATCTCGCCCGGTTGCCCGTAGAAGTCCCGGGTGACTTTCCTCCAGTTGGCGACGTTCTCATCGACCGACAGGCGCCGCGGTGCGGCGTGGAGCAGCTTCTCGAATTCGGAGAAGCTGATTTGCCTGACGACGGTGTTGATGATGTCGTCGGCGAAACCCATCGCCAGGCTGAGACGGGCCCTGTCGTCCCCCCTGTCCGCCAGTTTGGCCTGCATGTGCCGGTAGGTGACCATTTCGCTGAAGACCGAGGCGGTTTCGGCATAGGCCATCGGCGCATGCCACATCAGCGGCCCTTGGGCCTCATAGGCCAGGAGCCCGTGGACGGCGTGGCCCAACTCATGGGCCATGGTCGAGACATCGCGCGGAGTGCCCTCGTAGTTCAGCATGACATAGGGCAGGGTTTTGTCCGGGATCGGTATGTTGGCGCAGTAGGCGCCTCCGCTCTTGTTTTCCCCGACCGGGGCGTCAACGAAATTGCCGTCGAACACCCGGCGGACAAGCCGGGACATTTCCGGACTGAACGATTCGGTGGCCTCCAGGACAACTCGTTTTCCTTCCTCGTATGGGATGGGCGGCGAATCACCGAAGATGATCGGGGCATTGCGATCCGACCATTTCAGGGTCTTGAGTCCCAGATGCTCGGCCTTCAGCCGATAGTATCTCTTGGCCAGCGGTACGGCCGTTTCCCGGACGGCCTGGTGCAGCGCCTCGACCACGGCATCCGGGAGCTTGTTGCTCAGGTTGCGGGAAGCCATGGAATGGGGGTAGCCTCGATCCTCGTCGTTCACCCGCTTGGAACCGGCGGTGACATACAGGGCTTGGGCCGCCAGGCGGGCGAAATTCCCGCCTAAGCCCTCGTTGACCAGGCGCATTGCCTCGGCTCGCCTGTCCGAATCCGGATCGCCGCTTATGATCGTCAGCATTTCGGTCAGGTTCCTTTCCCCGCCCTCCCAACTGAACCTTAGGGTCGATTCCTCCTCCTCGACGAATTGGGACCAGCTTCCGGCCCCGAACGGGGCCCTTTTTTCCAGGGCCTCCTCGACGATTTCCGGCAGGTAGTGCTGGCGGAAACGGGTGATGTCCCGGATATATGGCCGGTGTTTCTGGAGAAGGGGACTCGATCCCGCCTGGCGGTCAATCTGCCCCTCGTCCAATTTGGCGATCTCCAGTTCGAAGAAAGCCAGGTTTTCGGACGATATCCGGCTGACCTTCTCGTCGATTTCCGACATCCGGGACTTGATCCTGTCGTTGCCGGTGTCCGTACTGAAGGTCAAGAAGAAGAAACCGAACTTGCCGTTCATTTCCTCTATCCTTATGTAGTCGGCTACGGCATCGGCGAGCCTGGATTCCAGTCGGCCGCGGTAGTCATCCCGAAACTTTCGGCACATGGCCTCGTAGTCCGCCATGTCGCGGTTGATCCGCGGGTCGTCGATTCCGTCATAGAAATACGACAGGTCCCATCGGACATTTTCCGCTCCGGTCATTTTTTTCTCGTTCATAGTTTCTTGATTATAGCCGATTGACGCAAAACCCGCCCGGTTCGGGGGCGGGTCTTGTGGCGGAGGGAGAGAGATTCGAACTCTCGGAGCCTTGCAGCTCACTCGCTTTCCAAGCGAGCGCACTCGACCACTATGCGATCCCTCCGTGCCTATGGTTCATGCAGAAAGATTATGACATGGGGCCTTAAGAAAGGCAATACCCCCCCTATTTGCCCAAACCGCCCGCATGGCCTAAAATAAGGGCAGTTTTGAATTGGCCCCAAACGGGGACGTTTCTTGCCCTCCCTATGCCCAGATTTCCGGCAATCATCTTTGACATGGACGGCGTCATTACGGACACCGAGCCGCTGCACCGGCGGGCGGAGTTGAGGGTCTGCAGGAATCACGGACTCAATCCGCCCGAATCCGACTGGAGGGGGTTTCAGGGAATGACGACCGTCGGGATATTCGGCATCCTGGTGGGGAGGTACGGGCAGGGAAGGGAAGACCTGGATCCGGAAGCGATGGCAGGGGAAAAGGGCCGGTTTTACGAGGAAATGGGCCAAAAGGAAGGCCTGCCGACGATTCCGGGGGCAATCGAGTTCATTCGGAAAGCGAGGGATTTTTTTGACCGGACCGCCCTGGCCACTTCCAGCGAGGTCTCGATCCAGAAGCTCACCTTTGACCGATACGGCCTTTGGCCGTATTTCGATGCGGTGGTCACCGGAAACGACGTCCGTTGCGGTAAGCCGTGGCCCGACCCTTACCTGCTCGCTTCCGAACGGTTGGGATTGGCTCCGTCCGACTGCCTGGTGATCGAGGATTCGGACAACGGCATCCGGTCGGCTTTGGCCGCCGGCTGTACGCCGGTCGGTTTCACCGGCAATTTCCCCTCAGGACTCCTGTTGGCGGTTGGGGCCAGGGCGACCTTTGATTCCTACGGAGAACTGGAGGAACGGCTGCGGTCCGGAACGCTGGTTGCCTGCTAGCCCGCGGGGTACGAGACGAGATTTCGGAATAAGCAAATTGACCGGTCATATCGGTATGCCAACCATTGTCACGCACATCAGTCCCCACATCGACGACATCTGTGCCGTCTGGCTTTTGAAACGTTACCTGCCGGCCTGGCGCAAGGCCACGGTCGAGTTCGTTTCCTATGACCGATTCGAGGAACCGGTCGTCGATACCCCGGAACGTTTCCATGTCGGTGTGGGCCGGGGCCGGTTTGACGAGCATAAGGGTGATGTGGGGGAATGTGCCACCAGCCTGGTCTATGCCTACATAAACGATTCGGTCGTCCTGAACGTCAACGAAAGGAAGGCGTTGGATAAGCTTGTGGAATGGGTTCGGATGGAGGATACCGGACGGTTTTTGGCTGACCAATACCGCCCCTTTTCCGTCCCGTCCATCCTGGAAGGACAGTTTTTGGCCAAGGGTCGGGATTCGGAAGCCGTTTACGGTTTGGGGACGGCCATTCTGGATACGTTGCTGATCGTCATGCGCAACCAGGTGGACCTGGAGGCCGACTGGGAAAGGAGGGTTGAGTTTGATTCGGCGGTTGGGAGGGCCGTGGCCATGACAAGCGATGTCCGTCGGGTGGAAAACTACGCCTATCGCATGGGGTTTCCCGTATTCGTCCGCCAGACACGCGACGGTCGTTACACCGAAATCCGGGCGGCTGCCGATTCCGACATCGACCTGTCCGGGTTACGGAGGGTGATTGCGTCCGCCGATCCGGCTGCCGGATGGTTTTTTCACCATTCCGGGAAGATGATGATCTGCGGCGGGGAAACGGTTTCCGAGCCGCGGCCCACGTCCCTGAACCTGGATCGGATCGTGGAGTTGATGGGGGGACCGGCCGCATAGGCCCTTTCCGTTCCGATGTCCCACGATTCGACAGTCGAGGAGGTGCGTTCCAGGCTTGATATCGTCCAGCTGATTTCGGAATACCTTAAGCTGCAGAAGGCCGGAACCCGTTTTAGGGCCCCCTGCCCGTTCCATAACGAGAAGGACCCGTCCTTTTACGTCAGTCCGGATCGCCAGCGTTGGCACTGTTTCGGCTGCAACGAGGATGGGGATGCCTTCGAGTTCGTGATGAGGATGGAGGGGATGGATTTCCCGGAGGCCTTGCGGCACTTGGCCCAGAAGGTCGGGGTGCAGCTGCCGGAATACCGGCCCGATCCTGACCGCCAGGCCAAGGCGGACGGGCGGGAACGGCTCCATGAGGCCAACCGTCAGGCGGCGGAATTCTGGCACCAGATTCTTCTCCGTCACGCCAATGCCGAACCGGCCAGGAAATACGTGGAGAAAAGGCGGCTCAACGACAACACTGTTGACCGTTTCCTGATCGGGTATTCCCCGGATTCCTGGGACGTTACCGTAAATTTCCTGCGCCGGAAGGGGTTCAGTGACCGGGAGCTGATCGAGTCCGGTCTGGCCAACAGAAACGAGCTTCGGAACAGCATCTTCGACCGGTTCCGCAACAGGCTGATGTTTCCGATTCGCGATGCGTCGGGTCGGCATGTCGGGTTCAGCGGACGGATCATGCCCGGTCCGGAGGGCCGTGACCCCGAGGGGGAGGCCAAGTACATCAATACCTCCCAGACAGAAATATACAACAAGGGCGATGTCCTGTTTGCCTTCGATTTCGCCAAGCAGGGCATCCGGAAGAGCGGTTTTGCCGTGGTGGTGGAAGGTAACATGGACGCCGTGGCCTCCCATCAGGCCGGGGTGACCAATGTCGTGGCCAGTTCCGGTACGGCCTTCACGGACAGCCAACTTCGGCTGCTGCGGAAACTGTGCGACAGGCTGGTGCTGTCGTTTGACGGCGACGAGGCGGGGGAGAAGGCCGCCCGGAGGAGCATTGAATTGGCCGTGTCCCACGGTTTTGAGGTGCGGGTGTTGCGGTTGCCGCCGGAGGCCGGAAAGGACCCGGACGACTGCATCCGTCGCGATCCCGGGATGTGGAACAGGGCCATCGCCGAAGCAGTACCGTTCATGGAGTGGCACGTGGATTTGGCCAGGGAAAGGACCGACTTTCGGGATCCCTATGCCAAGGCCCGGGCAATGGAGGGGCTGAAGTCCGAGGTGGTCCGGTTGCCTTCGGCCGTGGAGCGTGCCCACTGGATAAGGGTGCTGTCCGAGATGTTCGAGACCCTGGAATCCTCCCTGGTTGAGGAAATCGGTCGGATGGGTCCGGCTGCCCGTCCCTTGGGGCGACAGTCCGCATCGCCCGCCGGCACGGCCGCACCCGGTCCGGCCCCGTCCGGGCCTTCGGTCAGGAGGGATCGTCACGGCACGGTTTCCGAATACCTGATCGGGTTGGTCCTGGCATGGCCGGAACTGTCCGAAACCGTCGTCGGCCGAGTCCTGCCCGAGCTGTTCGAGGATTCCCTTGCCCCGCTTTACACGGCCTTGGTCATGCACTATAATGAATTGCGGATAGGCGGTCAGGATTCCGATTCCGTCCGACCTGCGGCTTTCCGTCCCGGTGATGACCAGACCGGACAGAGGCTCGCCTTCCTTGAGCTCCAGGCGGAGCGGGAATTCGGCGGGTTGACGGCGGAACAGCGGGCTGCGGTCACGGATAGGCTGGTGGCGGAAATCAAAAGGCTCCACACCGACCGCCTAAGGCGACACTTGAATGCGGAAATGGCCAAGGCCGAACGGGAGAACGATTCCGTTCGGGTGGCCGAAATTCTGCGTCAGTTGGACGAACTCACTTTCTGACCCTCCCGTGATTTTCGGAGAGAGTCGAATTTCAGCGCATCAGCCGAACCCTATGGTCAAAAAAGCCCCAACCAAGAAATCTCCGGCCAGAAAAACCGAAGCCAAGAAAAGCAAGGACAAAAAGCCGGCCAAACCGTCCGTAAGGAAGGTTGTCGGAAAGGCCGTCCGGAAACCCCCGGCCAAACAGCCGTCCCCGAGAAAGGCTGCCCCCAAGCCTACAGCCCGGAAATCTCCCAAGCCAGCGAAGAGGCGGGTTGCGGCCAAGGCCGTTTCCGTTCACGATCGGGTGAAGGAAAAAAAAACGCCGTTGAAGGTAGGGGATGACCAGCCGGAGAAACCCAAGAAAAGGGAAAAGGCCGTGCCGCCGGCCGGATCGTCGGTGATCGCCCTGGTGGATAAGGCCAGACAGCGCGGTTTCGTTACCGAGACCGAGGTTTTGGCGATTTTTCCCGATCTGGAGGAATATCTGGACGTTTTCGACGAGTTCCTGGAGGAGATGGATGCCGTTGGCCTGCGGGTGGTGGAGTTGAAGGAGGGTTTTTTGGGAAGAAAGGAGGAGAACGAACAGCTGCTCAATTCCATTCGGGCCACCAAGGAGAAGAAGCGGTTTGACCTGTCCGACATATCGGCCGATTCCATCCAGATGTACCTGCGGGAGATCGGCAAGATCCCCCTCCTCAGCGCCGAGGAAGAGGTGGCCCTGGCCAAAAGGAAGGACAGGAACGACAAGGAGGCCGAGAAGCGCCTGATTGAGGCCAACTTGCGGCTGGTCGTGTCCATCGCCAAGAAGTTCGTGGGCAAGTCCCTGTCCCTGCTGGACCTGATACAGGAGGGGAACATCGGCCTTTTCCGGGCGGTCAAGAAGTTCGAGTACCGGAAAGGCTACAAGTTCTCCACCTATGCCACCTGGTGGATCCGCCAGGCAATCACCCGCGCCTTGGCCGACCAGTCCCGGACCATCCGCATCCCGGTGCACATGGTGGAGACCATCAACAGGTTCCAGCAGGTGGAGCGGCAGCTGATCCAGGACCTGGGTCGCGAGCCGCTGCCGGAGGAGATCGCCGCCGAGATGGGGGAAGAGGTCGCCAAGGTCAGGCACATCATCCAGATTTCCCAGGATACGGTTTCCCTTGAGACGTCGGTCGGGGAGGATGACGAGGACTCCACGCTGGTCGATTTCGTGGAGGACATCAAGAACATCGCCCCGGATCGGGCGGCTGCCCTGCAGCTCCTCAAGGGATACGTTCGAAGCATCATCAAGGACCTGTCCCCGCGTGAGCAGAAGATACTGGAGATGCGTTTCGGGCTGGTTGACGGCGTCAGCCATACCCTGGAGGAGGTCGGTCAGGAATTCGATGTCACCAGAGAGCGCATCCGTCAGATAGAGGCCAAGGCCCTGGAGAAGATCCAGAACCACCATTTGGTGGGCAAGCTAAAGGACTACTAGTTCTTGCGGGAACGGGACGGGTTGGGGCGTGGAGATAACCGGACCTCTTGCCATTTTTTTGGGCCCGTATTACAATCTTCTTGGTGTCTGAAAACCGAATATTCTGGGGTAGCTCAGTGGTAAGGCATGCATTTCGCCTACGGCTCAATGCGTATGCCTTGCAGTGTGATGTCGTCCGCCTTGGCGGACATTAGTCTGGTAGGTCAGCCCGCTTCGCGGCCTGATTGCACTGTAGGGCAGTTGGCTCTCGCTAAGCTCCCCGGATGGACATGAAAAACTTATTCTGGGGTAGCTCAGTGGTAGAGCAGTTGGCTGTTAACCAATTGGTCGTGGGTTCGAGCCCCACCCCCAGAGCCAAAATCGCATCTCTTCGGAGGTGCGATTTTTCGTTTGGCTTAGGGAATTCTTGAACACTCGACTAATTGCCCGACAGGCTGTTCACCCCATTCGTTGCCCTCCGGTTGCCCAAGATGGGCAAGGCGGCGGCCTGGATCCGGAAGAAGACCAAGAAGTTGCCGTCCGGCCCCCTTTGGGAGCGCGGATACTTCGTGTCCACCGTAGGCGTCAGCGAGATGGCGGTCAGGAATTACGTCCAGAACCAGCATACCCACCACGCGGAGGCAACACGGATGTCCCTGATCGACAGGGTGATCGGGTCCAGGCGGGCATAGCCCGCATATATAAAAGACACCGGCTCAGCCGGTGGTTTTTTACTACCCCAGGTGGGAGATAGAAATTTCTGATATATTTGATATCTGCATAAGAATCGATTACGGAAGGTGTTTATGCTGATAGTTTCGTTTTCGTTTGCAGTTAACCGGCAATAGTGGCAGCATATAACTATATGAATGTGCGCATTTTGGCTCGCGTAGTCACATACGACCACGACGAAAAAAAGATTCTATTGGTCAGGAACAGGGACACCAATTTTTGGTATGCCCCCGGCGGTGGTTGGGAACACGAACAGGAGAATATCCTGCAATGTGCACAGAGGGAGGTCAAGGAGGAGGCTGGTTTGGATGTTCAGGTTCTCCGTCTGCTTTACATACAGGAGTTTCATGCCACTCCGGAGACGATATTTTTTGAGACGTTTTGGCTGGCGAAACCGAACGGAGACGTGAAACTAAGCGAAATCCATGTCGATCTCGACCCGAACGGCGCAGTTGAGGAAGCCAGATGGTTTTCCAAGGAAGAAGTCAAGGATTTGAAGGTTTTCCCCAAACGTCTCAAGAACACCTTCTGGGATATCATTGATATCGCAATTGCGGCGGAGGACCCGTTTATCGGCGTGAGCTAGGGTTTGCGGGCGAGAATGAAGCAATTCATCATATATAGATAGAGAGTGTTGTCGTTCATAGGGATACTGGCGTTGAGGAGCCTACTGTTTTCTTTATTGATTCTGATTTGGATATGCGTCCTGACTATTGGTCTGACATAGAGGGAAATCTACAGGAGTTCGACAAGATGAGTGATGACTATAAAAAAGTTACTGCTATTTGGGTTGGTTTCAATGCTTATTTTGCAGGTTATTTATTGAAATAGTTTATTCATTAATTGACTACATGTGTCTTTACGTTCTAAATTTCTTATTAAGTGGGGAGAGAACCTTTTCTTTAAGGAGAATGAACCAGAAATGGCCTTTAAGATGATTGATAGGGCAATTAAGGCTGATTCTAAAGATTGGCGGGCTTATATTTTAAAATCAAGTATTTTGATGCGATTAGGACGACCTAAAGACGCATTGATTGTGTTGGAGTCGTATACAAGAGATAATCCGGAAAAAGTTTCCGATGTTGAAGTGGTAATCGGTTTTCTTAGAGAAGAATTGGGTGAGTATATATCAATAAATAATTATTCAATAACATGAACAAGACAGAAGAACTTTTTCGGGAAGGGGCGACAGAAAAGGATATCGAATGGTGGAAGTCTTTGGGGTCACATGGACAGGAAATGATTTTATCTCAAGATAAATCGTTTAGGTTAGCGGGATTATTGCGTTTAAAGTCTTTAGGGATGTCTCCCGAAGGTGCTTTTCGTAGAGTTATTGAGGAGTTTGTGAATTACGGAGAATATCCCCTCACAGAAGGAATGAAAAATGAATACGATAGCTTAGGGTTGTCTGCCGATGATTATCCGCTGCCTTATGAAGTACATAAGCGCATCGATAGATTTATGAGGTGGGCGCTGATTCCGTGGAAGAGAAGGAAGGTCAAGTCAGAAAGATCTGGCTACAGAACCATGAATGGGTATATTAGGTCGAAATTAAAGAAGGGTGAGATATAGGTCGGTTTTGTGTAAGATTGTTAGAATTGGGGAATATGCACTAGTTGCCACCAGCGATTAGCTCTTTTCATCTGAACCAAGCCCCGTTTCTGGCATATTTGGTGTATATGCATAACTTGCCACCAAATCTATGCCGAAACTGCTCACCTGTCCCCGTTGCGGCCACGGCCGGTCATGGCGCCTCCGCCGCGGCCACCGCAAGTGCAGGAAGTGTCTCCGCGAGTGGTCGCCGCCCGGCCGGTACCCGGTTCCGGGCTTCCTCCCGGACGAGAAGAAGTGACTCTCCGCCATCGAGGCCTTCGTCCGGTCCGGGACCGCGAACGGCATCCGCGAGGACTGCCCGATGTCGTACCGGACGGCGCACAAGGTGACGGACGCCATTCGGAAGGCCGTGTCTGCCGACGTGCCCGGGCTGCTGTGCGGCACCTGCGAGGCGGACGAGACCTACGTCGGCGGCTCGTGGCGGAACAGGGCCGTCCACATCCGCAGGCGGGGCACGAAGCGCGGACGCGGGACGAGCAAGCAGCCCATATTCGGCCTCATCCAGCGGGAGGACGCCGACCTCTCGGACACCCCCTCCCAGGTGCGCGTCTGGCTGACGCCCGACACCAAGAACCGGTCGCTCGTGCCCGTAATCAGGCGGACGGTCTGCCGGGGGAGCACAATCTACACCGGCGGGCGCAAGGGCTACCGTCGCCTGCCCGCACACGGCTACATCCACGACTGGGTTGACCACGGCGCCGGCGAGTACGTCCGGGGCGACGTCCACACGCAGAACATGGACGGCTACTGGGGTCAGCTGAAAACCAGCCTGGACTCGATCGGCGGCATCCGCAGGGACCGGTCGCACCTATTCATGGGCGAGCACGCCTGGCGGTTCAACTTCCGGCACCTGACACGGAAAGAGAAAGTGGAAAGGATCTACAAGCTACTCACCAAAATTGGTGGCAGATAATGCATATTCCCGATAATTTATATGAAAGGTGTGGTATTGTTAAATAAAGTCATTTCACATGAAATACGGGATTAAGAAGGTCATCGTATCCGGAGGTTTTGTGGAGTCCGCTAAAGATGGCGGTCTAGGTTTTTGTCATGCAATTTCAAACAATTTTCCCAAAAGCAAAAGAATTAGAATCTTGGAATGTCTATTTGCTAGACCGGAAGAGAGGTGGGGTGTTGGAGCCAGGAAGGACATCGCCTTTTTTAAAAAATACATTTCAGATAAGAAATTTTCGGTTTCTGTAGCCAGGGTGGAATCTTTTGCAGCGCAGATTAAGAATAGTGACGTGGTGTATTTTAGGGGGGGAATACTCAAAAATTGATTAAAACACTTAAGTCCTCGAAAGGGTGGAAAGAACATCTTCAAGGAAAGGTTGTTGTCTGTTCTTCTGCGGGGATGTATGCAGTGTCTAAGGTATATATCCCGCTTTCTGTTAAGGAGCCGGTATTCAAGAAAGGATTGAACTTGATTTCTTATTCCGCGGTTGCTCATTATAGATCAAAAAAAAATACGGTATCATTTTGGAATAAGACAGATAATCTGCTAAATAAGCGTCGAGATGGGCTTAAGACTTTAAAGCTAGGGGAGGGTTCATTTTTGGAGGTTGGTGATGATTAATCCTTTGTTTTTCTAGCTGGAGTTCCCCCTAAACGTTAGACAGCTTTCCCACGGAGAGGGCATACGTCAGGGACGTATGGCAAAACATGTGGATCAGGGCCTCAAGCGCCAGGTGCTCGGGGCCGTCAAGAACGGGATGAGGGTCGCCGAGGCGAAGCTCGAGTTCGGGGTCAGCGACAACGCGATATATGGCTGGCTCCGGGCGCAGGCCGACAACTCCGGCACGAGCGCCCTGGAGATGGCCAGATTACGGCGGGGGAGAACGCCGACCTCAGGGAGATAGTCGGCCTGCTGACGCTGGAGCGGAAGCGGGCGGAAAAAAATCGGCGGGGCGCGTGAGCTTATGCCGAAGGCCAACGGCTCGAAGGCCGCCCTCGCCCGGGAGTTGGGCGTCTCCCGCGCGTCGCTCTACCACAAGCCGAAGAAACCGCCCGAAGACCAGGTCCTGAAGCGAAAGATCGAGGCCGTCATGGCCGAACACCCGGCGTACGGCCACCGGCGGTCGCCCTGGAGTCCGGGCTGAACCGGAAGCGGGTGCGCCGGGTGATGCGGAAGTACGGCCTGAAGCCCATGATCCGGCGCGGCGTGAGGTTCGTCAAGCCGGACGACCTGGGGCGGGCGGACACGCTGACCCCGAAAGTCCTCCAGTCCCTCTGCCCCGTCCGTCCGGACGTGGTCTGGGCCGGGGACTTCACCTGCGTTCGGTTCATGGGGAGGTTCTGGTGCGCCGCGACGGTAATGGACGTGTTCACCCGCGAGATCGTCGGCTGGCACGTGGCGAACCACCACACGACCGCACTGGTCGCCGACGCCTTCCTTGACGCCGTCAGGCGTACCGGCCGTGCGCCGGGGTGGTTTCACTCCGACCAGGGCAGCGAGTACGTCTCCGGGGCGTACGGGTCCCTGCTGGCGTCGCACGGGACCGCCGCCTCGCAGAGCCGGAAGTCCAGCCCGTGGCAGAACGGATTCCAGGAGTCCTTCTACTCGAGCTTCAAGCTGGAGCTGGGCGACCCGGGCCGTTTCGACCACGCCGGGGAGCTGATCGAGGCGGTCCACCAGCAGGTCGGCTACTACAACAACCGGCGGATGCACTCCGCCGTCAGGATGCCGCCGGTCAGGTTCAGGGAGCTGCAGAAACAAAAAACGGCCGCCCTTGCGGCGCCGATCTGGACCAATTATTCACTATCCCTCCCTGTGAGGAGTGTCTAAGAAACGGGGTACCTGCCACCCAGATTTAACTGTTGAAGGGTTTGTTGCATTTCCGTCAGCGGATAAGATTAAGGTATCGGGTACAAATTCTGTCGGGTACGCTAGAGATGTTTTGAGGATGATTCTCAGCCGTAATATTAAGAGGCTTAAAGAAGATGAAGTTGATAGGATTCTACAGATTTTGAGTAATAACAATGTAGTTGGTAAGGATTATAGGTCTTATCATGTGAGGGAGGTGCGGAATCTAAAACGGTGAATGTAATAGTGGTTCTGGACGGGTTGGGATAAATTAGTCCCTACTTCATTATTGGCTCTACTGTTTTGTTCAGGTAGAATATAGGTGTTAATGAACACTTTCCATGAGAGAGGACGGTTTTGTAATGGCTACGGAATGAACCACGTGCCAATAGTCAGTCTCGCCTTTGCTTGCGACTTTCATGCCCAAAATCCTCGAAACCCACATCTTCGCCGGCCGGCGAATCCATCTGGAGTGGCACGAATCCGACACGTACCCGAACGATATCCCCGTGTCCCAGGTC
>JAFGIV010000024.1 GCA_016929435.1 Candidatus Uhrbacteria bacterium | reverse complement strand
GAGGAGCAGCCCGAGGCGGACACCGGCGCCAACGAAACCGACACCGGCGAACCAGGGGCCGAAGAAGCCCCGGTCGAGGATGATACACCGGCCGAGGAAGAGCCTTCCGTCGAGGAGAAGTGTGGTTACGTTGTTACGACTGGCGCCTTCGGCGTCAACGCTACCGACTATGTACAGAACGCCCTGTATGTCTCCAACGCCTCGACGACCGAAGTCATCGACAGCGACAACCGGAATATGATGATGCACTTCGATTTCGGTGCTGATACCTGCGAGAATACCGGCACGGTGGCGGTTACCGGATTCACCATGTGGATCGAAGACACGACCGGAAACACTCTTTCCCCCGAAGGGAAAACGGCACGGATCGCGGTTAGTGGCACGGAAATGATGGCCACGGCTGGTCTCGAAACTAATTACTGGTATTGGGACCTGGAAGCAGGATCGGATGTCTCCCCGACCAATAATCAGACGCTGTTCAATTTCGACTCCAGCAACATCCCGTCCATCATCGTTTCGTCGAGTGAATCCGCAAGCATCGGCATCGGTCTCGATTCCAGTCAGTATGAGCCTGGTCGAAGCTACCGCGTGTGGCTCAGCGACGTTAGCTGGAATGACATGGATACCGGAAAGTCCTATCGGATGGATCTCCATCCGGACTCTTGGCCGATGATATTCATCGCCAACGACTTGGACAGTAACCGTCAGTTCGAATAGCCCCCGTTCTTTTCCCCACCTTTTACACGCCCCACTCTCGATCTTGAGAGTGGGGTTTCTGTTTGTCGTCCCCTTCCCCGTATTTTCAGGCGAACCCTTTCCCCCAAGCCCCCGGCGCCCCCCTAAATCCCCCAATACTGGGGGACTTATGTTGAAGGGGTTTATTTTTTATGTTGCCGTTCCGGTCAGACTGCCATAAATGAATTCTTCCGCCTAAGCCCCTGAAGGCGTTAGTCTCCCGCAGGGAGGGGGTTTGGGGGCTAAGACACAAACCGCTTAAGCCTTTAGTCGTAAGTCCCCCTGATAGGGGGATTTAGGGGGGGTAAATCTTAAGCCCCCTTCAGGCGCAGGTCTCCCGGAGGGAGAGGGTTTGAGGGTTGGTTAAGTCCCCCTGTTAGGGGAAAATTTGCCTAAACCGCCCTAAAACCGTATCTTTATGGGGTGAAATAAGGCAAATGACCGTATGTCCGGACACTCCAAGTGGGCCAACATCAAGCACAAAAAAGGGGCGGCTGACGCCAGGAAGGCGGCCGTTTTCACCAAGCTGGCCAAGAACATCACGGTGGCGGCCAAGAACGGCGGTGACCCGGATTTCAATTTCAGCCTGCGGACGGCCATTAACGCCGCCCTGAACGCCAACATGACCAAGGATGCCGTGGAACGGGCCGTCAGGCGAGGCACCGGGGACGACGGCGGCGGCCAGATAGAGGAGGTAACCTACGAGGGGTTCGGTCCGGGCGGGGTGGCAGTGATCGTTGAGGCCCTGACCGACAACCGCAACCGGACCGCCCCGAACATCCGTCACGTCTTCGGGAAACACGGCGGGAACATGGGGGCTACGGGATCGGTCCAGTGGATGTTTGACCGGCGGGGAGTGGTTCGGGCCGAGGGCGACGGGATTCCGGAAGATGCTGAAATGGCCCTGATCGATGCCGGAGCCGATGACATCGTCGCAGAAGACGGGGATATCGTTATTTCCGGTCCGGTGGAATCGCTCCAGAAAATCCAGGAAACGGCGGAGAGGTTCGGCCTGAGGATAGGGTCTGCCAGTCTGGAGTGGCTGCCCAAAGATGACGTTGCCGTGGAAGAGTCGGTCCGTGAGGCTTTGGTGGGGCTTCTGGAGGCCCTGGACGATGACGAGGACGTCAACGCCGTCTATTGCAATGCTGATGTCTGACCGTTCTCCGGCGGTAATTTTGGGGATCGATCCGGGAATCGCCGACATGGGCTACGGCGTCATTGAGGTCGGTTCCGGCGTTCCGGACCGCTGCCTGGTTTACGGCAGCCTGAAGACACCGGCCGGCATGGACGGCGGCAAGAGGCTCCTGATGCTGGGCCAGGGCCTGGAGAGGCTCCTGGACCGGTGGCTGCCGTCGGCCGTGGGGATAGAGAAGCTGTTTTTCTCCAAGAACGTCCGGACGGCCATGCAGGTGGCCGAGGCCAGGGGGGTGATTCGGGCGTGCCTGGAGTCTCGACGGGTGCCGGTGACGGAATTCAGTCCCCAGGAGGTGAAGATGGCCGTCTGCGGGCACGGTTCGGCCGAGAAGGTTCAGGTGCAGGGCATGGTGAAGCGGTTACTGAAACTGAAAGCCGTCCCCAAGCCGGACGATGCGGCCGATGCCCTGGCCCTGGCCCTGGCCCTGGCCCACACCCGGCGTTTTGACAGGCGATGAGAAAATTTTATCTCCTGCGCAACAAAAAACCGCCTCGGCACGAGCAGGGGCGGTTTTTTGCGAGACGGGTGATTTATTTGGACTCTCCTATGTTCTTATCTATGTTCTTATCGGGCATCCTCTTGGATAGGTTCGGCCACCGGTCAATCGACTCCTGGTACAGGAGGCCGATTATCTCATCCTTTCCGTAACCTTTTCTTTCCATCGTCTCGACGGCCTCAAGCCAATTTTGCATGTCCGCCGGGTACTCGTCGAATACCGAATCGACGACATTTTTTATTTCGGATTCGTCGATATTGATTCCCTGGGTATCCGCTGTCCGTCCGCCGTTCTCGGCTGTTTGGCGAAAGACCCGTTGGATCTCCCTGTCGAGTAAATTTTTTATGATGAGGGGGAGGGTGTCTATTCGGGAACGAAAGTATTCGTCGTTCCTGAAGTCATATAATTTCAAATTTACCAAAGTTCTCCCTATTGTTTTCGTGTCTATCCCTTGTCGATAATGGGCCAATATCTCTTGCCGAACTTCCGGGTCAATCATTCTTGCCCGCGACCACCTTGCTAAACGGCGGATGATCGCCCGTATCGCCTCCTTCGGGGGAGTGCCGTGTTCGGCCATGCGCCGCATCGTTTCGTGGACATCCAAGAGTTTCTGGTTCGGCTCGAACAGGTCATTGAATTGGTGCTGTTCCTCGTGCGAAAGCACGCTGGGGGCGCCGAATTGGCTGTCAAACTCGGCGAATAATTCGCCGTTTTTGACGATCATGGCTCCGAACAGGTCCCCGATCTTTCCGGCTCGGAGCAACGCCATGCCTACCGAATGACGGATAAAATCGACATATTGCCGATCGATTTTGGATTGGTCACCCCCATGAAGATGGAAGCCAAAGGCAAAAGCCAGGTCGTTTTTGTCGAAACACTGGAACAGCAGGGCCATCGGTCTTACCGTCACGTCTATCCTCCCATCCGGTTTTTTCCCGAAACAGGCCTCGAAAAGGTCGGCATCGTCAGGATACAGTTCCCGGTATTTCACGACCGCCTCGTGTTTCCTCCGAAATTCGCGGATGGCCGACTCGAAAAGCTCGAGCTGGCTGCGGCCGATCCGATATTTCGGTGCCGCATCCAAAACCCTGGCCATCAGGCTCTCGGCTTTCTCGTCGGGTGTCGCCAGGACGACCTTGAACAGATCGTCGATGATTTCGGCGATGCCCGCCTTCTGGCGAGCCAGGGCTTCCTTGAACTCAGATAGCCGTTCTTTTCGGCGCTGTCGGCGCTCCTGGGCGGAAAGCCCGGCCTCTTCCGGTCTTGCCGACAGGATCTCCCCCATCATTTCCGCCGGTTCGAAGGGATCGTAAGGCAATTGCCATTTGTCAGACGGCCGTTCTTCCGCATCTTCCCTGTTTTGCCGAACGGGTTCCCTTTCCCCAACCTCGCCTTGTGGCGCCTGGGTGGCTTTCGATACCAATTCTTCTTTGGTTTCCGGCGTATTTTCGTCCGCCGGATTGTCTTTTTGGGAAGATAATTCGTTTCGGAATCCTTTTTCCATATGCACAACAGATTATTGAATTACCGAAGGAGATTACGGTCGCTAATTTTATTCTATAATTATATCATTTTAAGTCAAAACCGCCTCGGCACGAGCAGGGGCGGTTTTTTGTTTCTGTCGGGTCATCCGGCCTTGTTTTCGGCTTGTGCGGCAGGCATCCTTCTGGCCAGGTTCGGCCATTGGTCGATTGGCGTGGAGTAGAGCAGGGAGACGATGCCGTCCCTCCCGTACCCCCTGTCCTCCAGTGCCCCTATCGCCCGAACCCATTTTTTCAAATTGGCCCGATATTCCTCCCCGAATACGGATTCGACAACCGGACGAATTTCCGACTCGCTTAACCCCGCGTCATTACCGGTGCCGCCAAGGTCTTCCTGCAGCAGTTGCCTGATGCGGAAGGGAATCTCGTCGATGCTTTCCCTCATTTTTTGGGTAAAATCGTATTCTTCGCCCATGATCTCCAGGATGACGGCGGGTGGGTAGCCCCTTCCCTGTAGTGCGCCAATATCTCGTCCCTGGCCATGTCGTTCATTTCGGCACATTCCCACTCCCTGCGGATCATGTTGCGGATGGGCGACCTTTTTCCGTCTTCCCTTTCGGCGTTCCCGTTTCCTGACACGGTGCGGGCAATCGCGCCAATCCCGTTCCCTGTCCTCGATACCGGTATGAACAGCCTGTTGATTTGGTGCTGCTCCTCGTGGATTCTCGTTTCCTCAAGGCTGGAGCGGATTTCTTCGTGCCTGGGAACGTTCAATACGGTGACGGTTCCGTTCAGGCCATCCGCCAAAACCTGAAACTGCGCCATTCCCAAACACGATCCGGCGTTCCTTACGTCATCGTCGGTCATCTCCCGGTCATCGAGGCGAAAATCCAAACCATAGGCAAAAACAAAGTCCTGCCGGTCAAGGCACTCAAAATTCAGGGTCATCGGCCCCCTGATGACCCTTACCGCACCGGCAGGTTTCCGCCCGAAACAGGCCTCGAAAAGGTCGGCATCGTCAGGATACAGTTCCCGGTATTTCACGACCGCCTCGTGCTTCTGGCGGTATTCCGTTATGGCCCCAAGGAAATTGGACAGCTGTCCGGCGGTGAAGCGACTTTCCGGTGCCCGCGTCCATACTGCGGACATGAGGCTTTCGGCCGTTTCGTCCGGGTTTTCCCTGACCATTTCCGTTAGGGCGGTGACCGTTTCGGCAATTCCCTCGATCTGGCGGTTTAGCGCCGCCCGAAAGCTTTCCAGGCGCTCCCGCTTCAGATTTTGCCTTTCTTCCGCGGGAAGTGCCCGGTCTTCCGGGGAAAGCTGACGTATTCCTGCAACCTCCAGGGTTGACTCGAAAGGCTCATATCCGAGGGCCTCGCCGAAAGTTTCCCTCTCGACCGGGTCGACCGACTCTTGTGCCCCCTCCCCCGTTTCCGCTGGCTGTTTTTCCCGCCCTGCGGGTACCCCCAAACCTACCGTCTCGTCCCGCTTGCGATCATTTGACTCCCGGATAACGTTTCCGTTTTCCGTTCGCCGTTCCGGCGGTCTTTCGTCCCCGCACTGATCGGGTATCCCGTCTTTGGGCCAGTTTTCCATATGCTCCGACATGTCATTTTCGGTCCTTTCGGGTATGCGTGGGCAGGAAAAAGGCTGCCGAAACGCAATCCACCCCCCACGGCTCCAACATGGTGAGGCGGTGGGGGGTGGAGCGGGTGATGGGAATCGAACCCACGTGGCCACCTTGGAAGAGTGGTGTTCTACCATTGAACTACACCCGCATGGTCGGGGCGGGGAGACTCGAACTCCCGATCTTCTGCTCCCAAAGCAGACGCCTTAGCCGCTAGGCCACACCCCGATGGACATCGGGGCGACCCCGAAACATGGTTAATATAGCCGATCCTGCCTGAAATTTCAAGCCGTCTGCCGGGGAGATGGGGGGTTAAGGGTCGGTTTGGGCCGATTTTAGCTTATTCACGCAAAAAAAGCCCGCCTTTTGATCGGCGGGCAAGTCCTTTTTTCCTTTCCCTTCCTATTTTTTGATTTCTTCTATTTCTCTGCGGATTTTCTCCGAAGAATTAACTCCTGTATCAACGATTTCACCGACGGCCTTAACGGCCGCCGCAACTTTGGCCGCCTTATTGGGACTGGAAAGAACCAGGTTCTTGAGGAAGGCACCGATGTCTTTCGGTAACATGCCAATTAAAATCGGATCCTTGATCGTTTCCGCCGCAATGGCGGTTCTTATGTCCAGAAACCCCAACGCTCCGTCTATCCAGACAATTTTCGATCGTCTGGATAGAGCCACTTTTTGCTTTTGTTCAAGATACCATTTGGCCATTGCCATTGAGTTGTACGGTATTTCTGTCGCCGTTACGACCACGAACGTTATGGTCTCCTTGTTTTCAGTGTTTTCATCAGTGGGGACAAGGTATTTCTTTATTTCAACCTCGAGATTCGAGGTTGAAAAAGAGAATTTTTCATGTGGTTTTGCCTTGACCCCCAGGTCCTTCAGGTTTTCATAGGACATACTCCGAAATTTTGGCGGCAACGTCGATACGTTGCCGACACAAGAAATCAGGATCACTGGGATCATGACGACAAAAAACCAAAAAAAATTTTTCATTCCCATCTCCGTTTTTGTCCGCTCGGCGTTTGCCTGGCGGAATTTGTCAAAGAACCCCATAAAACTATGGGTAATATATCACTAAAAATGGTTTTTGTCAAGGGTCTGTTCAGGGATATTATAAGGCAAAAGTCACAGCCTATAATGGGTTCGTCTAAGAAACCTAAATATACGGCCATGACTTTTGTAAACGCACCATCCCGGATTCCCTGTCGGTTTTGGCACACCTCGATAAAATCCCCCCAGAAGCAACAAAAGGGCCCCGTCTCTTTTCGACAGGGCCCTTTCCGTGGTGCCGAGGGCCAGGATTGAACTGGCGACACGAGGATTTTCAGTCCTCTGCTCTACCACTGAGCTACCTCGGCGAATTTTCCCGTCCCGTCCGGCCCCAGTGACCGTTGCCACCCTCCGGGTGGTCGCCCGTAGGGCGAGGCTATCGGCGCAATCTTTTATAGTTTATTTTTTGGTTCGTTTCCAGTGGCCATTCTACTCATTCTCCCCGGCGCTGCGGCCCTCTGTATGGGCGGAACTCTCCCCGACCTGATGTCCGTCGCCGTGGCGGGTGGTGTAACGAATGCGCTTGACCACCTGGCCCAATACGATGAAGGTGAAGAACACCAGGGCCGTGGCGACTATGGCCTCCACGTAAAAACCGAAACCGATCGTCATTCCCAGTCCGGCCACGACCCAAAGGGTGGCTGCCGTGGTCAGTCCGACTATGGCCCCCCTATCGGAACGGAGTATGGCTCCGGCCCCGATGAAACCGATGCCGCTGATGATCTGGGCGGCAATCCTGCCCGGATCGATCGGCCTGATGTCCGGCCATAGGTTGGGGATCTGGACCGAAGCCAACGCTATCAGGCAGGCCCCCAGACCGACCATCACGTTGGTCCGGATTCCGGCCGGTTTCTCGTGCCACTCCCGCTCTATGCCGATGAGGCCCGAAAGAACCGTGGCCACGGTCATGCGAACGATGATATCAACGGTGGAGATCTCGATCATAGTAACCCCGTTTTCGGCGTTTTCCGCCGTATCCGCTACCCGCAACCCCGTTCCGCAACAGGGGCTATCGAAACCCCGCCGTATTCCAGCGACGGGAAGCGAAGTCTGGTGGGCGTAGATGGATTCGAACCATCGACCTTCACATTATCAGTGTGACGCTCTAACCAACTGAGCTATACGCCCGCATGTGGCACTTCTGCCCGTTCCGCCGGGCCATCGCTTTGGTCTTAAACAGCTTAACGGAACGATAAAAATATAGCAAGGCGAGAAAGTTTCGGCAAGCCCGGCTGTTTGCGGTATACAGACATGATCCGAAACGGATAAGGCGGAAAAAATTGGCTTGTCTTAGGGCTAAAATAATCACCGTGCTGTTCTGTTGCCAAAGAGGGCCAAGGAATAGCCGTGGGGATCCGTCAAGGGTTGGTCGGCATTACCGGTTCCAAATACCGGCCTTTAGACAACCGATTCCAGATCAGGGAGGCTTTGGAAAGCCTGTCCAAGGCGATCGGCGGAGTAAAAACGCCGTATGATAAGGCCCTGTTGACCCTGCTCGGCGTCAGCTACATCCAGCCGTTCGAGGACGGCAACAAGCGTACGGCTCGTCTGGCTGCCAATGCCGTGCTTTTGACGCATGATTGCGCTCCACTGTCGTATCGCAGCGTCAGTTTAGAGCGGTATCGAGAGGCCAGCTTGACTTTCCATGAGATTAACGCCATAGGTCCGTTCAGAAAAATTTTCGTCGAGCAGTACCTTTTTGCGGCAGAAAACTACGCTTTGGACGCCTGATTCTGATCAAGTCTAAATCAAAAACCGCCCCGTTAGGGGCGGTTTTTGACGCATGTCGTGTCGTCGTTCCGAAACCGCATGTTTCCTATTTCTTGAATTCAACACTATATGCGAAAGTGCCGTATATCGCATTCCACTCTTCTTCGGAAACGCAATTGGCGGATAGGTTATAGACCGTCTTGGAATCAGACGGGCCACGAACGTAAAGTTCGTAATAATGTTCGCATTTTCCGTCAGAATCAATCAGGACAGCCTCTTGGCCTCCGACAGTCAGGGGGGTGGCAGTGGGGGTGTTTAGCTTTCCTTCCATGAAATCTTCCCAAGTGTCGTAACCACCGCCCTTAAGCCAATACGGGTAATGGATCCTGAAACCGTTACTGCTGATTCTTTCAAAATCATTGCCGTTCTTGGACAGGGCGATCCATTCAAGGGTGGTGGCTGCCCACCCATCACCGTTTTCGCTTTTCAGGATGCGCATGTCCTCTGGATACCTGAAAGAAAGAAACTCGTCCTCGTACCTGTTCTGATTGCCGCCAAACGCCTCATTCCATGTTTTTTGCGCATCAGACTCGTCTGTGGCGCCATCGCCGAAGAAATCGACGCCTTCAGGCACGTAAAGGTCGCTGCCGTTCGGATCCTTGACGAAGCAGACGCCCTCGAACACCAGGCAGCCGTTGTCGCGCCAGTCTTCGTCTTGGGGTACATAGGTGGCGGTCGTCCTGTCGTAGCGCAAGATCGTGACGGCGGCGGTCTCCTCATTCGCGGCCTGTTCGCCATGCGTAGCCTGTCCGTTGGCCGGAACCGTCAGGTCTCCGGTGGTGACCTGGCTGCATCCGGCACCGATGAGCAGCAGGGGGGCGAATATCGCCAGCAGGCCGGCGGTCATTTTTTTCTGCATAAGCTTTCTCGTTTAGGGGTGACTTGGTTAAAATGCGGTCTTATGCGTGTATGATGGCGCAATTTGACCATTTTGTCAACCCCCACCGACCAAAATCCAAACCAAAAACCGCCCTTTCGGGCGGTTTCTGCTTTGGCGATGGTATAGGGACAGACCGGTGAAAAACGTCCGTATCAGTCGATGGCGCTTTCGGACAAGTCCGAGCTGCCTTCGCTGATCGACCTGGGAATCTGGTCATGGTTGACCAAAGTTTCTCCCTAGAAAGGAGGTGATCCATCCACAGCTTCCGCTACGGATGCCTTGTTACGACTTCGTCCCTATCGCTGACCCTACCTTCGACATACGAACGCATGCCTTCGGGTATTGTCAACTCTCTTGACGTGACGGGCGGTGAGTACAAGACCCGAGAACGTATTCAACGCGCCGTGGCTGATACGCGTTTACTAGCGATTCCAACTTCATGAGGTCGAGTTTCAGACCTCAATCCGAACTGGGGCCGGTTTTGGTGGGATTTGCTCCACCTTTCGGTTTGGCTGCCCATTGTACCGGCCATTGTAACACGTGTGTCGCCCAAGGCGTAAGAGCCATGCTGATTTGACGTCATCCCCACCTTCCTCCTGGTTATCCCAGGCAGTCTGCCGTGAAAATTAACACGGCACGAGGGTTGCGCTCGTTACCCCACTTAAGGGTACACCTCACGGCACGAGCTGACGACAACCATGCAGCACCTGTGCTACACCCTCGAAGGAGCTCCGGTTTCTCGGAGTTTGCAGTAGCATGTCAAGCCTTGGTGAGGTTCCTCGCTTATTGTCGAATTAAACCACATGTTCCACCGCTTGTGCGGGTCCCCGTCTATTCCTTTGAGTTTTAGCCTT
>JAFGIV010000023.1 GCA_016929435.1 Candidatus Uhrbacteria bacterium | reverse complement strand
GCGGTGATCGGCCTGACGGTCGTGGCGGTCGGGACCTCCCTGCCGGAGCTCTTCACCTCGGTCGTGGCGGCCCGGAAGGGGAACATAGACATCGCCGTCGGCAATGCCGTCGGCTCGAACATCTTTAACATGCTCATGGTTTTGGGGATAAGTTCCCTGATCCGCCCCCTGCCGTTCGGAATGGCCATGAACGTCGATCTCATGATGACCGTGGTTGCCTCCCTGTTCCTTTTCTCGGTCATGTTTCTCGGCAGGCGGCATGTCGTGGAACGGCGCCAGGGAATCGCCTTCCTGGTGATGTATCTGGCGTATGTCTGCTTTTTGGTGGCCAGGGAGACAATGGCCTAGGGAAACCAAAATCCCGGATCAGTCCCGGGATATCGCCCCATCTGGCTTTTGGAACACCTGTCCTACTCGACCGTTTTTATGAGGTAGGCTATCTCCCGACCGTCGGCAGTCCTGACCGTTACCGTCTCCTTGGCCCTGTGGTTCAAAAGGGCCTGGCCGACCGGGGAGTGGTGGGAGATGCGACCTGACCCGGGATCGGTTTCCTGGGATCCGGTTATCTCGAAAATTCGCTCCCGACCGTTGCTTTCGACCGTTACGGTCGAACCGACCCTTATCCTGCCGTCCTTGCCCGCGCCCCTCTCGATGATGACGGCGTTTTTAAGCCTTTCCCCTATCTCCGCCATCCGACGGTCGATTCCGGCCAGTCGGCCCTTAGCCATGGTATAGGCGGCATTTTCGCTCAGGTCACCCATCTCTCGGGCGGCGCTCAGTTCCTCCACGGTCTTTGGCCGGGAGAACCGTTTCAGCCGGTCCAGCTCCTCCTTTAGTGCCTCGATTGCCTCGGCGGTCAGGTAGTTGTCCGTTTCCTGCCCGTTGGGGCTCAGGGATTGGGATTTTCTTTTGGGTATCTGCATGTGTTTCGGCTGCGTTATTTCCGGTAGCGGATATAGAGGGCGATTGCCGCGGCCTGGGATACGTTCAGCGATTCCAATTCGGGATCGTGGTCAATGGCCACCGACTGTCCGTCAACCTTCAGTTTTATGCCCTTGCCCTCGGATCCCGCGATTAGGGCGACTTCCGGACAGTCGGCGATTGCGGAAATCGGCACGGATCCGGACCACTTTTCCAGGCGGAATATCGGCCGGTCAATTCGGGACAGGAAATCAGTCCCGGTGGCCTTGGACATCCTGACCCACGGCACGTGAAAAATCGCCCCGGCCGAGGATCGGATCACTTTCGGGCTGGACGGTTCCGCCGATTCGATCAGGACCAGTCCGGCCCCAAAACCGCGGCAAAGCCTGACGATCGACCCGACATTGCCTGGATCCTGCACCCCGTCCAGGACGATGATTGTGGCGTTTCTGGTGACGTCATTCTCGGTCCATTTCGGGATTCTGGCTACGGCCGCCCCGTTTTGGGGGGTTTCCGTCGTTACCAGCCGGTCGAAGTCACGGCAATCCTGCCGGTTGAAGAGAAGTTCTACGTAATCCCTCGCTTCCCGGATGGATTTTTCCCCTTCCACCAGGCAGAGTCCCAACCGTTGGCGGTTCGATCCCGTGTGCAGGGAACGAATCAGCCTTTCCTGGTTCTGGCTCAACATACCCATAAATAATAGGCTGTCGTTGCCCGGCGGTCAACCGCCCCGGTTTTCCCCTTTTCGGGGCCCTATCTCGGTATCCGTTTCGGGTTACAGCCTTGCTTCGGGATTATTCGGATGAAGCTGGATTTGGTCTGTCCCCGGCCGTTCGGCATCCCGATGACCGTAACCGTCTCCCCGATACCCAGGCTGTCGGACCTGACGGTTTCCTGGCACCGCCTGATTACCGTCATGCCGTCAATGACTACGGAGTGCTCCATGTTTTCCCTGTTGCGGAGAATTATCCTCTCACTGTCCCTGGCGATGATGTCTCCGACCAGGCCGTGTCCGCCGAGTGCCTTCGGTCCGATGAGCGGCGGCGGCGGCATCATATCCCCGGTCGGCACCAGACAGGGAACGATGCTGTCCCGGTAGTGTTCGTTCCAGCGGTAGGCGTGCTCGGTTTTTTTCTGTCCGACCGCCACTCCGCCCTGAAACACCAAAAGGGCCAATACGGCAGCCCCCAAGACCGTCAGTATCCGGCGAAACCGGATTCCGGCCACTGTTTTTTTGATCGTGTCCAAAAGCATAGGTTTCAGCATCGGGTCAGGCCCGATTGGTTAAATTTCCCAACTATGACCCGGACGGATTCCAGGTAGGCGAAAATTATCGCCAACGGGACAACCAGGCTGATTCCGGGTAGGGATTCCAGGATTCCCACCAGCAGGGACTTTCCGGACTTGAGCACGATCGACGGTTCGGTGAAGGCCAGGGTGACGAAATCAGGGAATCCCGAAAGATAAAGGTCACGGGCGGCAATCCAGCCGAAATGCAGCATGCCGGCCGCAGCCAGGACGGTCAGGACGGACAGTAGGGCCAGTTGGCGGCGGTTGGCGGACCGTATCTGCTCGTTTCGGATAAGGCAGACCGTCCGTCGCAGCAGGTCCCTTGGCGTTTCGATCGGCGGCAACCTGGAAAACAGCCGATCACATTCGTTTTTTTCCGTTTCTTTCATGTCATTCATATTACGCCTTTTATCCGGGAATCGGTGCACAGCATCGTCCTCAGCATGGCCAAACCGCGCCTGTGTCGGCTTTTGGCGGTATTGACGGAGCATTTGGTTATCTCGGCTATTTCCCCGAACGCAAAACCGTCGTGATGGCGCAGGATCAGGACTTCCCGGTAGGTGATCGGGAGGCGGCCAATGGTCTCGGCCAGCGCCTGTCCGATGTCCTTGCGGTTGAGCAGCTCGTCGGGCAGGGGGGAATCGTCGGTCAGGCTGTCCGCAAGGATGTTGTTTCCCCGTTCGTCCTCAAAAGACGAAAAAGGCACGGTTCGTCTCTTTCGGAGGTGGTCTACCGCGGCGTTTTTGGCGATTCGGAACATCCAGGGACGGAAACGGCGGCGGGAATCGAATCGCCAAAGGTTTCGCCAGGCCTTAACGAAGGCTTCCTGGACTATGTCTTCGGCATCGTGGTCATTCCCGGTCAGGCGCCGGATGAAAACGTGGATTTGGCCAAGGTAACGTCCTATTAGGATTTCCAGGGACTTCTGATCTCCTTTCCGGTAGGCGATCACCAGTTCCTCGTCAGTTATTTCTTCCATACTCCAATCTTATACCATACGGCGGAGGAGTGCCTAAAGTTGCGCGTTTGTGTTAGCATTAAGACGTGACGAACGCCGCAATTTTATGGAAAGCAGGTCAATTCGGGTCGTTTTGGTTATTTTGGGGATCGTGACGGTCGGGTTGTCGGTGCTTTCGACCGCACTTTTCTTTCGACTTCGGCAAGTCGAAAGCGACTTGGCGGCCGTTTCCGGCCAGGCTGCCCGTCCGCTGGAGGCGGATATAGCCGTGCAATTCGTCCCTGTCGAAGAAAAAGCCGAACAAGATCCTGATTCAACCGTGATTGGGGGCGTTGAGCCGGTTTTTCCGTCTTTTTCCGTGGTGGTCGGCGAGAAGATGCCCCATAACCTCAGTCGGGTTGACTTCAGCCCGACGATCGGGGACATCTACCGGATTCATTACGACCGCCCGTGGAATGTCCTGCTGATGGCCGTGGTGGAGCCGTCTGGCCTGCGGAGCGTATGGCGCCTGGACCGGGACCTTAAACTGACCCGGGTATTGGTGGAAAACGGACGTTCCGGCGAGATTTTTTTGGGGAGCGACAGTTTGGGGCGGGTCTATGCCGGATTTGCCGATCCGGGAACCCTATACCGGACCGAGGACTTGGGGCAGACCTGGAAAAGGGTGGCGGAAGGGATTGACGGGGCGTTTTGGGCGATTGCCGACGATGGCCACGGGACCTTGTGGGGCAGTCTCCATGCCTATAACAGGGCCATCCTGTACCGAAGCGTTGATGACGGTTTCACTTGGGAAGAATGGAAGGATTTTCAGGAGGTTTTTCCGGAATACGCCAAAACCTACCGGTCCGGGGACGACCGGTTCGAGTTGCGCCACCTCCATGCCGTGGCCTATTGGAAGGGGCGGCTGTTCGTGGGGGTGGGGGATGTCGCCCGGTTTACGGTGGTGTCCGATGACGGCGGTGAGACCTGGACAAGGGTCTGGGACGAGGGTTTTACGGCCTCGTCGGTATTGGCGGACGGCAGCGGCCTGCTGCTCGGTCCGGATCGGCTCCAGTCCCACGGGGTGGCCCTTTATGACCCTGTCGCCAACCGGACGACCGAGGTTTGGAATCCCATCCCCCACGGATATGCCGGTTATACCTACAGCATCATCCTCATGGACGGGGTTTATTATGCCGCCTTTCACACGGAAGCCAATGAGGTCTCCGAATTCTCCGGCCATAGCGGCATCATCGTTTCCCCGGACGGCCGGAAGTGGTATCCGTTTCTGACTTTCGAGAAGTTGACGAGCACTGCCCGAACCGATATGTTTTTGGCGACCGGGGAACAGTGGGTCCACGGTTACCTGTCTCTGAACGGTGCCCTATACCGGTTTGAGCCTCCGTTCGGACGGTGGTTCGAGATGCACGAGCCGTTTGGGCGTTAGTCATTCATTTTTCTTGGGATATGTTGAGCATTTTAGGAAGGCTTGTCTCGGTTTTTCGGAAAAATTCACCCGGGCCCAGAACCGCTTCCCTGTCGGTTTTCGGGGGTCTTACCGAACGGGGGAAGGCCGAGGCCATTGAGCGGTTGGTGGTTGAATCTACCCCCCGGGGAGATTTCTTTGCCCTGATCGTATTGGCGATAATGATGGCGACCCTGGGTCTTTTTGCCGACAGCATGGAGGTGGTCATCGGCAGCATGCTGATTGCCCCGCTCCTTTCGCCTATCCTTAGCCTGGCCATGGGGGTGGTGATGGCCGATATCCGGCTGGCCGGACGTTCCCTGTTGACGGTGCTTAAGGCGATTGTCGTGGCCGTTCCGGCAGCGGCCCTGGCCGCCCTTTTCCTGTATGCCCGTCGCGGTGGGGTGGGGGAGATGACCGAGGAGATGGTTATGAGGACCCTGCCGAGCCTTAATTCCGCCGGTGTGGCCCTATTGGCCGGGGCGGCCGCCTCCCTGGCCCTGGTAAAGACGCACTTGAGCGCCAGTCTGCCGGGTGTGGCCGTGTCCGTTTCCCTGTTGCCCCCGTTGGCCGTTACCGGGATCGGCCTGGCCCGTTGGGAATGGATCACGGTTTCCCGGTCGTTTACCCTGTTCCTGGTCAACGCCGGGTTTATCGTCCTCGGTGGCCTGATCGTGTTTTCCCTGTCCCGAATCTATACCAAACAGAAGGTTGCGGTCAGGACCGTTGAGGTTGAGGACGAGAAGTTGGAGAAGGGGGAAACCTGATGGAAAGGCTTCTCCTGCACGTCTGCTGCGCCCCCTGCAGCGTGGCGATCATTGAGGAATTGCGGTCCGTTTACGGCCTGACCGCCTTTTTCTACAATCCGAACATTTATCCGGAAGCCGAATACCTAAAGCGAAAGGCCGAGGTCATTAGGGCCTGCGGAAGGTGGAACATTCCCTTGGTTGATCAGGATCGCGAAAACGAGAGATGGGAGGAGCGGGTGAGCGGAATCCCCCAGGACAGGGAGGGGGGTTCAAGGTGTTCGGCCTGTTTCCGTCTTCGGATCCGGCGGACCGCCGAATACGCCCGGGAACACGGTTTCGGGCTGATCGCCACCAGCCTGACGGGCGGACGGAACAAGAGGTCACTGGTCATCAACGCCATCGGCCGGGCCGTCGCCGAACCGCTCGGGTTGGAATTTGTGCGGGAAGACTGGAAGAGAAAGGGGAGACAGGAGAGGGGACTGGCCCTGGTTCGGGAGATGGGGATATACCGCCAGGACTACTGCGGCTGCCGGTTTTCGCTGGAGGATCGCCGGAAGGGTTCGGAAATATGAAGAAATTCTAAAGAATTTCTAAAGATTTAGTAAATTTTTTTCAAAATTATCTACAGGTTTTGTGGAGTAAACTTAAACCCCGTCAAAAAATACAGGGAAAAATCACTTGTTGCGTTTCTTTCCCCCTGCTACAATCATCTTAGTTCCTTGAAAATACATGCGGATGGACCGCTGTTACAGCCTAAGGGACGAAGGAGACCGTCGTGAACACGACAAAAACCGCCATTCTGGCCATGTTGGCCGCAACATTGTCATTTCTCGCCGTCGGGTGCGAGGAAGGATTCGTTTTCGAGTCAATGTTTTCAAATCAGGAGGCAAAAAATCATATTGAACAATTTGGACTTACTTGTGAAGCACAAAATTATGTCAGGAGCTTGAGTGATGTCAAGCGGGAAAAACTGGTTACGTCCGTCACGGTGGGTATGGGTGAGAGTGATATACGCTCCTTGGTCAACAACAGAGAGATGAATTGTGCGGCAGACGGTAATTCTGGTATCGGAGTGATTCATCAGGCCCTATGGGCAGGCGAAGTTATCGAGGAAAACGATGATGGGAGCAATCAAACGGCACCATATCTTGTCGGACAAGACAATCAAGGCGCTCAGGTTTGCGGAACGGACGGTAACGATTTCATCGGTTTTTACAATAAATCCGGTGCATATTCAGACCCTTCAAGTTTGCGGCTGGATGGGGACTCCTCCGGTGCCCGTTGCATGATTGGTAACAATGCTGCTCGCGTTTACGACAACGACATCGTTGTGGTTTGTTACGGTTATTGGACTGTGGTGTTCTGTCCCGGAGACGAAGATGAGATTTGTAACGCTGAAATATGGATTCAGTAGATAAACTCGCCTGAATCGCACATGATCTGCTCTTTGACGCAATTAAGCCCCGTGCTTTAATGCACAGGGCTTTTTTTATAGATAGATTAAATAGATAGATTAAAATAACTCATAATTAGCCATGTTTGTATGAACAGTAAAATCGCAAGAACCATTAATTTGATTGGGGCGGGAACGGCGCTTTTGGTCGGGAGTTTTCTGTTGGTTTTTGCCGCTTTTTTTCTGATAACGGGTCATGATGAACTTTGGAACGGAAGGGTCTTGTGGATTTATGGATGGTTTTGGTTATGTACCTTGTTAGTCGATGGGTTGTTAATGCTTAATTATTTTTGGGGATGGAAAAAAGTTTCTTTTTTGCGTTTTGTCTCAATTAATGCCGTATTGTTTGGGGCTTTGGGAACAGTTTTGATATTTGATTTATAGATCATATAAATGACATACTGAACAGGCCATGTTTTTGGTGTTGCACGTGCCGTGAATCGAAAAGGCGGGCCGCACCGGTGACCTGTCGTCTTCCGACCATATCCTCGGGGTTTTCCTGCATGAGTTCCAATCCAAGCCGCTCGGATTGGAATTTATGCAGGAAGACTGGAAGAGAAAGGGGAGACAGGAGAGGGG
>JAFGIV010000022.1 GCA_016929435.1 Candidatus Uhrbacteria bacterium | reverse complement strand
CGGGGGGCCCGGCGGGGGATTTAGGGGCACGTTTTGTTTATGGGGTGTTGCGGTTTGGGAGAGAATACAAGTCCGACTACTTGAACCAAACCGACAAAAAAGGTAAGCTTCAGGGGTTAGCCCACGACCCTTAACCTGTTTTTTCGCTTATGAGAACGGAGAAAACGACGGTCATGGCCCTGTCATCCGTCTTCGGGATCCTGATCCTGTCCGGATTCGGCTGCAATACGTCCGGTATTGTTTCAACAGGGGGAAACCTGACGGAAAAGGCCGCCAATACCCCCCCCGGTTAACCTGATCGAACCGGAAATCGATAGCAATAACGACATAACCGCAGAGGATATGACTGACAGCAACGAGATGACGGCGGCCAAACCGGCCCGTCCGACCGCTTTCCCGGGCGTCTTGCCGTCCGGGGAGTTGGCCAACAGGCAGGTCCGAATCGTGACCAATAGGGGAGAGATCGTTTTTGAGGTGTTGGGAGGGGAGGGCCCAAAGGCCGCCTCAAACTTCATTGCCTTGGCCCGAAGCGGCTATTATGACGGACTTACCTGGCACCGGGTGGAGCCGGGATTCGTGATCCAGGGCGGCGATCCGGAAGGGACCGGCAGGGGCGGTCCGGGATATAGGTTCGGGGACGATCCTGTCAAATTGCCCTATTCGGCCGGTATCGTGGCCATGGCCAACGCCGGACCGGACACCAACGGCAGCCAGTTCTTCATCTGTCTGGAGGACCTGCCGACCTTGCCGCCGAGCTATTCGGTTTTCGGTCGGGTGGTTTCCGGCATGGATGTCGTCCGGAACATTGCCGTCGGCGACACCATGGACCGCGTAACGGTCGAGGAAACCAAATAGCCCCGTCTGACGACTATGGAACCGGCCCTGCCCCCGCTTCACCCGAAGCTGCCAAAACTGCTTTCCGCACTCAACCTGGAGCCGCTTGACGCCATTAAGTGGAACGTCATTTCCTGCCGCAGGGAGGGGAAAGGGGGGCCTGAACGGCTGGTATTGAAGTTCGGCAGCAATGACCGGAAGGCGGCCAGCATTGCCTACGAGGCCAAGCTTTTTCGGGGGATATTGCCCGGAATAAACCAGGTGGAATTCGAGCGGCTGGTCATTCCGGGATATGTCGATGACGGAGTTTTCGAGGACATTCAGTGGATCCTGACCGGATACCTGGACGGCATCCCACTGGCCCACCGGTGGTCGGAGCTTTCCATCAAGCCGGAGATTTTGGGGGGACTGGGAATCGATCCGAAGATCGCCGGGTATGCGGTCGATGTCCTGCGCGATCTCCGTTCCGTTGACGTCGAATCCATGCCGGATTACGTCCGGCGGTTCCGTTTCGAGGATTGGCGGAAGGTCTTTTCCGACCGGAGCCGGGAGTTGGCTGACCTGCGGATGATTCAGGGGGTGACGGCCGAGAAGGCAGGATCCATCCTCAACTCCCTCCCGTCCTACAGGTATGACGGAAACATGTTCACCAACGGGGATTTTTACCCGCGGAATTTCATTGTCCTGCCCGGGGATCGGATCGGCGTGACCGATTGGGTGGGCGGAATAGACCCGTGGACCTTCGTGGCCATGCATGCCTGGCTGATGATGTGGGGGAATCCGGAATGGCAGGCCGACTACATACGGGCGCTGGTCGAGCATTTTCCGATCGACATAGAGGAAATGCAGGCCGGCCTTCTGGTGAAGTCGTTCGATGCGGCCTACCGGTGGAGGATTGAGCCGGAAGAGACGGTCGGCCTGGCCCGATCCCAGATGTTGGCGTATTTCAGGAGGTTCCTGGAGATCGATCGCGTCCGGGAAATGTTTTCCGTATAGTTTGGGCGACCATGCTTTTTCCCGAAGAAGTTTTGGGGAGGATTGAGGAGAATTCCCGTCGCGAGTTCCTGCCGATAATCGGTCGGGAGAAGGCGGAGACAGTCTTCCGTATCCTGACGGAGATCCGTCCCTGCCGACCCCTGGAAATCGGGGTGATGACCGGTTACGCCACGGCGGTCATTGCCTCCGTCCTGCCGGAGGGGTGCAGGGTCGTGGGCATTGAAATCAGCGCTGCCTTGGCCGAGCGGGCCAGGGAGAACCTTTCGGCTGCCGGACTGGCGGATCGCGTCAGGATATTGAGGGGGGATGTCAGGGAGGAACTGGGTTCGTTGGGCGACCGTTTCGATTTCGTCCTGCTGGACGGCCAGAAGACCGGACATTTGGGGATATTGCGTAAACTGGAGGGGAAATTGGTCCACGGGGCGACCGTAATCGCCAACTGCCCCGCGGGAAACCGCCAGAAAGCGGACCCCTACCTGGATTATCTGGGAAGTTCGCCGCTATGGGAAACCAGGCACCAACCGGTCGGCGACGGCGGGTTGGAGATTAGCCGTTTTTTGGGAGGGGCGTGAGCCGCATTGATATGACGGTAAGGGGGTTTGCGCTCATGGTTCTGGCGATATCCGTAACGGTAGCCGGATTTGTCGTCGGAAGGGCCACCGGTGACCGGTTTGACCTGCAGGTTCCCGGACTGACTGGGCGGGAAATACCGCTTCCGCCCGTTCCGCCGACGGACAGCGGATCGGCGGCCGATACCGGCGACCGGGAACAGCCGGAAGTGATCGTGGAGGTTCCGTCGGAGTCCTCCTCGGTGGGGGAAAGGTTTGAGGTTTCCGGGCGGTTTCTGGATGACGGGCGGACGCTGGTCGCTGTCCTGAAGGACAGCGACGGAAGGGTGGTGTCGGAGACGGAAGCCGAGACCCGACCCATTTCCGGAAGCGATTACGGACGCTTTCGGGCCGAGTTGAGCCGTTCGGTTTCCGATTCCGGTCGGTTGGTGATAGAGATCATGAGTCGCCGGCCTGACGGGAACGTTTACGGCCCCGATGCCGTCCGCGTGGTCCAATCCGATCTGCCGGAGGAATTTTCCGTGGAGATACACCTTACCAACGGCCGTCTTGACCCGTTCGTCAGCTGTACGCGGACGTTTCCGGTCATACGGGACGTCCTGTCTTACGGCCGGCCATACCGGGCCGCGGTGGAGGCCCTGCTGTCCGGACCGACGGAGGCGGAGATCCTGGACGGATATTCGACCGCCATACCCCCGGATACCTCCCTTCTTTCGCTGACGGTAGACGACCAGGGAACGGCCCGGGCCGATTTCGGTCCGGGACTGAACGAAGGCATGGCCGGATCCTGCCTGGTCAGTTTCGTTCGGGCCCAGATCACGGCCACCCTAAAGCAGTTTCCGGAGATCAGGGAAGTGGTCATCAGCGTCGAGGGCAACAGCGAGGATATCCTCCAGCCGTAAGTGGCCGACCGATGGGACCTTTCACCGTTTCCCAGTTCGTGGAATTCCTCAACGTCGCCCTGGAAACGGCGGTCTTTCCGTCCGGGGCGGCAGTGGAGGGGGAAGTGACCGAGTATCGGGTTTCCCAGGGAAAGTGGGTATGGTTCGGCCTGAAGGACGATTCGGCGACCGTCTGGTGCTTTGCGACCGTCTGGGGGTTGCGTCACCCGTTGGAGGACGGAATGACGGTCAGGGCCTACGGATATCCCAAGGTATATCCCAAGAGCGGCAGGTTCAGCCTGAACGTGGAGAGGGTCGAGGGGGTGGGGGAAGGGACCCTACGGCGGTCTTTTGACCTCCTTCGCGCCAGGCTGGAGTCGGAGGGGATTTTTTCGCCGGAGAGGAAACGTTCCCTGCCGCGGTTCCCGTCCCGTATCGGCCTGATCGCCTCATCTGAATCCGCTGCCTACGGCGATTTCCTGAAGGTCATGAATAACAGGTGGGGAGGGGTGACGGTTGACTTGGCCGACGTTCCGGTTCAGGGGGGCGATGCCGTCAGGAGGATAGTCGAGGCCTTTGGTTTTTTCAACAGGCAGGGACATCGGGAAGACCTGGTGGCGCTGGTTCGTGGCGGCGGGTCGATGGAGGATCTTCAGGCCTTCAATTCCGAGGATGTCTGCCGGGCGGTTTTCGGGTGTGCGGTGCCGGTGGTGGTTGGGGTAGGGCACGAGCGCGACCTGACCCTGGCGGACATGGCCGCCGACCTTCGGGCCTCCACCCCGTCCAATGCGGCGGAGCTCATCTTTCCCGACCGGTCGGAAACTGGGGCAACCGTCGATTCGGCGGTTACCGTCATGGAGATGGCCATCGGCGGGGCGGTTCGGGCAGGAAGAGAGGGGTTGGGTCATTGCCTTGCGGACATGGAATCGTTTTTCCTGAAGCCTTCGGCGGCCGTTTCGGGGATGGGAAGGAATCTGGCGTCCGGGATGGACCGGCTGCTGTCTTCGGCCCGGATCGGCCTGGATTTCCGACGGCGGTTCCTGTCCGGAGTCGATCCGCACCGCCTGTTGCGTCAGGGATACGCCATCGCCAGGTGTCGCGGACGGGTAGTCCGATCGGCGGATCAGGCGAAGATCGGGGATGAGGTCAAAATACAGCTGTCTAAGGGCGAACTGGTCGCCGGAATTAAGTCCAAGAGACGATATGCCTAAAAACAAGGGGAAAGCGGCCAAGAAAGTCGACCAGGAGTTCGATTTCCGCAGGGGATTCGGGGAACTGGAGGAGATCGTGTCCTGGTTCGAGAGGGATGACCTTGACCTGGATGAGGCCTTGGTCAAGTTTGAGCGGGGTCTGGAGTTGGCTAGGGCCTGCCAGGACCGCCTTCAGGAGGTGGAGAATCGGGTGGTGAGGATTCGGCAGCGGTTCGGAACCTGACTTTTGCCTGTGAATTTGGCATAATGAAAGGGAAGGATCGGTAATTTTTAAGCGAAAAATATGGTTTCGGAAAAAGGCTTACTTGGGCGGATGCCCGTTCGGGCCGTTTTGGCCGCCCTGGTTGGGTTGGCCATTGCCCTTGCCGTCCCGGCTTCCGGGCAGGCGGGCAAACACGGGATTGACGTGGTGACGGCCGTAATATTTGCCGCCGTGGCGGCGGTATATGTCCGGCAGGCCTTACTGCGTCGCCGTCAGCTCGTAACCGCCGTGTATCTGGAGCTCAACAAGCTCCGTCGGCTATACCACATATCGAAGAACCTGGCCGGGGATTCCAACCGCTATCGGTCCTGGTTTACCGAAGTGCACGGGAACCTGCACATGTACCTGGCGGCCTTTGAGGGCGGGTCGCTGACCGACTACAGCAGGAACAACCCCGGTTTCCGGAACCTTAGCTACCACGTCTATTCCGCTCCGGAACTGGAGACCGAGAAGGAGAAGGTCCTGTATGCCGACCTGCTCAAGACTACCGGCACGGTGGCCGAAAGCCGCCAGCGGGTCAAGGATCTCCTGATGTCCGGCCTGACCAGCGGGGATTGGTCATTGATGCTGCTCACTGCCGCGGCGGCCGTGGTTTCCGTATTGGCTACGGCGGACACGGGAATCGCCGGGCGGCTGTCTGCGGGATTGGCGATCGGGGCGGTCCTGGCGGGCTTGGACTACGTCAGGAACATCGATGCCCTGAACGGCGACCGGGTCAGCCTGGCTGCCCGTTATGTCCGCAACGTCAGCAAGCTGCAATATAGCCGCGAACCGTAAGCGCCATGAAGGATCATTCCCGCGGCAGGGGCAAAAGGAACGGTCCGGGGTATCGGACACCCAGTCCCTTCAGGTCCAATATCCACTATCGGCAGATGCCGAAACCCGCCCGTATCGTCAGGAAATATGGCCATGAAGGCTAACCGTTTCGTCATATCGCTGGGGGGTTCGGTCGTTGTCCCAAAGGGGGGGATTGACCCGGTCTTCCTTAGGGAGACGGTCTCCTTTTTCAGGAAACAGGCGGGAAAGGGAAGGCGTTTCGTGGTGGTGGTCGGCGGCGGGGCGACTTGCCGGAAATACATGGAGGCCGCCGCCGCCGTAACCAGGGTTCCGGATCGCCAGATGGATTGGATCGGCATACGGACCACCATCCTGAACGCCACCCTGGTCCAGTCCGTCCTGGGCGACATGGCCCACGGGAAGATCGTCACTGACCCCAGGGTCAGGCTGAAATCAGCAGCCCCGATCATTGTGGCCGCCGGATGGAAACCGGGTTTCTCGTCGGACATGGATGCCGTCATCCTGGCGGAGAGTTTCGGGACCAGGACGGTCGTTAACCTGTCCAACGTCAGCCATGTCTATGACAGCGACCCGCGAATCAATCCCCGTGCCAGGAAAATAGAGAAGATGACCTGGCCGGAGTTTTCCCGGGCGTTCGGCACCAAATGGGTACCGGGCCTGAATGCCCCGTTTGATCCGGTGGCGGCGGTTCGGGCCAGGCGGGCCGGAATCGGAGTGGTGATCGCTGACGGCACTGACCTCCGGAACCTGGCGTTGATCCTGGACGGGAGAAAATTTCACGGAACGACGCTGGGTTGACGGTTTTTTCGGTTTCGGTTAATGTAGCCACATGAGCGATACGGTAACCAATCCAATTGCCTGGAAACGCCTGTTTCCGGTCGTCGCATCCCTGGCCGTCCTGGTGGCAATGACGGCCGTTTTCGCCAACGATTGGCGGAAGGTGAACATGCGGAACGAGGACCGTCCGCCGGTTTTGGAGTTTACCTGGACGCCGTTGGGGGAAGTGGACCTGAAGGATTTTCGGGGTGTCCTGAAGATCACCGACGATTACGGCCTGGACTTCACTTCCTACAGGATGCACATCGCGGAAACCGGAAAGACCTACGACATGCCCATTCCCGGAATGATGGGGCGGGAATACGAGGCGCCGATATCACTGGGGCTCCTGGCGAACAATCCCGATATCTACGGAAAAAGGCAGGTCACGCTAAGGTTCGAGATCACGGATGACAGGGGGCAGCTGTCCGAACTGGAAAGGGTGGTCCGAATCAGGCCGCCGGTCGGCGAACAGGTAATCGGTTTCGGGGATTCGGCGGTGGAAGGGACCTTCCTGCTGGAGTAGCCGGATACGCAACCAAAAAACCGTCCCGTGTGAGCGGGGCGGTTTTTGGTCGGCAATCCCTTTCCTTTTGCGCTGGCGGGGAAGGGCCTATCCGGTGCTCCCGAACCCCCCCCTGGTTTCTCGGGTGACGGCATCGTCGGTCTCCTCCAGACCGCAGCGGACAACGGGGACGACCATGGCCTGGGCAATCCTTTCCCCGCGGCTGACCGTGACGGGCCGGTCCGTGAAGTTGCGGACCTGGACGAGCAACTCGTCCTCCGGGCCGCTGAAATCCTGGTCAATCACGCCGATCCCGTGCGGGACCGACAGTCCCTTCCTGGTTGGGGTGGAGGAGCGGGAAGCCACCAGCAGGAAGTGCCCTTCCGGAACCCTGACAATCAGGTTGGACGGTATCCGGCCCACGCTCCCGGGTTGGATCACGGTGTCCTGTCTGGCCGAAAGGTCAAAGGCCACTGACCCGCCGGTCTGGTATTCGGGGAGGGGAAGGCCGGTATCCACCCGCTTGACGAGAAGTTTCATCATGGCTAAACGAAGCTAATGTCCATCCGGTATTGCCCGCCGATCAGGTTGAAGAACAGGTTGACGGCGTGGGGGGCGACAGCGGCCGCCAACAGGGACAGGACCAGGATTTTTCCCGCATCGGCCAGGGATTCAATGGTAGCGGATTCGACGTCGGAATTATCGTTGTTACGCAGTATCCAGATGTCCTTGACCACCCGCAAGACGATGAGTATCGCCAGGATGGCCAGTCCGAGGCGGATGACGGCCGACCAGATCACCCTAGGGTCGTCGTATCCCGTACCAATGGTTACCGCCCCACCCGGCATTTCCCAGTAGGCTGAATTGACGGCCAAGGGGATGGCGGCGGCCCGGATGGCCGTCAAAATTCCGAAAATAGCCGGAATCGGCCGCATATGGCGTTGGGCTGCGGTTTGCCCCCTCCTCCTATAACGAGACCCTGATTCCGGGCCCCATGGTGGAGGCAATCGAGACCTGCTTGATGTAGGTTCCCTTGGAAGCCGACGGTTTAGCCTTGCGCAAGGCATCCATCAGGGCGGCATAGTTTTCGATAAGCTGCTCTTTTTTGAAGGAAGCCCTGCCGATTACCTGGTGGATATTGGCGGTATCGTCGTTCTTGAAGGCAACCTTACCTTTCCGGAGTTCCTCGACCGTCTTCTTGACGTTCGGGGTTACGGTTTCGTTCTTTGGGCTCGGCATCAGGCCCCGCGGTCCGAGAATCTTGGCGATCTTGGCCATCTTCGGCATCAGTTCCGGGGTGGCAACGGCCACGTCAAATTCAATCTTCCCCTTTTGGGCAATTTCGGCGATCAGGTCCTCCCCACCGATCAGGTCAGCTCCGGACTCCTTGGCTTCCTTCTCCTTATCCGGCTGGCTGGTAAATACGGCGATGCGCTTGGTCTTTCCCGTGCCGTGCGGCAAGGCGACCGTTGACCGGACCAGCTGGTCGCTTTTTTTCGGGTCAATCCCCAAAAGGACGTGAACCTCAATGGAGGAATCGAATTTGGTGTTTGATGTCCTTTGGGCCAATTCAATGGCCTCATCCGGACCGTATGTCTTCTTGGCGTCAAAGCTGGCAGCCAGCTCGCCGTAGCGCTTTCCGCGTTTCATAGGCTGTTTCGTCAGTGGTATTTGCGGCCCAAACGGCCTCCCACATTAATAAATAATTTTGGTGCGTGCGGGCACGGGGGCCCGCCCATTACCGTGTTCAATCCTTGATTTCCAGGCCCATTTGGCGGGCCGTACCCTCGATCATCCGCATGGCGGCCTCCACATCCGTGGTGTTCAGGTCCGGCAGTTTCTTTTCGGCGATTTCCCTGACCTGGGATTTGGTGACCTTTCCGATTTTGGAGGATAGGGCCTTGGCCGAACCCTTCTCGATTCCGGCGGCCTTCTTCAGGAGGGCCGAAGCCGGCGGAGTCTTCAGGATGAAATCGTAGGTCCGGTCGTCATAGACGGAAATGACGCAGGGAGTGATTTCCCCGGACAGGTGGGCCGTGGCGGCATTGAATTTCTGGCAGAACTCGGCGATGTTCAGTCCGTGTTGGCCCAAGGCCGGACCGACCGGCGGGGCCGGATTGGCCTTTCCGGCCGGAATCTGCAGTTTGATGTAAGCCTTGATTTTCTTGGCCATATTTAGGGAATTTCTTGTTTAGGGGGAAAGGCGAGAAGCTTTGTCCGGTTTGGAAAACCGAACCGCCTGTTCGGAAGGAACATTACAATGTATGGGCAAAAAACGCAAGTCCCCAGGTTTATCTTGACTTTTTGCCGTTTTCCTCCTAAGGTGCCTGAAACGGTTCTTTCTCAAAACGGAGGTAGTAGGCATGCTTGAGAAAATTTTTTGGAGTGAGGGAAGGAGAGTTGAGTTGATTTCGGGACCATATAGGCACCGAATCATACTCGTCTGTTCGTCAGGAGGCCGCCAACAGGCGATCTTTAAGAATGGACCCAACAGATATTTCTGTTATCTTGAGCTTGTTGACTCAGAGGGAAAATGGACAGAAGAGGGGACGGCAATCGTTCCCGTCCTGCCGGACGGACGCCTGGTGATGATCGTCGAGCAGCGACCGCCGGAAGGCCGCTATTCCGATCGGCCCATGGTGGCCAGGATCGGGGGGAAGGATGTTGACCTCGGAATTTTCGGGAAAGACAGTTCCTTGGAATTCCCCGGCGGGGCGATCGAACCCGGAGAGGGGGTAAGGTCGGGGTTCTTAAGGGAATTGGTCGAAGAAACTGGGGTGGAGGAGAGCCAGAAGTCGACCTTATATCTCTGTACCCGACCCGTGTATCCATTCGGGTCGGATATCAGCATCAGAAACCGGATCGGCGTGATTTTTCTCTCCGGACTGTATCTTCCCGACCGGGTTGACAATGACGGTGGGTTGCGGGTATTTTCCCTGTCGGAGGAAGAGGTCGAGGAGAACATCATGAATGGGATTGTCCATTCCGGACAGGCGGGCATCATTCCTTTTGCTTTCTTCGAGAAAGTAAGGCGTTTGATGGTTGACTCGAGCTATCGAGAAAAAATCACCAATCGAGGTTATATCTCGATTGAGAAGGTGACAGTAAAAAAATAGCAATTTCTTGATTGACCGCCCCGGCCCTTGCCGCGGCGGTCATTTCTTTTCTTTCGACCTTTAAGCCGCATATCTAAAAGGCCCGCATTTCGGCGGGCCTTTTCTCTTTGGCTCAAAATGGATAAAAAACGAAGTGTCGGACCCTAGATTTTCTTAACTTGGAGGAAATCCAGCTCCACCGGGGTTTCCCGTCCGAACATGGAGACCAGGACCTTGATCTTCCCGCGGGACTCGTCGATTTCCGAGACCTTACCCTCGAAGTTCTTGAACGGCCCGTCGGTTATCATGACCGGAGCGTTGACCTCAACGTCAATCTTGAATTCCGGCTCCTCCACGCCCATCCGCTTCTGCAGGGCCTTGATCTCCTCGTCGGCGATCGGGGTGGGGATGGTGCCGGTGCCGATGAAACCGGTGACGTTCGGGGTGTTCCGGACCACATACCAGGAATCGTCGGTAACGACCATCTCCACCAGGACATATCCCGGGAATATCTTCTCCTCCACGGTCCGGCGCTTGCCGTTCTTTATCTTGATCTTCTTCTCCTTCGGGATCATGACATTGAATATCTTGTCATGCATATCCATGGACTCGATGCGTTGGACCATGTTATGGGAGACGTTCTCCTCATATCCGGAGGCGGTGTGGATGGCGTACCAGCGCCGGCCCAGGTGGGCTGTTTGTTTGGCCATAGTGTTGTTGTTCGGTCTCTTGTTATTGACGGATGGAGAAATCGAAAATCTTCATCAGGCCGTAATCCGTGGCGCCGAAGAAGGCGGCGGCGAACAGGGATATGCCGATGACCACGATCGTGTCCCGGACCACCTGCTGTCTGGAGGGCCAGGTGACCTTCTTCAGCTCGTCCCGGCATTCGCGGAGGTATTGCTTGACCTTGTTGACCATAAAATTGGCTTAGGTTTCGGTTCTAAAAACCGCCTGACGGCGGCTTATTTGCGTATCTACAGGCATTATACACGGTTTTTGGGGTTTGGCAAGGGATTGGAAAAAACCGCGTCATGATCCCAGCTGGCGCTCAATGATTTCCCTGACCAGTTGGGGGGACGCCTTCCCCTTGGTGGCCCGCATCATCTGCCCGACCAGGAACTGGACCGAGGCCTGCTTGCCGCCTTTCCAGTCCCCCACGGCCTTGGGGTTGGCGGCGATGATTTCGGCAGCCGTCCTTTCCAGACCTTCAGTGTCGTCAGTCTGCCCCAGGTTCCTCTCATCCATGATCTGTGAGGGATCCTGGCCGGACAGGGCCATCTCCTCCAGGATCAGCATGGCGTTCGGCCCGGTAACCTTTCCTCCGCGGATCATCGTCAGGAGTTCGGCGAAGTTTTCCGGGGTGATCTTCAGGATGCGGATATCGATCCCGTGTTCGGCCATTACGCCGGCCAGCCTGGTCAGGATCCAGCCGGAAGCCAGTTTGGCCGTTTCCGCCCTTTTTTCCTCCCAATTCCCGCTTTCGGCAGAGGTAACCCACTCGGCGAGTTCGGACATTACCCGTTCGGTGTAGTCGGCCAGGTGCCGGTCGTCACAGATCGTTCGGCTGGCTTCCGCGGTGAACCCGTGTTCCTCAACCATCCGGTTTCGGCGGCTGTCCGGAAGTTCGGGCAGCCGGAGCCTTACGTCCTCGGTCATTTCGGAAAGTTCCAGCGGCGGAAGGTCGGGTTCCGGGAAATACCGGTAATCGTGGGCCTCTTCCTTGGTGCGTTGGATCACGGTCTCCCTTTTGCCCTCGTCCCAGCCGCGCGTGGACTGTTCGCTGACCGGATTGCCTTCCTCCCAAAGGGCGGTCTGCCGGCGGATCTCGTGTTCCAGGGCCTGTTCCACGGCCCGGAAGGAATTGAGGTTCTTGATCTCGGTCTTGGGGTTCAGGCGGGCGGCGGGACCGTCACGTTTGGGGTCATCCGAAACCTCCCGCATGGAGATGTTGGCGTCGCAGCGCAGGTGCCCCTTCTCCATGTCGGCATCCGAAACGTCCAGGTACCGCATGACCAGCCGGAGTTCCTGGAGGAAGGCCTTGGCCGATTCCGGGGAGCGGATATCGGGTTTGGTGACGATTTCCGCCAATGGCGTTCCGCCGCGGTTGAAATCGACAAAAGAATGCCGTCCGTCCGGGGAATGGGACAGTTTGGCGGCGTCCTCCTCCAGATGGACCCGTTCCAGCTCGACCGTTTCGGTCCGCTGTTCCCCGCCCCTTCCCACCGAAAAGGAAAGCCGTCCGCCCTCGACTATCGGCTGGTCGAATTGGGAAATCTGGTATCCCTTCGGCAGGTCCGGATAGAAGTAGTTCTTTCGGTCGAATTTGGTCCGGTGGGCGATCTTTCCGTTCAGGGCCAGGCCGATCCTGATTCCCATCCGGACTGCCTCACGGTTGACGGAAGGGAGGGCTCCCGGATGCCCAAGGCAAATCGGGCAAACTGCGGTGTTGGGCGGCTCGAATTCCCCCCGGTTGGAGCAGCCGCAGAACATTTTCGACCTTGTCTTCAGCTGGACATGAATCTCCAGCCCGATTACCGGTTCCAGTTTCATGGTTTATTCGTTATTCCCTGCCCTCCAGCCGTTTCAGGTCATTCCAGACCATAAGGTTGGTGCCGACGAAAAGGGGATAGGAAAGGCCGTATATTGACTGGGAAATGACCAGGCCAAGTGATGCGTACCAGACGGATTCCGAATCGCCAAAGGCCATTCCGGTCAGGATGCCGACCAGTTTCAGGGCCAATTGGACAGCCAGCCAGAAAAACAGGCTGGGGACAGACAGTCTCCAAAGGGTCCGCCACCACCGTCCCCGAACCAGTCCTGATGCCCGTTTCAGGCAGGACCATCCCTTGATGCCGTCGATTGACAGGTGGTTGGCGATGAAGGACAGGGGCAGGGCATAATAGGCCGGGATGGCGATTACCAGTCCCGTCAGGGTCGCCATTGCCCCAGCCGCCAGCACATAAAGCCAGGGGTTTTGGGATAGGATGGGGGCCGCCATGACGGCGGCCGTAAAGGATGAGATGAGAACCGTTATTGGAGCGGCCATGAAGGCCAATCCCGTTAGGACCGAAAGCCATACAAACGATTTCAGCATTTTGGCCCCGGAAACGACCGATTCCCTAAAGTCGGGCCGCTTTTTGCCTAAACCGGTCCAGGTGGCAATAATCAGTCCCAGCGTCAGGACCATGAAGGCCAGGGTAAACGGCACGGAAACGGCGACCGTGACCGCCACGGAAGCCATCCGGCCAGTGGCCAGGTCTTGGGTAACCAGTTTCAGGAGCCAAAGGGCCAGGCCAAGGAATACCGAAACGGCGGTGAAATTCAGGTAAACCCTGATGTTTTTTATCAGGTTTAGCCAGGATGCTGTAATCGTGTCGATTATTCCGGTCGGCTTGTCGTTTTTGGGCATATCATGTCATTTATGCTGGAAGTATATCACAACAAAAACGCCCCGGACATCGGTCCGGGGCATGGCCTTCTCTTGCTCGGAGGTTCTTACCTTTTCGACAGGATTTCGACCTTTTCCCAGACCATCTCGTGAATCTCTTCCCGAGTCAGGATTTTTCGGCCCTTACAGCACCTGATCAGGCTCATTTCCGGAAACATTTCGGCCATCTGGATGTAGGTCTTTTCGGCGTTTTTCAGGTGGTCGGCATCCGCCTGATGGATATCCTGCCGGTCACCGTCCCGTTCTTGCAGCAGGCCTTGGGTGATTTCGCAGGGGACATGAAGGATCAGGTTCAGGTCTGGCCGGGGAATCTGGAATACCCCATATTCCAAGTCGTCGTTCCAGCGAAAATACGCTTCCCGTTCGGTTGGATCGGCGATCTTCCCGCCCTGGTGGCCCATGTTCGAGGCCACGTAGCGGTCGGCGACGACGATCTTTCCCTCCCCCAGCCATTGCCTGATCTTGGCGCTGGCGGCGTAACGGTCAACGGCGAACAGGATGGAGGCCCGTTTCGGTCCGACCGTCTCGGCCGCGCCGTATTTGCCGGCCAGGTAGTCCTCCACCGGTCCGGCACTCGGCTGGCCGTATTGGGGGAAGGAAACGGTCTCCACCGGCCACCCTTCCCGCCCCATCCGCTCGATGAGGAGTTTGGTTTGGGTCGCCTTTCCGGAACCGTCAGTCCCGTCAATCACCAGGAACAGGCCCCGGTTTTTTTTGCTGTCGGTCTTTTCCATGTTTTTGCCTTTCTTTACCCAGCCTGATTCATGTTATGTTTTTTCGCTCTTTTTTTCCAGTTGCCGCTCCTCGGACCGTTGGCGGGCTTCGGAATCGGCCCGGCTCCAGAAATAGTCGTTATGGTCGGCAAACCTTAACACGTCGGACCGCCAGGGGGAACGGTTGCGGATCAGTCGGTGCATTTCCTGACAGGCCCGGCGGTAGGAGACGTGCCCCTGCGGGGTGGTGCGGAGCTCTATCATGTGGTGGGCCTCCCGGTCGTTCATGCCGATCAGCCAGCGGACCTTGGAGCCGTGCAGGGTGGCATAGGCCGCCGCCGCCGGAAAGTCCGATTCCAGGAGGCGGTACAGTTCCGAGGCCCTGGCCACGCAGGCTTCGGCTTCGGCCGAAAATCCGGCCTTGGCCAGGTCGTCCGGCATCTCGAAACCAAGGAGCGGGGTGAACCGCTGGCGCATTTGGGTTGTCATCCGGTGGCGCATGATGTCCTTGTATGTCCCGAAATCGGTCAGGCAATCGAAGGTCCAGGCATAGCCGGCCTCGAATGCCCGCCCTGGCCGGTCGCGGCGGGTCTGCCTTTCCCCCACATAGGTCCGGATTATTTCCCGACGGTCCTCCCCGGACAGCCGGCGGACAAAACCCCGTAGGGTAGTCAGGGGGAGACGGGCATGCGGATAGAGAGCCTGGGCCAGGATCATGTCATCTTCGGCTGCGGTCAGGGCCTTCCGGACCGAATCCACGCTAACGGGCGTTTTGGAGAGATAGGTGGCCATATCGGCCTCACTCCGGTCGACCAGGGATATCCGGTCGGTTTCCTCCGGTTCGATTCCGGTCAGCATCCGGTCGGCCAGAAGGCCCATGTTCCGGCGGACCGTGGCCAGGTATTCGTTTCGGCAGGCCCGCTTGACGTAACGGGGTATCACCTGATCCAGCTGGGCCTTGGACGCGTCACCGAGGCGGTTGGCTTCCGGAAGGTCGGATGTCCAGAGGCAGGAAACCATGTTCTGGAAGAAGCGGCCGTTGCCGAAAATACCGACATTGGTCAGCGTTGAAAGGGGCAGGAGATAGCGGAGGGTATCGCAGGCCTTGGTGCGGATATCCATCCTATAGGTGATTTTAAAGGCCTTGATGTCGTTTTCCTCTTTTAAGACGGACATCTTTTCCTTGACGCCATCGCCGTTGATGTCGTATTCGGCCTCCTCCATCGGCTTCAATCCCCTGTAGTATTGCTGCATCGGTTCGACCAGGCGGGAGTAGGTATCGAAAACGAAATCCATCGTGGTCGTGTAGTCCTTGGCCAGCGGTGAGGCCATGATGTCCGGATCGCGGTAATAGCGGTATTGCCCCCCATCGTCCTTCTGGTCATAGAGGACATACCGGGTCGATTTTTCGATCGGGGAACCGCCGATACGGCGGTCCTCTATCTCTTTCGTCGCCAGAACGGAGATGTTCTCGAAGGACAGGTGGGCCCCTTCCAGCTCGCCGACCGAATCGTCGCCGAAGGCTATCAGGACCCGCTCTATCAGGTCCGCTGCCTTCTTGGCGTCAATCTGCCCCTCATCCACGAATTCCTTGAGCAGGGTTTCCCTGAATCCGGTCGAGGCCCGGCTGTATCGGGCAAAGACCGCCCCGACCACCCCGTCCAGGCCCCTTACGGCAAAGACATCCGATTCCGTATCGGTGACATACGGTTCCAGCCTTTTCCTCTCCTCATCCGTGAATTTGGGCATAACGTATTCTTTCGTTGTGCCCATCGGCTGCCAAGGTCAGGCATGGGCACGGGTTAGTTATGTCTTTGGCGCAGTGGCATCTGTCCGTATTCTATCACGGCCATTGGGATGGGGAAATCGGCTTGACATCCCGAAAGGGATGGTGTAATCTCATTTCAAACATGTTTGGTCCGACAGGACATTAAAAAAGAAAGGTTAATAAGATGAAAAGCATCCCGATTGAACCGATCCTCGCCCGTCTGTTGGCAAGGAACGGATCGGTCGGCATCCCGGACCTGAACCGGGCAGCCGACCTGCTCTATAAGGCCTTTAGGGGAGGAGAGGTATCGATTTTTGTCCAAAAATCGAGAGACAATATATTTTATGCCGTCGAACGTCATAAAGCCTTCCGTTCCGACGGCAGTCGTTTCTGGCGTGGTGAAAACTGGTCGGACAGGTCCGAACAGTCGTTTGACTGGAAAATTCCCGAGGATATTCGGGAAAAAGTCATCGAAGTTTTGGACAGTTACGTTGAGGACACTCGTAAAGAGGACACTCGTTTCTAAACGGAAAGCAACGGTGCTTTCTCGTTGCGCCTGCCGAATTTCGGCAGGCTTTTTTTGTGCCCCTTGACTTTACTTTCGGGAGGGGATAACCTATCCATAACAACGGTTACCGCAGACCATGGGTCCCCTCCGGGGGATAATCCGCTTGGCGGCACTCCCATGCAGGTGACGATCAGCGCTTAGGTGTCTGTTTCGTTAGGGCTGCGGTTTTCCGGCCGCGGTTTTTTTGTCCGAACCGCAGCCGAGACGCCCGTTGGCAAGGGACACCTAAAGGTCGAGACGGGAAACCCCGTAACCGTTCCCCGTATGGGGAAAACGAACGAATTATGGCTAAAACCAGAATCAAAAAAGAGGACGATGTCGGCCGGTACGTAGAGGCCCTGAAGGGGGCGACTGCCGTGGTGTTCGCCGATTTGGCCGCCCTGAAGGTGGTTGACAACGGCAGCCTGCGGCGGGAGGCCGAGAAATCCGAAGTCGGAATAATCGCCTCCAAGAAGACCCTCCTGCGCCGGGCCCTGAAGGAAGCCGGGATCGGCCAGGTGGATGAGGCCGCCCTTTCCGGCAGTGTCTATATGCTGGCCGCCCGGGGCGACCAGATAGTTCCGGCCAAGCTGGTGGCCGGAATCAGCAGGAAGAACGACAAGGTCACCATTCTCGGCGGTCTTCTGGAGTCCAAGTGGCTCACGGCCGCGGAGGTCAGGTCATTGGCCACGCTCCCGTCCAAGGAGCAGCTGATTGCCCAGGTGGTCGGATCGATTCGGGCGCCGCTTTCCGGCCTGGTGGGGGTCATGCAGGGCAACCTGCGCGGCCTGGTCCAGGTGCTGAACGCCGTCAAGGAATCAAAGACCTAATTAATCCGTGTTAAACCCAGAATTATGTCAGAAGAAAACAAGAACGTGGAGGTTCCGGCCAAGTTCAAGGAACTGGTCGAGACCATTGGGAATATGTCCGTCCTGGACCTGGCCGAGCTGGTCAAGGTCCTGGAGGACAAGTTCGGCGTTTCCGCCGCCGCCCCGATGATGGCCATGGCCGCCGCCCCGGCTGCCGTTGAGGCCGTTGAGGAGAAGAGCACCTTCGATGTCGAGCTGACCGAAGGCGGCTCCAACAAGATCGGCGTCATTAAGGCCATCCGGGAAATCACCCAGATGGGACTGAAGGACGCCAAGGACCTGGTGGACGGTGCCCCGAAGATGCTTCAGGAGGGTGTCGGGAAGGATCAGGCCAACGAGTGGAAGAAGAAGCTGGAGGAGGCCGGCGCCAAGGTGACGTTGAAATAACGGCGGTATCTTCCGGAATCGAAGAAAAAGACCCCGAGGCGGAAACGCCTCGGGGTTTTGGTATGTGCGCCTATTCCGGCAGTTCAAACCGCAATACGCTGTTGCCGTTGGCGGCCAGAATTTTCCGTTCGGCCTCATTGACCAGGAAGTCGTCCGTTTCGGCGAGGGTTTCGTGCCTGTATTGGGCCTGCAGCTCCCCGCTTTCCTTGCTGAAGGCCAGCAGGCGTCGGTTGGCGGTGTCGAGCAGCCAGAGGTTTCCGTCGCTTTCCGAGGTTCGGATGCGCTTGGCGTTCGTCAGGGCCGGTTCGACGGGGGAGAGGGCAAAGTCCTGCCTTTCCCCCAGGCGAATCTTGGTCACCTGGCCGTCTCCCTGGAGGACGTAAAGGTTGCCGTCCACGGCAATGGAAACTCCCCTGGATACGTCCGTCCCGTCCTTTAGGTAAAATTGAGGGTTGCCGTACCCGCTGTCCGTGGCCTGGTGCCTCAACAATCGGTTATGCGGCGAGTCCAGGACATAGAGCCTGGATCCCCAGGTGACGGCATCGGTCGGGTGAACCGTTTCCTTGCCCCAGGAGATGCGGCCGGTGCCGGTCTTCCCGTCAGGGGAAACGATGAGGAGCTGGCCGTCCGTTTCGGCAGCCAGAAGTCGGCTGCCGTCGGTTAGGAAAAGCGTTGGAAGGCCATCGGTCTTGGACGCCTCGTTCAGCCCCCCGGTCGGGTTGACGTTGACGATTTGACCGTCGTCAGCGGCGGCATAGATGCGGTTTCCCGATTCGGCCAGCCGTTTCAGGGCCACCGGGCCGTCTGTCCCGTTTAGGCTGGCGATTATTTCCGGTTCGGGAAGGCGGACGATCCGGTTGGCCATTTCCCGTCTTTCCCCAACGGCTGCCGTCAGGCGTTTTTTGGTTTCCGACCGCCTTTGGTCGCCTTCCTGCAGGGCAGCGGCCATTGTCTCGGCCCGATCGAGAATTTCCCCGGCTCGGCTGTAGTCGCGGTAGATCAGGCTGGCGTCAGCCGAATCGATCTCCTGCTCAATTTGCCTGACGGCAGCCTCGTAATCCCTGATCGCCGCCATCCGTTTCCCGTGCCAGTCGATAACCAGTCCGCTCAGGTTTATGGCCGACAGTCCCGCCAATACGAGGATAAGCAGGGCCTTTCCGGATCTCGAAAGCCCGTTGACGGCTTCGGTAAGGTTGGACAGGCCGGAATCGCGGTCTTCCCCGTCAGGGTCTTTCTGGCCGCCATCCGTGTCGTCGGCCAACGGCGGGCGTTCCCCTTCCGTCTTTTGCGGGATTTTGTCGGTCGATTCAAGCGGCTGATCCTGGATCCCCGCCTGAATGCCGGGTGCGATGTTCATTTCGGCCCGCCCTTCCCTCCATTTCTGGATTTTTTCCGAAAGACCGCCAGAGACGGCCGTAAGGGCGCCGGCCAGCTTCCGGACCATGGACCGCATTATCGGCGGGGACATGATTTCGGATGTCTGCGATTCGGTGGCGATCAGCCGCTCTATTGACCGGACGTTTTCGGGATGGCTTTTCGCCTTTTGGTCCCTGGGAACCGGAACGTCCCGGACGCTTGCCGACGGGACCGTGGACCCGTCACTGACGAAGAGACTGACGGGGAATCCGGAACGCATCCCGTTCAGGGCCTTTCGGATGGCCTCGACCGCCGTTTCCGGGGTGGTTTGGAGAACCAGGGGGGAAAGGTTGACGTCGCCGATCGGATTACGCAGGTCATCGCTCGAGACCAGGAACCGGTCATGGGCGGTCATCCGCCCTGAAATAATCTGGGAAAATCCGTGCCCCGGGGGTTCGGACCGCCCGCCATCCTCGGTCAGGTCGTATATCCGGGACTGTCCGGATGGGGTGGGGTGGAAAAGCAGCAGGGAGGGGCGGCCCCACACGGCCATGCTGATGTCCCGGCCTTTCTGGGAGATGATCGCCCCGCTGATCGTTTCCGGACCAAGGGAAAGTCCGTCCTCCCCAAGCAGGCGGAACAGGGCGTCGTTGACCTTGGATACGGACGATTCCAGGACGGACTCTTGGGGGGCATCCTTCGGCAGTTTCCGCAGGGAATCGAAGACCCCCCTAACCAGGGCATCCTCGATGTGGGCCGTTAGGGCATCGCAGTTTCGTTCCGACGCTTCCGCCTTCAGGATACCGAAAACGTCCCCGATCCGCTTTTGGGCGGTTTCGGAAAGGTCTATCCTGATCATTCTGGTGCAGATTCGGGAATTCCGGTTTGGGGACTGGGTCATCCCGAAAATTCGGTTTCCTGGCGCGGCCATGTTTTGGTGCTGTTGGCGGTCTGATGTTGACCGCTTCCCCTTGGGCAATTATACTACATCCAGCGGAAGGCAAGAATAAGGCCTGATTCCCCCCCACTCCCGTCTTTTTGGTTTTTGGATAAATTTAAGATGCTTGAACAGCTGTTTGGTTCGAAAACCCGAGTCCGTCTCCTTAGGCTCTTTTTGCATAACCCGAAAGAGGCCTATTTCGTTCGGGAGCTGACCCGCCGTGTTGGGGCCCAAATAAACGCCGTCCGAACGGAACTGAAGAACCTTCAGGACATGGAATTGGTGGTGGAGGTGGATGATCCGGAGTCAGAGGGACTGTCATTCGATGGTGACGGGGCCAAAACCGGAAAGGAAAGGCCCAAGCGGCAATCTTCCGGGCAGCGGAAATACTTTCGTCTGAATGCCGATTCCCTGGTATATCCGGAGCTGTTGGCCCTGTTCACCAAGTCCCGGGTTCTGATGGAAAAGGATTTTGTCCGCCGCCTGGCGTCTGTCGGCAGCATTTCCTACCTGGTCCTGACCGGAACGTTCACCGGGGAAAAGGAATCCCCGACGGACATGCTGATCGTCGGGCGGGTCAAGCGGGAGCGGTTGGCCCCGATGATACGGTCTTTCGAGAAGGAGATAGGGAAGGAAGTCAACTATACGGTCATGACCCCCCAGGAGTTCCGTTACCGCAAGGATGTCACCGACCGGTTCCTGTACAGCATCCTGGAATCCAAGAAGCTGACCGTCATTGACACCATCAGCGAGGTTTCGGGGTGATATGGTCCTGTTCCTCCAGATAGGCGATCAGGGATCGGTTTTCGGGCTTGTCGGCGGTCAGGCGGCCGAATGGATGGAATTTTCCGCTGACCGGAACCCTTTCCCTGGCCTGTCCGTGATACTGGAGCGGTTCGGGGAGGAAAGGCCCCTAGCCGTGGTTTGCGGACAATTGGCCGGAGACAATCCGGATTTTAGGGCTTCATGGAGCATGGGCCGGACAGCCGTGGCCCTGGCGAACGGCCTGGCTTTTGCCTGGGGCGTGCCGGTAGCCGCCCTGGAGACCAGCGGCCGGGAGGATCGGAAGGGACTGGCTGAATCAATTCGATCGGCGGCCCTGGCCGCCAAACCCGGGGAATGGATCCGGGCTGCCTACGGAGGCGAACCGAACATCACCGAACCAAGGGAAAAAAGTTGAATTTCAGCATTTAGACGGTAAAAAATACGGATATAAAATAACCACGGATATAAAATGACATGGTAGGGGCGGGCCCCAGCGGTGCACCGGCTGGGGAAAAATAATCGAAAAAAGAAAGAGGATAGGGAATGAAAAAAACAACAACGGAATACTGTACCTTATGCAACATCGCCGTTCCGATGGGAAATTCGGGGGGGTGTGTCCGCCACGGACAGAAGATCGCCCATCGCCGCTGCATACTGGGGAACAGGGACCGGACCACCGCTTTCCTGCGGCTGCTGGGGGAGATGGGCAATTTCGCCGAGAACCTGGATGGGGGAAAGGGCAGCTGCCTGATCCTGTTCCATCCGAAATTTTTCCGCAGGACGAGGATTGACCGGGATCAGGCCATTGAATTGGCCCAAGCCGCCTTTCGGAGGATTGAGGCGGCGATCGACCGGGTCGGGACGGATTCGGTCCCGAAGGAGGAATTGGCGACGGTTCGGGGATTCCGTATCGGCCTGTCGAACATGCTGCTGTGCGATTTCTGAACAAAAGACCCGAGCTCGGCTCGGGTCCTTTTTCCTATAGTGGACACGGTCCAGGTACGATCGGTTCCGTCACCCCGTAGCTTTTTGCCGCATCGGCCACTTTCGATGCGTATTGCATCCGTTTGTCATAATTGTGAATTGGTTCCGTCCCCTTTCTTTCCGCCTGTTTCATCCAGAAGTTTTTTCCGCCCTCGTAATAGTCCTCTCTTGTTCCGTTGCATCCGACATCGTCAAGTACGGATTTCAGGGCACCGTTGCCGCTGTTGTGTCCGAAATACATCAGCATGACGAAAGTGTCGGTATCTTTGATGTTCGGACATTTGGTCCTAATCGTGTTGGTGGCGTTCTTAAGCTGGCCACCGGCGGCTGATGCGGTATTTATTTCCGGATCAGCCAATTTTTCGTAAGTGCAGTCTTCGGCCCGACCGTAACGCTTGAGCGAACAGAAACTGGGCTTTGTCTGGAAAAGGCCGATGAAGCCGAATTTGTTTACCAGATCGGATCGAAAGGCGCTTTCTTTCTTTGCGACCGCCTTTAGAACCCGCCAATCCACACCGGCACAACCGGCATATCGCTTGAAGATGTCATCGTAGATATCCGAACCGGATGGAGCCGTTCCTTTGGTGGGGACGGGTTTTCCGCTGTAGTCGACATTGGGATCCGGATCGGTTCCCTCATCCATCCCCCCGGGATTTTCCACGATGAATTTTTCCGGATTGACATTGACTATCTGTAGTGCGTCCAGTCTGGTCAGGTCCGGGTTGACGGCGTTCAGGAGGACATACGATCCGATGAGGACACTGAGGCCCAGGATAGAGTCCGTGATCATCTCCTTAGCCTGTCCGGTCCGTCTGGAATCCCCGGCCGTCAGGTAGATGAACCCGCCGATCACCATCATCACCGCCGCCAGCAGCGAACCGATCCCCAGGGCATACTTGTATAGGCCGGAGATGTACTCGGCCAGCCAGGGGATGTCGATCCGGTCATCATGGACGATGACGTCGGAGAATTTGACCGTCGGGATATCGACCGTCAGCCTCGGCTTGACGTCCCCCGGAGTGACCGCATCGACGGCCCGTTCCAGGAAGTTCTTGTCACCGGATTGGGCCAGGGCCGGAGGGGTGGGGGAAAGGGCCGCCAGCCAGACGATGGCCGCCGTGGCCAGCGCGATGACCGCCGTTTTCTTGAGGGTTTTTGTCATAGGCCGGAGGGGGCGTTTTCGGTCCGCAGCGATTCGCTGATCTCCCCGTCCACGATGCTCTTCAGTATCTCGTAGCTCAGGGCGCCGGAGAGTCTCCGGTCGTTCACGAAGATGTAGGGGGTGGCATCAAGGCGAAGCCGGAGGGCTTCCTCCAGGTCCCGCCTGACCAGCGGTTCGGACAGCCGGTTTTCCTGGCAGTTCCGGAACTTTTCGGTGTCCAGGCCAAGGGAATCGGCGATCTGGACGTAACCGTCCGTATTCAGGCCGGTCTGGTCGCTGAAGATCGCCCGGTGATATTCCCAAAAGGCCCCCTGATCGGCGGCACAGCGGGCGGCCATGGCCGCCTCAACCGATCCGGGATGGCTCTTCTCGTTCGGGAAATCCTTCCAGACCAACCGGACGTCGTTCGGATACTCGCCGGCCAGCCGTGTTAGGGTCTGGTCCAGGGATCCGCACGGTCCGCAGAGGTAATCGCTGAATTCCACGATCGTCACCCTGGCGGAGTTGTTTCCGACCATCGGGTTGCCGAAGACGATCGTCGGCATCTCCAGCGGAGTAGGGGAACCGACATCCGGATTCGTTTCGGAACCTTTCGTATCGATCATCCGAACCGAAAGGTAGTGGATGGCCAGTACGGCCACGGCCAACATGACGGTCAGGATGGGGAATATTGGGGCCTTTCGCATATTTTTTCCGTCCCTATTTCAGTTGGATCCGGTTGAGAAACCCGGAGCCGCTGTCCGTGAAGTATAGCCACCGGCCGTCCGGGGAGACCATGATGCTGCCGATGGTGTGGGACCCCTCGGGGGTGGCGATCCGCGTCCTGGCGCCGGTGTTGACGTCGATCCTGTATATGGTGTCCGATATGCCGGCGGCCAGGGACGGCTGCAGCCCCCAGCCGTCCTCCAGGCGGTTCGGTATGCCGCAATAGAGGGTGCCGGAATCGACGAAAGTGCACTTGTCGGCCCAAGTTTCGACGTTCAGGCTGCGGCGGTTGTTGCCGATGTTGTCCCCGGAACCGTCCGTGACCCAGAGCTGGGGACGGTAGTCGTTGGTCGATCCGGCCACGCTATACAGGATCCGTTCCCCGTCCGGGGACCAGAGGGGCCGGAAATCCACCCCCTCCACCTTGAGGGACTTGAAGTTCTCGTTGTTCTGTCCGATCAGGTATATCTCGTGGGAATCTACCCCAAAGCTCTGTCCGGTTTCGGCCATGGCCACCACCTGGTTGTTGGGGGACCAGGCGACCGTAACCTTTCCGGCGTTGTCCCCCAGCTCCTGGACAGGACGGACACCGCCGCCGTCCGGGTTGGATATCACCAGGTACCGGTTGCTTGCGTCCAGGCCCAGGCTCTTGGCGACTATCCTTTCGCCGTCCGGACTGAAATCGAAACCCTCCCAGTGTTTCGGTAGGGTGACCTGGCGGTTCACGTCGAAGTCATAGAAGATGTTCGACCCGTCCGGATATTCGATTATCGCCTTGGAGCCTTTGGGGTCGAAGGTGACGGAATCGACGTTGTAGAACTGCTGTCCGGAAAGGGAAACGGGATTGCCGTCACCGTCCAAACGGTAGAAACGGCCGTCGTTGCGGTTGTAGAAGCTGACGTTTCCAGAACCGTCCATGGAGGCACCGGACGTCCGGTCCGGGACGGCCAGGGATACGGCCGTCAGGCCGCCCTGGGCGATGTCGGATACGCCGGGCGGCAGGCCCCCCGGAACGGTCGGTTCGATGACGGTCGGTTCGCCGGTTTGGGACGGTTGGAGTCCGCCGGGAGGCACCTCAACGGCCGGCCCTTCCCCGCTCGGCCGTAAGGCGGGCGGCGTTCCCCGGAAAAAGAGGTACCAGAGGGCAAGGCCGACGGCGGCGACCACGGCGAACATCATCAGCAGGACGAGCAGTTTCCTGGTTTTTTCAGTCATATTTTTTTTGGCTATTGTTGCCCGAAAAAGGAGTTAAGTCCCTGGGTGACGCACTCTATGGGCGAGGTTGCGCAATGGACGATCAGCACCAGGATTGCGATAACGGCCAGGTATACCATTCCGACCAAGGCGATCATGACGGAAATGGCGATCCATTCGGCCAGCAGCAGGTAACGGAGGTGCCTTATCTTTACGGCGGACAGGATAACGTGATCCGTAGCCAGCTTATGGAAAAATACCGTGAGGAGAGGGAGGAAGAACCAGAATCCGTAGAGGGCATTGACCCAAAACACCTTTCGCCATCGGAGTTGGGCCAAACCGTTCTTCTCGTCGCCCTTTTCGAATGGAATGTCCATCGGCTCTTCGTCCGGATTTCCGTTCGGTTCCCTGTCGCCTTCCCCTGTTTCCGGTTCCAGAGGTTCTTCCCCATCGGACGACTGTCTGGCAATCCGGTCCGTTCGGAGACGGGCTTCGGGGCCGTATGCCTGCGGCAGCGGTTCGGCGGCTGCCGCGGAGGAAATGCGGTCCGGAACGGCCAACCCTTCCTGCCCGGTCCGGATCATGGCCAACCGCGCCCTCTCCAGCCGATTGGCCTGCCTTTCCGTTTCCGAAACGTTTTCAGGCTTTGGGTTTGGCATGGGTCCGTTGTCTTGAGAGCGACAGGTGACCGTCCCTTATCCCGGCGGTTACCCGGTCGCCACGGCGGAACTTTTCGTTCAGAAGCTCCTTGGCCAGGGGGGTTTCCACCATCTCCTGGATTTGCCGTCGGATGTTTCGGGCCCCGTATCGGGGATCCCAGCTCCTTTCGGCAATCGTTTCGGATACCTTTTGGGCAAAGGATATCCTTATGCCGTAGTCTTTCCCGATGCGGTCGGTAAGCTCACCGAGCTGGAGCCGGGCGATTCGGTCGAGGTCCTTTCCGGAAAGGGGCTGGAATACGGCGATGCGGTCGATGCGGTTGAGGAATTCCGGTCGGAATTGGCCCTCCATTTCCCTCAACACCGATGCCTTGGCGTCCTCGGTATCCTGACGGCTGATTTCCCCGTCAACCTTTGGGCTGAATCCGATGTCTTCCCGTATCAGCTGCCCGGAACCGGCGTTGGACGTCATGATGATTATTGAGTTCCGGAAATTGACCTGCCGGCCGGTGGCATCGGTCAGGACCCCGTCCTCCAGGACCTGGAGAAGGAGGTTAAGGACCTCGTCATGTGCCTTTTCTATCTCGTCGAACAGGACAACGGCGTGCGGCTTGCGCTTGATGGCGTCAGTCAGCTTGGTTCGGTCTCGGTATCCGACGTATCCGGCCGGAGCGCCGATCAGCTTTGAGATGTTGAAGCCCTCGGCAAATTCCGACATGTCCAGCCGGATCAGGGCTTCCGGATCGCTGAAGACCGTTTCCGCCAGGACCTTGGCCAGTTCGGTCTTTCCCACCCCCGACGGGCCGACGAACAGGAAGGAGGCCAACGGACGGTCCGGGTCGGATATGCCGGATTTTGCCCGACGGACCATTTCGGCGATGGCGGTTACGGTCTCGTCCTGCCCGATGATTCTTTTGCCGATCAGGCTCTCCAGCTCCAGGGCCCGCTGCCGTTCCTCCCGCACCAAATCGGATAGGGGAATGCCGGTGGCCCGGGAAATCACCGCCGCCACTTCGGGCCGGCCGATGGTTCCGATGCAGGCCTTTTGCCCCTCCTTTTCCGTACTTCCCCCGTCTTCCCGCATTTCCGACAGTTCCCGCTCCCTTGCCTTCAGCTTAAGGGCCTCGATGAAGTTTTCCGCGGCCACCAGACGCTGTTTTTGGGAAGCAAGCTCCCGCATCCGTTTTTCGATGTCGCTGTCCCGGGATTTGCCTTCCGTCCGGCTGTCCCTGACCCGCAGGCAGGCCGAGGCCTCATCGATGAGGTCAATGGCCTTGTCCGGGAGGAACCGGTCGGTCAGGTAACGGTCCGAAAGCGTTACGGCCGCCTCGATGGCCTCGTCGCTGATCTTTACCCCGTGCCACCTTTCGTAATGCGGGCGCAGGCCCTTGAGTATGCCGATGGTCGCCTCCGGGGACGGCTGCTTGACCTCAATCGGCTGGAACCGCCGTTCCAGGGCACCGTCGCTTTCGATGCTTTTCTTGTATTCGGCGATGGTGGTGGCGCCGATGCAGCGCAGGTCACCGCGGGCCAGGGCCGGTTTCAGTATGTTGGCCAGGTCCATGGAACCGTTGGTGGATCCGGCCCCGGTGATGTTGTGGAGCTCGTCGATGAAGACGATGATGTCCGCGTCGGCCTTCACCTCATCCACGACCTGCTTGACGCGCCCCTCGAACTCGCCGCGATAGATGGTGCCGGCGACCATCAGGCCCAGGTCCAGGGAGAATATCCGCTTGCCGCGGAGGATGTCCGGAACGTTACCCTCGAAAATCCTCTTGGCCAACCCCTCGACGATCGCCGTTTTTCCGACCCCCGGTTCGCCGAGGAGAACGGGGTTGTTCTTGGTCCGTCGGCAGAGTATCTGTACCATCCGTTCGATTTCCCCGTCCCTGCCGATGACCGGATCGATCTTCTTTTGGGCCTTCTCGTCGGTCAGCTCTACCGCAAAGAATTCCAGTGCGTTGGCGCCTTTCCCCTCCCTCCGTCCGTCCGGGACGTCATCCCCAAGGGTTTCATCTTTTTTATCCGGGGCCGTTTCCCTTTCCTGGCCGCTGACTTGGGAACCCGTGATTTCCGGGAAACGGCTTGCGCCCTTAAGGACGGTTTCGGTTTCCTCACGAAGGCTGGAGGCGGAAACGTCCTGGTCGGTCAGGATGGCTTCCACTGCCGGGGAATCGATCTGAAGAAGTCCGGACAGCAGGTGTTCCGTGCCGACATAGCGGTGACCGCGGGTATTGGCCGTGAGCACCGCCTTTTCGATGGTCCGTTTGGACTCGTCGGAAAGCCGCGGGCCGGAATCCGGCATCTTGGTGCCGGCCCGTTCGGGATCCGCCCGGAGGGCCAGGTCGTTCGCCAGCCGGAGCATCCTCCGGACCTCTTCCGGACTCAGGTTGGCCTTTCGGAGCAGCTCGCCCCCGACGGAGCCCCGCAGGAGGAGCAGGGAAAGCACCAGGTGTTCCGGGTTGATTTCCGGATCGCCCATCTCCGCGGCCAGGGAAAACGACCGGGCCAGGCAGTCCTTCAGGTGTTGGGTGAACTTATCGAGTATGTCCATAGTCTTTAGTGTTTTTTTCGGAAACGGCACTGGTTACCCCATCCTTTTCAGGGCAGCGATCCGGTCCTCTATCGGCGGGTGGGTGGAGAACATCCTGGACAGGGCGTTCCCGCGGAGGGGATTGGAGATGAACAGGTGGGCCGTAGCCCCGGAGGCCCGGCGCATCGGGGTGTTGTCGTCCCTGATTTTCGCCAGGGCGCGGGCCAGCCCTTCCGGGAACCTGGTGATCAGGGCGGCGGACGAGTCGGCCAGGAACTCGCGGCGGCGGGATACGGCCAGCTTGACCAGCTGGGCGACGATCGGGGAAAGGACGACCATGACAATCCCGACTATCGCCAGAAGGCCGTTTCCGCCGCCGTCCTGGCTGTCGCGTCTCCTGCCGAACAGGGTGGATCGCAGGAAGATGTCGGCCAGTATGGAGACGGTTCCGACCAGGACGATGACCAGGGTCATCAGGCGGATGTCGTAGTTGCGGATATGGGACATCTCATGGGCCAGGACGCCTTCCAGCTCCTCGTTTTCCAGTTTCCGCAGGGCTCCGGTGGTGACGGCGATCGAGGCGTGTTCCGGGTTGCGTCCGGCGGCAAAGGCGTTTATGGCCGGGTCATCGATGACATGCACTTTCGGCATGGGGGTGCCGGTGGCGATGCAGAGATTTTCCACCATCCTGTACAGGTAGGGGTTGTCCGTCTCCCGGATCGGCTTGGCCCCGCTCATCGCCAGGGCCACCCGGTCCCCGGTATAGAACCCGACCAGGGCGGAAACCGAGGAATAGGCGGCCGCCGCAGCCAAGGCCATCCCGCCCAACCCGTAATGGCGGTCGAAAAGGTATCCGATTCCCATCACGAACGCGAAAAAGACGACCATCAGTAGGGTCGATTTGCGCTTGTTGGACTCGATGAAATCGTAGGTCGTCATTAACCTTAAGCTTTAAGCTCTTATCTTTTAGCTTAAAATTTCACCTGGATGTTTTCCCGTTCGGGGCCGGCGATCTCGAAGAAATCGTATTTGCTGAACTTCAGCTGGGCGGCGATCAGGCTGTTCGGGAAGACCTGGATGCGGGTGTTGAAGTCCCGGACATTGGCGTTGTAGAAGCGGCGGGCGGCCTGTATCTTGTCCTCCGTGTCCTTCAGGTCATCCTGCATCTGGAGGAAATTCTGGGAGGCCTTGAGGTCCGGATAGTTCTCGGCCAGGGCAAAAATCGATTTCAGGGTCTGGCTAAGGGCACTTTCGGCCTGGGCCTTGGCCTCGGTCCCCTGGGCACCCATGGCCGACGATCGGGCCCGGATGACCTTTTCGAAGGTTTCGCTCTCGTGTCGGGCGTATCCCTTGACCGTTTCCACCAGGTTGGGGATGAGGTCATGGCGCCGCTTGAGCTGGACATCAATGTCCGACCAGGCCTCGTCGGTCCGGTTACGCAGGGTAACCAGCCCGTTATAGGTGACGATTACCCAGATTGCGGCCATGATGGCCAGTGCCAGGATGGCGACCAGAACGATTGTCGTTGTCGGCATAGTCTTGTTGCGGCGGAAGTCCGCCGGTCTGCCTAAAAATTATGTTTACCCACACCTAATCTTACATTGTCTATGGCGAAGTATCAAAACCTTTGTCCACACCGCCGAATACCGCACGGTCTTGTTTTGGCGTGTTGGGGTGCGGGAACGGCAGGCGGTTGCGGAACGGGTTGCCACAAAGGCCCCGCTGATGTAACACTTCCAATAGGGTAGGCACGATACGCTAAGAAAAATTAGGAACAACGACCATGACTTTAGACCCAAAAGTTTTTAAGGCCTATGACATCCGCGGGGTGGTTCCGGAACAGATCGATGAGGAGGGGGCATTCCTGATCGGACAGGCGATGGCCCGCCATACCGGCGCCAGGACGATTGTCGTCGGTCGGGACATGCGCCTGACCTCCCCCGGGTTTTTTTCGGCTTTTTCCCGCGGTGCAGTCGGACAGGGGGCTGATGTCATTGACATCGGGCTTGCGACCACCCCCATGCTCTATTTTGCGGTCGGGGACCATGACCTGCACGATGCCGGGGTGATGATCACCGCTTCCCACAATCCCGGGGAATATAACGGTTTCAAGCTCTGTCACGGGGACGTGCAGCCGATCGGCGGCAATACCGGAATGGACAAGGTCAGGGAAATCGCCCTGGCCGGCCCGTATCCGGAGAAGGCGGCCGGACGGGTCGTGGAAACCGACGTCAAGTCAGCCTACCTGGACCGCATATTCAGCCTGGTTGACGTCTCTCGATTCCGTGATTTCCGGATGGCCGTGGATTGCGGCAACGGCATGGAGGGCATCCTGATCCACGATTTCCTCAAGCGCCTTCCGACGGTCAACGCCGATGTCCTCTACGATGACCCTGACGGCAATTTCCCGAACCACGAGGCCAATCCCCTGAAAGACGAGACCTTGGATGACCTGAAGGGATTGGTTCTGGAGAAGAAGGCCGACCTGGGCATTGCCTTTGACGGCGATGCGGACCGGTTCGGGTTGGTGGACGAGAGGGGACAGACGGTTCGGGGGGACATAATCCTGGCCCTGATCGCCCCCCGGCTCCTGAAGGGCAATCCCGGCGGCATCGTCTATTACGATGTCCGCTGCTCGCGGGTGGTGGCTGATGAGGTAAAAAAGGCCGGCGGCGTCTCCAGGATGGGGCCGGTCGGACACGGCCTGATCAAGCCGCTGATGAGACGGGACGACGCCCTGCTTGGGGGGGAGCTTTCCCTGCATTTCTATTTTCGGGACCTGTCCCATGTCGAGGCGACGGACCTGGTGACGCTCCTGGTCCTGGACATGATGTCCGAGACCGGTCGGCCGCTTTCCGAGCTGGTCGCCCCGCTGATGCGCTATTCCCATTCCGGGGAGCTTAATTTCCGGGTCAGTGACGCTCGGGCCGTGATGGGGCGCATTGAGGAAAAATACGGCTCCGGCAACCGGGTCACGAAGATCGACGGCCTGCGGGTCGATTTCGACGGTTCGGATGCCCCGTGGTTCTTCAGCGTCCGGGCATCGAACACCGAACCCCTGCTTCGCCTCAACCTGGAATGCCCGACCGAAGGGATGATGCTGGACAGGAGGGCCGAGCTGATCGCCGCCATCCGGGAGGTCGGCCCGGCGGAGGCGGTATAGGTTTTTTCCGGTGAAATGAAAACGGACCCCCGTTGCGTGATCGCAAGGGGGTCCGGCGGTTTCCGGGTCGTGAATAATTTAGCGGAGAAAGGGCAATATTTTTTTGTTTTTTGGGATTCAGCTCGGGATGTCCCGGTAGAAGTCGTTCCCCTTGTCGTCCGTCAGGAGGAAGGCCGGGAAGTCCCTGACTTCCATCATCCAGACGGCTTCCATCCCCAATTCGGGGTAGTCCAGGCATTGGACGGATACGATGTTTTCCTTGGCCAGTACGGCGGCCGCCCCGCCGATCGAGCCGAGATAGAAACCGCCGTGTTTCCGGCAGGCTTCAGTCACCTGCGGGGAGCGGTTGCCCTTGGCGATCATGACCAGGCTGGCGCCGTGCGACTGCAGTGTATCGACATAACCGTCCATCCGGCCGGCCGTGGTAGGTCCGAACGATCCGGACGGCTTTCCGGAAGGTGTCTTGGCCGGACCGGCGTAGAAGATCGGATGTCCCGTCAGATATTCGGGTAACGGCTTCCCTTCGGACAGCAGTTTCGCAAATCTGGCGTGGGCCAGATCCCGCGCCACCAGAATCGTGCCGTTCAGGTGCAGCAATGTCCCGACTTCAAATTTCGACAGTTCGGACCGGATCTCGTCCATCGGACGGTTCAGGTCAATGGACGGAATCGGGTCACGGGAACGGCGGGGGGTATCCGTGTCCTTCGGCAGGAGTCGGCCCGGACTGCTGTCCAGCCGTTCCATCCAGAGGCCGTGCCGGTCAATCTTGGCGAAGGCCTGCCGGTCAGCGGAACAGCCGACCCCCAGACCGATCGGGCAGGAGGCCCCGTGCCTGGACATCCGGATTACCCGGACATCGAGGGCAAAATGACGGCCGCCGAACTGGGCGCCGAAACCGGATTGGTTCGCAATTTCCAGAAGTTCCGCCTCCAGATTATAATCTCGGAAAGCCTGGCCTTCGGCATTGCCTTCGGACGGCAGGCCATCGAGACACCTGGCGGAAGCCAACTTTACGGCCCTCATCACCGATTCGGCCGAGGTTCCGCCGATCACCACGGCAATGTGGTAGGGCGGACAGGCGGATACTCCCAGGGCCCGGATTTTTTCGGACAGGAAATCCTTCAGGGATTTCGGGTTGAGGATGGCCGGGGTTTCCTGGAACAGTTGGGTCTTGTTCGCCGAACCGCCACCCTTGGCCATGAACAGGAAACGGTATTCCTCCCCATGTTCCTTTCCGCCGACGAACAGGTCGATCTGTGCCGGCAGGTTGTCACCGGTGTTTTTCTCCCTGAATATCTCGAGAGGTGCGATTTGGCTGTATCTTAGGCTGTTTCGCCGGTATGTTTCCCGGATGCCGGCAGCGATCTCATCCGCATCATTCCCTTCGGTCCAGATGAGCCGTCCCTTATGGCCGATGACGATGGCCGTACCCGTATCCTGGCAGATCGGCAGCATGCCGTCAGAGGCGATTTGGGCGTTTCGGAGCAGGGTTTCGGCAACGGCGCGGTCGTTTTCGGAGGCCTTCGGATCGGCCAGGATGGCCGCAACCGCTTCGTTATGGCCCGGCCTCATGCGGAAATTGATTTCCCTTAGGCATAATCTGGCCAAGAGACGCAGGGCCCTATCGGAAACCTTAAGCACGGTCTGCCCTTCGAATTCGGATAGGCAGACCAGTTTGTCGTCCGCCTTTCGGACCAACCGGTAGTCAACGTTATCGTCCTGAAGATGGAGGGGGTCTTGGTGACGTTTTTTTGGCATCTTTTCTTTCCTTTCGTTCGTTTTTTTAACGTACCATCCGCCCTGAATCCTAACAAAAAGGATTTTTTGGTCAAGGTATTGGGGAAATCGTCGCAAAATTGCCCGTTGGCCGCATTTTCCGGTAGAATCAGGGGGTATGATCGGCATTTTCGATTCCGGAATCGGCGGGTTGACGGTGGTCAGGGAAATTTTCCGTCAGTTGCCGGGATATGACACAATCTATTTTGGAGACACGGCCCGCACCCCCTACGGCAACAAGAGCCCGGAGGCAGTGCGTCGTTTTGCCCTGGAGGACGCCGATTTCCTGCTGTCCCGGGGAGCCAAGATGATCGTCGTGGCATGCAATACGGTTTCGGCGGTGGCGATCGACGAATTGAGGAGGCACGTTAGCGTGCCGGTGATCGAGGTGGTCACGCCGGCTGTCGAGGCGGCGATAGTTTCCGTCTCCAGACTTTCCCCGAAAGGGGCGGCGGGATCCCCAAAAAGGGCAATCCCAAAAATCGGGGTAATCGGAACCAGGGCAACGGTGATGAGCGGCATTTATGGCCGTAAGCTGTCCGAACGGTCGTCAGGGGAAATTCGGGTCAAAAGCAGGGCCTGTCCGCTTTTCGTCCCGATGGCGGAAGAGGGGTGGCTGAACCGTCCGGAAACCGCCATGGTTGCCAAGAGATACCTGACACCGCTAAAATGGCCTAAGGTGGACGTTTTGATTTTGGGCTGCACCCACTATCCGTTTCTCCGTTCCGCCATAAGAAAGGCGGTCGGCACGGAGGTCAGGCTGATCGATCCGGCCCGGGAGGCGGTCTTGGCCCTGAAACGGGTTCTGGCCAATGACTCGGGCCTGGAACGGTCCCTGTCCAAACGCCATCGCCACCTTTTTTACGTCAGTGACCGGACCGGACAGTTTTCCCGTCTGGCTTCGGCCTGGCTGAAGCGCCCGATCCCCCTTGGTTTGGTTAATTTGGATAGCGAAAAAATCAGATGAATACCGTTTTGATTTTGGCCATCGTCCTGTCCGTCCTGATCCTTGTCCATGAGTTGGGGCATTTTGCGGTGGCCAAGCTGTTTGGGATCGGGGTGGAGGAGTTCGGTTTCGGGTTTCCGCCGCGAATCTTCGGGATCAAGAGGGGGGAGACCACCTATTCCGTCAACTGGATTCCGCTTGGGGGTTTTGTCAGGATCAGGGGGGAGAACGGTTCGGAACCGGACGATCCCCGCGGGTTCGCGGGCAAGAGGCCCTGGCAGAGGGCAGCCGTCCTCTGTGCCGGGGTTTTCATGAACCTGGTCCTGGCCTGGGCGCTCCTGACCGTCGGATATGCGGTCGGGTTGCCGGCGGCGGTTGATGACCTGCCGGCATACGCCAGCATCAGCCAGGACAACATCCAGGTGATGTCAGTTCTACCGGGTTCGGCGGCCGAATCCGTCGGGCTCCAGGCCGGTGACGTCATCCTTTCCCTGGACGGACGGAAACCGGAAAGCGTTGAGTGGTTCAGGGAATATACCGGTCAGCGGGAGGGACAGGAGATCGCCGTGACCTACGGCCGGGATCAGGAAACGGTGGCGGCCAACCTGGTGCCGCAGCTGGTTCCCGAAACGGAACGGGCCGGATTCGGGGTGGCCATAATCCAGACCGGCATCGTTTCCTATCCGGTTTGGCTGGCGCCGATCCAGGCGGCCGGTACGGTGGGCTATTTTTTCCAGGAAATCCTTTCCGCCTTCGGTGGCGTTATCCGTAACCTGGCCCTTGGACAGCCGGTTGGGGTGGAATTATCCGGTCCGATCGGCATCGCCGTCATTACGGCCGAGGTTGCCCAGATGGGGTTCCTGTACCTGCTTCAGTTTGCGGCCCTGCTGTCGGTCAACCTGGCGGTAATAAACATCCTGCCCTTTCCGGCCCTGGACGGCGGACGCCTTCTTTTCCTGGCGATCGAAACGGTGCGGCGGCGGGCCGTAAGCCCGAAGGTCGAGGCCATGGTTCACAATGTCGGTTTTGCCATCCTGATGATCCTTATCCTGCTGGTTACCTACGGCGACATCGTTCACTTGGGCGATCGGATCGGTCAGGTGTTCGGGGGTTGAGGTCCGTTCGGACGGTTATCGGTATTGACCATCGATTATGAAAGACAGGCTCGAATCGTTAAGGGAGGAGGCATTGTCGGCCTTGGGCAAGATAGGCGACCTGCCGTCATTGGGGGTTTGGGAAACCGGGTTTTTGGGGCGCAAGAGCCGGTTCAATCTTTTGCTGAAAGGCTTGGGCAACCTGTCGTCCGAAGACCGGAAGACGGTCGGACAGCAGGCCAACGGGATAAGGGACGAGTTGGCTGCGGCCCTGGCGAACCGCCGTCGGGAGCTGTCCTCGGTTTCCCTCTCCGGCCTGTCGGAAACCGAACGGATTGACGTCAGCCTGCCGGGAATCAAGCCGGCGACCGGTCACCTGCACCTGGTCAGCCAGGCGATCGCCGAGATAGGGTCGATTTTCGGGCGGATCGGATTCCACCGTTCCGTTCAGCCGGAGGTGGAATGGGACTGGTATGCCTTTGAGTCCCTGAACATGCCGTCTGACCACCCGGCCCGGGACGAGTGGGAGACCTTTTTCGTCGATGCCCCCAATCACCCCAAGCTGGGAAAGATGGTCCTGACCCCGCACACCTCCTCCGGCCAGGTGAGGGAAATGCAGCGCCGGAAACCGCCGATTCGGATGATCGGCATCTCCAAATGCTACCGCCGTCAGATGGACGTCTCCCATGTCCCGATGTTCCACCAGTTCGAGGGGCTGATGGTCGACAGGGGCGTATCCGTCACGCACCTGAAAGGCGTTTTGGATCATTTTGCCAGGACCTTTTTCGGGGCAGGCAGGAAGACCCGCCTCCGCCCCTTCCATTTCAGGTTCACCGAACCGTCGTTTGAGGTCGACGTTTCCTGCGGGGTCTGTGGCGGAACCGGAAGGTTGGGGGACGGAAAATGCCGCCTGTGCAAGGACGGCTGGCTGGAGTTGGGGGGCGCCGGCATGGTCCACCCTAACGTTTTCAGGTCCGGCGGCCTGGATCCGGAAGAGTGGGGCGGGTTTGCCTTCGGATGGGGAGTGGAACGGACCATGATGATGCGTTCCGGCCTGAACATCCCCGACATCCGCGACATCTACCGCAATGACCGCCGGTTTCTTGAGCAGTTTTGATTTCCGAACACCCTACTATGAACCTTCTCGTTTCATACAATTGGATCAGGGAATACCTGAAGGGCCGCGATTCGGCCGAGCAGTTCGCCCGGAAGGTTTCCCTGTGCGGCCCGGCGGTCGAGCGTTCCTATCCGCAGGCGCCGATGTTCGATCGGATGGTGATCGGAAGGGTCGTTGGGGTGAAGCCGCATCCGAACGCCGACAGGCTCCGTTTGGCCGCCGTGGAGATCGGCCCGAAAGACAGCCTGACCCTGGTGTGCGGAGGCTCCAACCTGGCGGTCGGCATGAAGGTGGCCGTGGCGCTTGTCGGCGCCAGGGTCCGTTGGCACGGTCAGGGGGACCTGATTGAGCTACAGCCGGCCAGCATTCGGGGGGTGGAGAGCCTGGGGATGGTCTGTGGGGCCGGTGAAATCGGTTTGGCCGAAGCCTTTCCCCATGCCGAACACGAGATATTGGACTTGAGCTGGTGTAAGGCCAAACCGGGCACGTCTCTGGCCAAGGCCCTGGGTTTGGACGATACGGTTTTCGACATTGAGGTGACGACCAACCGCCCGGACGCCTTTTCCGCGGTCGGTCTGGCCAGGGAAGCCTCCGCCATCCTCGGCTGCCCGTTCACCTGGAAGGAACCCGTTCTCCTGCCAATGCCCAAATCCGTCAAGCCAAAGCCCTTGTCGGTTAGGGTGGAGGACAGGAAAAACTGCACCCGCTACACGGCCGTTGTCATGGAGGACATCAGTGTCGGGCCGTCGCCGTGGTGGATGAAGAATCGCCTGCGTTTGGCCGGCATCCGACCGATCAACAACGTCGTGGACATCACCAACTACGTCATGCTGGAACTCGGCCAGCCGATGCATGCCTTTGACTACGACCGCCTGGCCGGGCCGGAGATCAGGGTTCGGCGGGCCAGAAAAGGGGAGAGGATCGCGATGCTCGACGGCCGGGAGGCGGACCTGGATGACTCGATGCCGGTGATCGCCGATGCCGAGCGGCCGGTGGCCGTGGCCGGGGTCATCGGCGGGATGGGGTCAGCCGTAACCGACGGCACCAAGACGGTCGTTTTCGAGTCGGCCACCTTTGATCCGGTATCCGTCCGGCGGACGGCCCGGAGCATAAACGCCCATACCGACGCTTCCCTCCGGTTCGAGAAGGGGTTGCCCGAAGATCAGGCCATGGTTGCCCTGGCCCGGGCCGTGGAGCTCTGCCAGGAAGTTGCCTGCGGGAGGGTGGCCAGTCCGGTCCATGACCATCGCCTTGTCCCGGCAAAAAAGGTCAAGTACAATTTTCGTCCGGTCAAGGCCGAGGGCCTGATCGGCACCAGGATTCCCAAACCGCAGATGGTCAGGATACTGAAATCGCTCGGTTTCCAGGTTTCCGCCCCGCACGGCTCTGGGGTCAGGGCACGGTATGAGGTTACCGTGCCGTATTGGCGGGAGCGGGACATCGAGGGGGAGCGGGACATTGTCGAGGAGATCGCCCGCATCTACGGATACCACAACCTGCCGTCAGTCATCCCTTCCGGGGAATTGCCGCTTGATCCGCCGGATGCCCTCATGGCCATGGAGGAATCCAGCCGCCAGATGCTTCGCGGGGCCGGCTATACCGAACTGATAAACTATTCGTTCGTCAGCCGGGAATTGCTTGAGCGGACCGGGTTCGACCCGGACCGTGCCCTCCGCCTGGCCAATCCGCTGTCCGGAGATTTTGAGTTCATGCGCCCAAGCCTGATCCCGGGCATGCTGAAGGCAGTTGCGGAGAATCAGGGCCTGTTCCCGGAAGGCCAACTGTTCGAGGCCAGCCGGGTCTATGTCAGGCAACCCGGTGCCCAACTGCCGGAGGAACCGAGTCACCTGTCGGTCCTGTCCTACGGGGCCGCTGATCCGGAGACTGCCTTTCGTCAGGCGCGGGGAATTTTGGAGGCCTGGTGCGGCCGCCTGTCCGTTCGGATGCCGGAACTGCGGCGGGAGGCCGATGTTCCTTCCCCTTGGCATCCCGGCCGTTCGGCTGCGGTGGTTTTCGGCGATGTTGTCCTGGGACGGATCGGGGAAATCCATCCGTCGGTGCGGGAAAAATTCGGGATTGACCGTTCGGTTACGGCCCTGGAGGTTGACCTGACGGGAATCCTGTCCCGGGTCCCGAGGACCGGACTGAAATACGTCCCGCCCCCGACCTTTCCGGCGGTCCGGCGCGACCTGGCCTTTGCCGTCAGGGAGTCCGTGGACTACGCCGATATCGAGTCCGCCGTCCGCGCATCCGGGTGCCTGCTCCGGGAAATCGAGCCGTTCGACATCTACCGGGGGAAGGGCGTGGAGGCGGGACACAAGAGCCTGGCCCTGCATCTGGAGTTTGCCCGGGAAGACCGGACCCTGACCGCCGAGGAGGTGGATCGGGAGATGTCGGCCATCACCGGCGAACTGTCCGAACGGTTCGGGGCAACGGTCAGGGGTTAGTCCGGTCCGGCGCAAGCCGTCACGGTCTTTTGCGGATTATAAAAAGGCGAACCCCGTCCTGAAACAGGGCGGGGTTTTGGCAGGCTTGAAGATCGGTGATATAATGTTGGCGGAAACCAATCAATCGGAAATTTAAGCAAAAAACCTATGATCGAAACGTCAAAAGACCTGCTGTTCGTGGTCCTGGCACTGTGTGTCCTGTGGCTGACAGTCTTCCTGTCGTGGCTCCTGTATTACGTCATCGCCATCGTTCGGGATGTCGACAGGGTCATACGCCTGATAAAGGTCGTTGCGACCAAAATCGACGGTTTGGCGTCCAGCCTGAACGAGAAGCTCGACAGGTCCGCCGCCAGCTTTTCCCTGGTGGCCAAGGCCATGAAGGAGGTCGTCACCTGGGCGATCGAGCAGAAGACGTCCTCGGCGGCCCGCAAGCGGACCGCTACCGCCAAAAAGGCGGGTAAGTAGGGATCGGTAAGGGGTTGGGTGCGGATTGGGGTTATGGCGGATTTCGGTAAGCTCCAATTTTTTTCGAGGAATTTTTTTGGGAAAATAGCGGGGTTTTTCGTCGCCTCATTCCCTCGGTATGAGGATGAGGCGCGGGAACGTTTCATCTTTTACGTGTTTTCCTGGATAATCTCCGGAACCGCCATTTTTTACAGCTATTCCATATACCAAGACGGGGTTGGATGGGGTTTTGCGGTCAATCAGCTGGCGGCCGGTCTCCTGATAGTCGTCAACGTCGCCTTTTTCCGTTTTCATCACCGACGTGCCGTCTCGTCCGTCCTGCTGACCTTCCTGACGGCGTACATCATCACCTGTGCGCTTTATCACGGGGCTCCGGGGGGAACCGGGGCCTATTGGGTGCTGGGTTTTCCCATGGCCGCCTTCATGCTCATGGGCATGCGATTGGGGCTAATCTTCAATTTTTTGTTTTTCGCCTACATAATCGCCGTATCGGTCATGGGCAGATACGGAATAGTTTCGACATACTATACGCCGGGGCAGATTCAGGAAATGTCCGTGATCGTTGTCGTCTATACGGTTTTGGGATACGTCATCCAGACCTCCCGGGAAAGGCTGGAAACAAAGATTCGGGAACAGCGGAATCGGCTCCAGACCCTTTTGGACAACTTGCCGGTAGGGGTATTGATGGCCGATTCCCGCAGCGGTTCCCTGACCCTGACCAACGGCGGCATGGACATCATTTTCGGCCGTCCGGTCACGGTCGGCACCGCAGTGAGGGATTTTCCGAACGAGTATCGGCTGACGAGGGAAAACGGCGAACCGTACTCCGGCGGGGACTTCCCCCTTTTTGAGGCCATGTCGCGCGGCAAAAGCGTGATTTCCCAAAGGATTCTTGCCCGGCGCCCGGACGGGACCGGCATGGTCATCCGTTGTTCGGCGGCGCCGATACGCGGAAACCACGGACGGGTCATCGGGGCCGTGGCGATTTTCGACGACATGACCAAGGATTACGAGGTCGATCGGATAAAGTCGGAGCTGATATCCCTGGTCAGCCACCAGTTGAGGACGCCGCTGACCGGACTCAAGTGGTCGATCGATGAGCTGATAGCGGGGGTGGGGGACAGGATGGGCAGGGAACAGTCCGACCTGGCCAACGAGGCCGCCTCTGTCGTCGGGCGCCTGATCGGTCTGGTCAACGACCTGATGAGCGTCTCTCGGATCGAGTCCGGGCGGAAGTTCGACGTCGTTCGCAAGCCGGCCGATGTCATCCCCATCATCGGGTCGGTGGTGAGGGAACTGGCGACCGCGGCGGGGAAGAGGCGGGTTTCCGTGTCAATGTCCTCCCTGCCGGAGAGCCTCACCCTTTCGGTCGACGGAGACAGGTTCAGGGAGGCCCTCATGAACCTTGTCCATAACGCCATAAAATATTCCAGGGACGGCGGACATGTCGAGATCGGCCTGCTGCCCGATGGCCATGAGGGAAGCGTCATTTTCGTCCGGGATGACGGTATTGGCATCCCGGACGACCAGCAGCCGCGTATTTTCGAGAGGTTTTTCCGGGCGGAAAACGCTCCGGAGGACGTTGAGGGGACCGGTCTGGGGCTCTATATCGCCAAAACCATAATAGAACGGCATGACGGCAACCTTTGGTTCGAGTCGGAGGAGGGAAAGGGGACGACCTTCTATGCCCGGTTCCGGTGACCGGGCGGCAGCACGTTGCGGACCTGACGGGGGCCGTTGGTGGCAGGGCGGCACTGGTGTATACTTAATTAAGGTACCCAAGGGTGTTGACTAACGGTTTTTCTCCATGGATGTTCAACGGGATAAAAACAGGCGGCACCTGGATTGGCGGAATCGGTATGATTGACCGCGATCGTTTTCGTCCCCTGCGTCGCCTTCCCTCCGTCGCCTGGATCGGCGGGGTCTGTGCGGGCATCGCCTATTCCGTCAGTGTCCCGACTTGGGCCATCCGAATGGTTTGGGTGTTCGTGACCGTTACCGGAATGGGTTGGGGTATCCTGGCCTATGTTCTCCTGTGGGCTTTCATGCCGGTCGAGCCGCGATTGCCGCCGGATTATCCCCAACGGACCGGGGATAGGGGAAGGGTTTAGGGAGGCCGTTAGCCGTAACGAGTTGCGCTATGCTGGGGGAATTCAGGCAGTTCATAGTCAGGGGGAATGTCATGGACATGGCCGTCGGGGTCATCGTGGGAACGGCATTCGGGAAGATCGTCAGCTCGTTCGTTTCCGACATTGTCATGCCCCCGATAGGACTGCTGCTCGGGGGAATCGATTTCTCCGGGCTGTCCGTCACCTTAAGGGAATCGACCGAAACGGCGGAGGCCCTCACCCTGAACTACGGCCTGTTCGTCAATACCGTCGTTGATTTCCTCATTATCGCCTTTGCCGTTTTTGTTGCCGTCAGGCAGATAAACAGGTTCAGGAAGAGGGAAGAGGCCAAACCGCCGGAACCGGCCGAGGAGGTCCTGCTGTTGAGGGAGATCAGGGACCGGTTGGCGCCTGCGGGAAAATCCGAACCTGAACGGGGAAACGGTATCCAACGGACAGGTTGACCCCGCACCCATGGACAGGGACATCCGATTGACCCCGAAAATCGGCATGAGGGTTACCGACGGCGGCGGGATCGCTGCGGTAAACGTTAGTTTTTGGCCGATAAGGTGATCGTCTCCGCGACGGTGTCCTGCCCGGAAGAGGGATAACTCCAATGGGTGACGCGAAAACCGGGCTCCACAGTCCGGTTTTCGTTTCCGTCCGTCCCTTCCCCAAACCCGGGAAATGGCCTAAAGTGACAACTGAAATAACCCCGGATTAAAATGCCCGCCCCCTTCGTCCATCTCCATAACCATACCCACTACTCCCTGCTTCAGGCACTACCGAAGGTCAGGGATGCGGTCAGGCGCGCAAAGGAGTTGGGGATGACGGCCTTGGCCATTACCGACTACGGGGCGGTTTATGGGGCCATTGAGTTCTACAAGGAATGCCTCAAGCAGGAAATCAAGCCGATCATCGGGGTGGAGGCCTATCTGGCCCAGAACCGGATGACCGACAGGCGGCCGCGGATCGACGATCGGCCCCACAACCTGGTCCTTTTGGCGGAAAACGAGGTTGGATACAGGAATATCCTGAAAATGACGACCGCCGCACACCTTGAGGGCTTCTACTACAAGCCCCGGATTGACAAGGAACTGTTGGGGCGGCATGCCCAGGGGGTGATATGCCTTTCCGGAGGCTTGCGGGGCGACATCTGCAAGTCCCTGGAGATGAACGACTGGGAAAGGGCCGAACGGTTGGCTGCGGAATACGAGAGTATCATGGGTAAGGGAAACTTTTTCCTGGAGCTGGTGGACCATCCGGAGATGGACGAACAGGTGGCCCGGAACCGCGACCTTATCGAGTTGGGGAAAAGGCTGGACATTCCCGTGGTGGCGACTAAGGATGTCCATTACCTCAATCCGGAGGATTCCGAACCGCACGACCTACTGATCTGCATCGGGGCCGGAAAGACCGTTGACCAGGACGACCGCCACCGGATGACCGGCGTGGACTATTCGTTCGTGGACGGGGACCACATGGCCAGGGCCTTCGCCGACTGTCCGGAGGCGGTGGAAAATACGGTGAGGATCGCCGAGCGGTGTGACCTGCGGCTGGATTTGGGCAAGTGGAACTTCCCCAGGTTCGACATTCCCGAAGGCCACGACCCCTCCTCCTACCTGCGGGAGTTGGCCTACGGCGGCTTGGAGTCCAAGCGGGGACGGAAACTGACCGAGGATGAGACGGAGCGGCTGGATTACGAGTTGGGGATATTGGACCAGAAGGGCTACTCCAAATACTTCCTGGTTGTCGCCGATTACATGATTTGGGCCAGGCGACAGGGAATCGTCTCCCATACCCGCGGTTCGGCGGCCGGTTCGCTGGTCGGCTATGCCGTCGGCATCGTCTCCATTGACCCTCTTTTTTTCAAGCTGCCGTTTGAGCGGTTCCTGAACCCTTTCCGGCCCTCGCCGCCCGATGTCGATGCCGATTTCGCCGATGACCGCCGGGATGAGGTGATCGCCTATGTCACCGGTAAGTACGGGCATGACCATGTCGCCCAGATCGGTACCTTCGGCACCATGGCCGCCCGAGGGGCAGTCCGTGACGTTGGTCGGGCCTTGGGCTACCCGCTCGGGTTCGTCGACCGGATCGCCAAGACCATCCCCATGGGATCGCAGGGTTTTGCCATGACCATCGCCCGGGCCCTGGAGGAGTGCAACGAGCTGAAGGAGATGTCCGACGACGATCCGCAGGTCGCCCGTCTCCTGGAATTGGCCCAGAAAATAGAGGGTTGCGCCCGACACGTTTCCGTCCATGCCGCCGGCGTGGTCATCGCCGACAGGCCGCTGACCGAATACATGGCCCTACAGAGGGAGGCGGGCGGGGAGAAGCTGATCACCCAATTCGACATGCATGCGGTTGAGGATGCCGGGGTCCTGAAGATGGACTTTTTGGGGATACGGAACCTTTCGATCCTGGGAAAGGCGGTGGATATGGTCAGGGGCACCAAGGGGGTGGATATCGATTTGGTATCCCTGCCGTACGACGACGCCAGGACCTATGAGATGCTGGCCAGGGGCGAAACCATGGGTGTCTTCCAGTTCGCCAGCTCGGGGATGACCAAGTACCTGACGGAACTCCGTCCGACGACGATTTTTGACTTGGCGGCCATGGTTGCCCTTTACCGTCCGGGTCCGATCGCCAACATTCCGGAATACATCCGCCGCAAGCATGACCCGTCGCTCATCGTCCCGATCGACCCCAGGATGGAGGACCTGCTGAAGGCCTCCCTGGGGATGCTCATCTACCAGGAGGACATCATGATGTCGGCCATCACCCTGGCCGGGTACAACTGGGATGAGGCAGACAAGTTCCGGAAGGCGATGGGAAAGAAGATTCCGGCGGAAATGGCCAAGCAGGAGCCAAAGTTCAAGGACGGTTGCGTCGCCGGGGGGCTGTCCCGGAAGCGGGCCGACGAGCTCTGGGAGCTGATCGTCCCGTTTGCCGCCTACGGCTTCAACAAGTCCCATTCCGCCTCCTATGCCGTCGTGTCCTATTGGACCGGATACATGAAGGCCAACTATACGGCCGAGTACATGGCCGCACTCATGACCTGCGAATCGGGGGACATCGAGACCGTGGCCGATGCGGTCCAGGAGTGTGTCCGCCTGGGAATCGCCGTCCTGCCTCCGGACGTCAATTCCTCCCTGGCCGAGTTCACGTACATCGACGACCGAACGATCCGGTTCGGGCTGAAGGCGATCAAGAATCTCGGATCGGATTCCATAGCCGAAATCCTGGACGAGAGGAATAAAAACGGCCCGTTCGGGAGCATCGCCGAACTGGCAGGCCGCGTCAGCACCAAGGGCTTCAATAAGCGGGCCCTGGAGTCCCTGATCAAGGCCGGAGCCATGGATTCGCTCGGCGAACGGAACCGGATGCTGGCCAGCATGGACGCCATCCTGGCCTACCACAGGAAGGCGCGGCATGACGCCGAGTCCGGGCAGTCCAGCATATTCGGGCAGGGGGCCCTGGACGTTCCGAAGGCCGAGCTGTCCATGAGGGAGGTGCCTCCGGCCACCAAGCGGGAGCGGTTGGCTTGGGAGAAGGAGCTCTTGGGCCTTTACGTCTCCGAACACCCCTTCAAGGACTATTCGGAATTTTTCGGCAGGCTGCTGACGCCCCTGAAGCGGGTCAAGGAGGTGTCCTTCAGGCAGCCGGGATTGCTGCGGGTCGGCGGATACATCACCAACGTCCACGAGATCACCACCAAGAAGGGGGATCAGATGGCCTTCTGCCGGCTGGAGGACATGAGCGGTCCGTCCGAAATGGTCGTGTTTCCCAGGTCATATAAGGAGTATCGGGAAATCATAGCCCAGGAGGGGGCGGTCATCGCCGAGGTCAAGTACCAGGACCGGGAAGGGGAGGATAGCCTGCTCCTGGAGCGTCTCTATCCGATCGATCCGGAGACGTCAGCGGAGCTTCGGGATCGGTTGGCGATGTATTCGCCGGATGGCGCCCCTCCGTCCGGCGGCGACGCCATGGCACATGAGGCGGAAATCGTCCGGATCGCCGTACCGGCCACCATGACCAAGGTTTTCGCCGAGGAGATGAAGCGGGTCTTGGCCGAACATCCCGGAAACCGGCGGGTCGTCCTGGTGACCCAAGAGCCGGACGGAACGGAAAAGAGCATCGACACCAGTTTTCGGATCGCATTTTCCGGGGATTTCATTCGGGAGGTGGAGGGAGTGGTCGGTCGGGGGGCGGTGTTGGGGGGATAGGGTTTTCGCCCCCATACCATCATAAGTCCCCCGAAGGGGGATTTAGGGGTCTCGCCGCAATCATAAACGCCACCCCCAGCCGGAGTGGCGTTTGAGAAATCGTCTTTGTTGTTGTTTTTTGCCCAGTAATCGGGTTTATTTGCCCAATAATTGGGCTTCCATATTGGCGTTGGCGTTTTGGATTTTTTTGATCCTTTCTTCCGCCAACGCCATTATTTTTTCGGCGAAGGCGATGGTCTCTTTCAGAACCATCACCTTCATTTCAGGTGTGACGGGAGCCGAAATCGGCTCATTTGACAACAAGTCCTCTATTATTTTTTTAATTAACGGATTCATTCTTTTTCCTCGAAGTTAAGGGATTTTCTCCCTCTTTCCCCGTTCACATCGTCGAGGTCATCGACCTCGTAGTTCGGGAACAACCTTCCGTCCGATAACGAATCGTCTGACGAAGATGAGCAGCATGGAGGGGGCGGCGGGAGGCAGTTTTCTGATTCCCCATAGATGTCATATGGAGGGAGTGGCGGGGGGAGGCAATTTCTTGCCTTCCGCTTGTGTCTTCTAATTTTTTTTCTCATTTCAAGGTCCTTTTCCGTCCGGTGGCGCATTCGTCCGCCGGCGTCTTGTTTGATTTTCAGGGTATCAGGAAACGGCCGCCGTGTCAACCCCCAAGCCCCTGATTATGATATATTACAGTCATGGACTATCCGCCCCAAAACCGGCCGTTCTCGGAATTGCCGCCGACCCACCTGGCGCTATATCGGCGTTTGGCCACGGTTTTCGTCATAATGACCCTGGCCGTGGCTGCCCTGGTGTTCTATGTCGTTTGGGCCAAGGCCACGGTCATAGTCCTGTCCCGGCAGGAGGAGATTCGGGCCGAGTTCATTGCGGACGTTTCCCGGCAGCCGAGAGGCGGGGAACTGTCCGGGACGGTCCTTTCCCTGACCGATACCGCTACCCGAACCTTTCCGACCGCCGTGGTTTCCCGGGTGGAAGGCCATGCCGAGGGTCGGGTCAGGATAACAAGTCGCCTGGCCAGTCCCCAGACACTGGTCGCCACCACCCGCCTGCTGGACCGTAACGGCATGCTGTTTCGGATCAAGGATCAGGTGACGGTTCCGGCCTTGGGTTCGGTGGAAGTGGGCATATTTTCCGACGGGACCGGTCCGGGGAACGACATCGGAGACTCGACGTTCACCATTCCCGGACTGAATCCGGTCCTGCGGGAGAGGTTTTCCGTGGAAACGGTGGAGCCGGTTTCCGGCGGCGTTCGGGACCTTAGGGTGGTCGGGAACGCCGATTTTGAGGTGGCGGTTGCCCAGCTGAAATCCGACCTGGTCAGGGACCTGACCGAACGGATGCGAAAGGAGGCTTTGGCCGGTGGCCTGCCGGTCAGCGGGGAGGCGATTCAGGCGGTCATGTCCGACCGCCATTCCTCCCCGGCGGTAGGGGAGGAGGCCGAGAGTTTTTCGGTGACCGTTACCGTGAAGGCAGTAGGGGTATTCTTTGACCGGAACCAGCTCGACCGTTTGGCGGAGGCCAAGGTCAGGGAAATCGTTCCTTTCGGCCGCCGTTTGGCGGGAATGGAGGAAAAGGCCACGGTCATTGAGCTGGAGAAGGCCGACCTGGCCGGCGGTCGGGCCAACCTGCGGGTATCGGCCATGGGCAACGCCGTCCTGTCCGAGGATTCCCCGGCCCTTGACCCGGCAAAACTGGCTGGCGTGACCGGTGAGGCGGCCGTCGAATACCTGGAGCAGGTCAAGGGAGTCGCTTCGGCCTCGGTCCGGCTTTCCCCGTTTTGGGCCGTCCGCCTGCCGACCGTGGCCGACAACATCAGGGTGGAGGTCCGTTAGGTTGCCGCCGGGTACCGTTCCCGCCCCTCCTTTCCGGGGCGGATGGCGGCCGAAACCGGTTTCTTGGGGCCCCGCCCGGTTTGTAAACCGGTTATCGTTATGGTAATCTATCCCAGTAATTTTACCGATTCGTTATGCCCAACGAAGTCGTTTTCGATATCGAGACGTCCAACAGTTTCGCTGATGTCGGCAAGTATGACCCTTCCCTGCTGAAGGTCTCCATGGTCTGCCTGTACTCGTACGCCGAGGACCGGTACCACTCCTTTTTGGAGAGCGAGCTTTCCAGGCTATGGCCGTTTCTGGAGAGGGCCGACCGGGTCATTGGGTATAACCTTTTCGGTTTTGACTACAAGGTCCTCAATTCCTACTATCCGGGGGACCTGACCAAACTGCCGACCCTGGACCTGATGGTGGAGATAGAGAAAACCGTCGGCCGCCGTCTCAAGCTTGATGACGTTGCCCACGGATCCCTCGGAACGGGGAAGAGCGGGAACGGGCTGATGGCCATCGAGTATTTCCGGCGGGGGGAGATTGACAGGCTCCGTGACTACTGCATGCAGGACGTCAAGGTCACCAAGGAGGTGTACGAGTTCGGGAGGACCGGCGGGTTCGTCCGCTTTCTGGACAGGATGGGCAGGCCGGTTGAGGCAAGGGTCGATTTTCTCCTTAAGGAAGGGGTGGAACCGACGCCGGTCAGCATGACCTTGCCTTTTTGAGGGAGACGGACAACCCGGCTTGGAGCCGGGTTTTTTGTTATCCACAGAATTGCGGAAGGCATAAAAACGACCGTTTTTTTGCCGGTTGCGATTTGGTGTTGCGGGGGGTAAAATTGCCTCAACGCACCCTTGGTGGTTCCGCCCAAAAGACAAGCATGGTCGGAAACCGACACGGGTACGGAAACAACCCCTAACCAATCCGTTGGCGTCTGCCGTTGGTTTTTTGGCGGATTCTAACATGATTTTTGCTGTCCTATGTCGGTTTCCCAACCCATCCCCAGAGATCAGGAGGATAACCAGGCCGTTTCCGCCGTTTTGGACCAGGTTCCGGGGGTTTTGAGGGTCAGGCAGGTCAGGCGAAACGACGGAAGCCTGGACGATTTCGCTCCGGAAACGATCGGCCGGGTGCTGGAATCCGGTTTGGCCAGGGCCGGAATCGACGACCGGGCCCTGTTGGCCAGGATGACCTACCAGGTTCTCCTTGACATTGACCGGCGTTTCGGTGCCCAAAACATACCCGGTACGGATGACATCAGCCGAACGGTAGCCGTCACCCTGATCGACAACAACCTGCCGCACGTGGCCAAGGGCATCCTCCGGTCCGATTCGATCCGGCCTTCCGAATTCCGTTTCGGCGGTTCCGGACTCCGTTTTCGGAGGTTTTTCGTCAAGGAAGGTTCAGGCCCGTATGACGGCGTCGAGTGGGAGGTTAGGGATGCGGTGATAAACGACGGAAAGGGGAGACCGGTATTCGAACAGCGGGGGGTGGAGGTCCCCAAGTCCTGGAGTCAGGGGGCGACCAACATCGTGGTCTCCAAGTATTTTAGGGGTAAGCTGGGTGATCCCGAACGGGAGAGTTCCGTGCGGCAGATGGTCGATCGGGTGTCCCGGACGATTTCCCGGTGGGGAGGGGAGGACGGATATTTCGCCACGGAGGACGATTACCGGACTTTCGAGTCCGAACTGACCGCCCTTCTGGTCAGCCAAAAGGCCGCCTTCAATAGCCCGGTCTGGTTCAATGTAGGCGTCCAGGAAAGGCCGCAGTGCTCGGCGTGTTTCATCAATTCGGTCAGCGATGATCTTCGGTCCATCCTGAACCTGGCCGTTACGGAAGGGATGCTTTTCAAGTACGGATCCGGAACGGGAACCAACCTCTCCACCCTCCGTTCCTCCAGGGAAAACCTGGCCAACTCCAGCGGCAGGTCCTCCGGTCCCGTTTCCTTCATGAAGGGGTACGACGCCTTTGCGGGGGTCATCAAGTCGGGGGGGAAGACCAGGCGGGCGGCCAAGATGGTCATCCTGAACGTCGACCACCCGGATATCGTAGATTTCATAACCTGCAAGATCCGGGAAGAGGCCAAGGCCAAGGCCCTGATACGGGCCGGCTATGACCCGTCCCTGGACGGGGAGGCTTACGGATCGATTTTTTTCCAGAACGCCAACAATTCGGTCCGGGTGACCGACGGTTTCATGCAGGCGGTGGCGGACGGAGGAGAGTGGAAGACCAAGGCGGTCGTCACCGGGGAAACGGTGGATTCCGTGCCGGCCCGGGACCTGATGCGGCATATTGCCCAGGCCACCTGGGAATGCGGCGACCCCGGAATGCAGTTCGATACGGCCGTCAACCGCTGGAATACGGTCCCCAATTCCGGGCGCATCAACGGGTCCAATCCCTGCAGCGAGTACATGTTCCTGGACGACAGCTCCTGCAACCTGGCGTCCCTGAACCTGATGCGGTTTCGCCGCGAGGACGGGGAATTCGACCATGAGGCGTTCAGGCACGCGGTTGACGTAATGATTACCGCCCAGGAGATACTGGTGGGCCGGTCCTCGTATCCGACCCCGGCCATTGACCGGAACAGCCACGATTTCCGTCCGCTCGGGTTGGGTTACGCCAACCTGGGTGCGCTTCTGATGTCCCGGGGCCTGGCCTACGATTCCGATGAGGGGCGGAACTATGCGGCCGCCCTTACCGCCATGATGACCGGTTACGCCTACTGCCAATCGTCCCGGATCGCCGAATCAATGGGGCCGTTCGCCCTATACCGGCTTAACGAGAAACCGTTCCTGAAGGTGATCGGGCAGCACCGCGACAGTGCCATGTCGATACCCGTCCAGGGCGTTCCTGACGAGTTGGTGGACCAGGCCAAACGGTCATGGGAAAGCGCCTTGGAGCTCGGCATGAGGTTCGGTTTCCGGAACGCCCAGGTTTCCGTCCTGGCCCCGACCGGAACCATCGGTTTCCTGATGGACTGCGATACCACTGGCGTGGAGCCGGACATTGCCCTCGTCAAATACAAGTGGCTGGTCGGCGGCGGACTGATGAAGATCGTTAACCAGACCGTTCCGGAGGCCCTGGAACGGTTGGGGTATGCGGAGGACCAGAGGAAGGAGATTCTCGATTACCTGGACCGGAACGAGACCATTGAGGGATCCCCGAACCTGAAGGAGGAACACCTGCCGGTCTTCGACTGCGCCTTCCGCCCTTCCAACGGACACCGTTCCATTCGGCCCATGGGGCACATCCGGATGATGGGGGCGATACAGCCTTTCCTTTCCGGCGCCATTTCCAAGACGGTCAACATGCCCAACGAGGCGACTGTCGAGGATATCGAGAGGACCTACATGGAGGCCTGGAAGCTCGGGTTGAAGGCCGTGGCGATATACCGGGACGGCTCGAAGGGCCAGCAGGTCCTGAAGACCTCGTCTGAGGGGAAAGGGGCGGAAGACGGCGGCGGGGCCGAAAAGCCGGCAGCGGCGGTAGAGACCCGCATTGAATACCGCCCGCTGCGCCGCCGCCTGCCGGAGGAGCGACGGTCCGTTACCCATAAGTTTTCGGTTGCCGGGCACGCCGGGTTCATCACCGTCGGTCTCTATGACGACGGCCGGCCGGGGGAGATTTTCCTCCGGATGTCCAAGGGAGGTTCGGTCATCTCCGGGCTGATGGACGCCTTTGCGGTCTCCACCTCCATTGCCCTGCAGTACGGCGTGCCGCTCAAGGTCCTGGTCAACAAGTTCGCCCACGTCCGGTTTGAGCCGTCCGGTTTCACGGGCAACTCGAACATCAGGATAGCCAAATCGCTCGTGGACTACATTTTCCGCTGGTTGGCCCTGCGTTTCATGGCTCCGGAGGAACAGTTGGCCTGTGGCGTCAATTTGGACCTGCCGACCCTGGCCGAAAAGGGCAAATCCGATGTCGATGTCTCCAATACCGAGGTGGCTGACCGCCAGCAGGACCAGACCGAATCCGTGATGCCGGAGACGACCGCTTCCGGTCCGGCCCGCGACGGGCGGCAGATGAACATCACCGAAGCGGTGTCCGTTCGGGACGGCCAGTCGGCGGGGAGCGATGCCCTGACCGCCGGATTCGATGTCCAGTCGGATGCCCCGGCCTGCGACACCTGCGGTGCCCTGATGGTCAGGAACGGGGCCTGCTACAAGTGCCTGAACTGCGGCAGCACAAGCGGTTGCTCATAGGGAAACGTCCCGGATCAATGCGTTTTTGCGGGGATTTTTACCAGGTTACCCGGTCATTTTGCCTTTCTTTGGGCGGCTAACGCGGGCCGGTTACCCTGTGGCCGGGGCGGGTTTTCGGTGAGCCGATATCGACCCAATCCCGGTCGGACTTGACAATAATCCGTGCCGTGATAAGGTGTTTCGGCGATGTTAAGGGATCAAAAACAAACGAAAGGAGGTCTCAAATGACATTGTTGGCAAGTAAGGTAATGGTGGTAAGGATCGGTGGTTCTAAAGGTTCGTCGCCTGTGGAAGAGGCGAAAGAGATGGAAAAGATGGAAAGATCAATTTCCAAAAAGATTGATGACGCCGCCGAATCCGGGCCAATCGCCATTCTTAAGAATGTGGCGGAGGGGATCGATGAGATCAGGGAGGGTATCTTGTCGAGCGAAAACCGTCCGGGGGGTATGCTGGACATAACAGTCCACGCATACACGGAAGAGTTTGGACATTTCAAACTCCAGATGACGACGGTCTGACGGCTCTGAAGCAAGGTAATTTTCGGCGACTGCACTGTGCAGTCGCCTTTTTACTGCCGATTTTGGTATAATTCACGCCTAACCGCCTTGGCGGAAAATTGAAGGCAATATGTCCGTGAAATTCATCACCGGCTCCAGGCATAAGTTTGCGGAGGTTGTCGCCATCGTGGGCGACGGCGTTCTTGAGCAGGTGGACATTGATTTGCCGGAGATACAGGAGGTTGATCCGAAGGCGGTCATTGAGGCGAAGCTGCGGGAGGCAATGCGGCACGGCCAGGAGGGGGGACTTATCGTAGAGGATACCAGCCTGTTTCTCGATTGCCTAAGCGCATCGCCCGATCAGCCCGGTTTGCCGGGACCGTTGGTCAAGTGGTTCGTGAAGACCGTCGGCCAGGAGGGTCTGTGGCAATTGGCAGATCGTTTTGGCGTCTATGGCGCCGAAGCCCGCACGACGATCGGTTTGGCCTGCGGTCCAAAAGACACCCGTTTTTTCGAGGGCATCACCAGGGGGACGATCGTCGCCCCGCGGGGCGAAAGCGATTTCGGTTGGGACCGGGTCTTCCGGCCCGAAGGGCGGACTAAGACTTTCGCCGAAATGGACAGGGAGGAAAAGAACGGGATCAGCCATCGGGGAAAGGCCGTTCGGCTGCTCCGGGATTATTTGGTCAGGTAGCCGCCATGGGAACGCCAGACGGGAAAACGCCGGGGATGGTTCACGTCTACACCGGCAACGGGAAGGGAAAGACCACGGCGGCCTTGGGCCTGGCGCTTCGGGCGGTGGGGGCCGGCAAGAGGGTCGGCATCGTCTTTTTCGACAAGGGCGGGGAACGGTATTCGGAGCGGAAGGCCCTGGATCGGCTGAAGCCGGATGTCGAGTATTGGGTGACCGGATCCGTACGGGCGGATTTTTCCGAGGGTGGCCGTTTTCGGTTCGGGAACGGAACGGAGGACCTGGCCGAGGCCCGTCGCGGATTGGACCTGGCCGGGGAGACGGTCGCCGATCCGCGTTTCGATCTGGTGATACTGGACGAGGCGGTAACGGCCGTCCGGATCGGCCTGCTTGGGCTGGAGGGCATCCTGGCCCTGATCGAGAAAAAACGCCCGGAATCGGAGCTTGTCCTGACCGGCCGCGGGGCGTTTCCGGACATCATCGGTTTGGCCGACCTGGTCAGCGAGATCAACGACACCAAACACTATTTCCGGGAAGGCACCCCGGCCAGGGAAGGGATTGACTATTGACGTATGCGCCGAAAAAGGGGTTTCACCGTAATCGAGCTGTTGGTCACGGTCGGCATCGTCGCCGTCTTGGCGACCGTGGTCCTGGCGGCTACCGGATCGGTCCGGCGGAAGGCCCGGGATTCCAGGCGGAAGCTTGAACTGGCCCAGATCGGCCGGTTCATGGCCGGCGGTTCCTGCTACAGTCCGGACGGAGGACCCGGGACATACGATTTGGCCGACCTGTTCGGGGAGCTGACGGCCAGGTATCCGCAGGCCAAGGCCATGATCCCCAGGGTTCCGCGGGACCCCAACGGCGGGAGTGACGAACGGACCCTCTATTCCTATATCCTGTCGGATGACGGTAAAAACTGTGCCCTTTTCGCCAACCTGGAAAACGGGGGGGGAACCCGTCACCCTAAGGGCAATCAGCGAACCGACTCCCGGGAAGGGGACCGGGGTGCTGGAGGGAACCGCGGTCGGACACAATAATACATTGAAATATTTTCAAGTAAGCAATTAGGCCGCCCCATTGGCGGGTTTTCGGGTTTGGGTAATCCTTACCTGAATTTTCGGACAGAAAGCCGGCTCGTTCGGCCGGCACGGCTTGCCTTTTTTGGAGGATTGGGGTATTGTCTTGGGGGTCGCGGGGCGTAGCGCAGTTGGTAGCGCGCATCGTTCGGGACGATGAGGCCGCAGGTTCAAGTCCTGTCGCCCCGACCATGAAAAGCAACCCCCTAAAGGGGTTGCTTTTGCGTAAAAAAGGACCCGGGAAACGTTAAACGTTCCTGTTTAATCGATATTTCTATATAATTGGAAAGGAACGGGGGACGATGTCGGTTTTTTGGTATGGATCTATTCGGCTATGGGGCAGACAGGCAGAAGAGGAAAGACTCTCCGCTGGCGGACCGGATCCGGGCGGCGGATTTCGGCGAGTTCGTCGGTCAGGGGGACCTGATCGGCGAGGGGAAGGCCCTGCGGCGGCTGATCGATTCCGACCAGGTGCCGTCCATGATCTTCTGGGGGCCGCCGGGAACCGGAAAGACCACCCTGGCCCGGCTGATCGCCAAGACGACCAAGCACCGTTTCGTTCCCATGTCCGCCGTATCGAGCGGCGTGGCGGACCTTCGGAAGATCGTTTTTGAGGCCGAGGAGTCCCTGAAGTTCAGCGGAATCCGCTCGATTGTTTTCGTCGACGAGATCCATCGCTGGAACAAGGCCCAACAGGATGCGTTCCTGCCGTATGTGGAGGACGGGACAGTGGTCCTGATCGGGGCGACCACGGAAAATCCCTCGTTTGAGGTGAATTCCGCCCTCCTGTCCCGGGCGCGGGTTTTCGTGCTGAAGCGGTTGGAGACCGGGGATATCGTCAGGTTGCTGAACCGGGCCCTGACCGACAACGGACGCGGTTTGGGGGGGTTCGGGGTCGGGGTTGAGGATGGTGCCCTGGAGTTCATTGCCGCCGTGGCGGACGGCGATGCCCGAGTGGCCCTGAATGCCCTGGAGATGGCCGTCAGGTCCGCGGTGGCGGAAGGCGGAAAGGGTGGGGGACAGGGGCCGGTGCTTACCAGATCGTCGCTGTCCGAACAGCTGAAACGGCCGCATTTTCGGTACGACAAGACCGGGGAAGAGCACTACAACCTGATTTCCGCCCTTCAGAAGAGCCTGCGGGGTTCGGACGGCAATGCCGCCCTGTATTGGTTGGGACGGATACTGGAATCCGGGGAGAAGCCGGAATATGTAGCCCGACGGCTGGTTCGGTTTGCGTCGGAGGACATCGGTTTGGCTGATCCGAACGCCCTGGTCCAGGCCAATGCCGCCTTTGATGCGGTCCGTCGGCTGGGGATGCCGGAATGCGACGTCTGTCTGGCCCAGGCCACGGCCTATCTGGCCAGGGCCCCAAAATCCAACGCCGTTTACGTTGCCTACGGAAAGGTCAGGGCCGATGTGGCGGAAACGGCCAATGAACCGGTTCCGCTGCACCTGCGCAATGCCCCCACCAAACTGATGGGAGATCTCGGTTTCGGCAGGGGTTACGCCTATCCCCCAGACATCGGGAAAAAGCGTCCGGACGGCCATGCCGACGATGGGCAGGAATACCTGCCGGAAAGGCTGAAGGGGCGGAAATACCTATGAGGCGGTTCGGTATCAGGCGAATGCCGGACCCGTTTGCCGGGCGGATGGTTTTCCTTCGGGTGATCCTGGCCGTTTCGGCGGCCGTATTGGCCGGTAGGCTGTTCCATATCCAGGTCATCTCGCACTCGTTCTATTCGGCCCTGGCATCGGATCAGCACGACATTTTCCGCGAGCTTTTTCCGGAAAGGGGAGGGGTGTTCCTGGCGGATCCGGATTCCCCGGACGGCCGGTTTCCGGTGGCCGTGAACAAGACCATGTATACGGCCTACGCCGACACCAGGAAGATGGAGCCGGCCGATCGGGAAGCGGCCGTCCGGGCCCTGTCGCCGATCCTCGGTATTGACGAGCCGGTTTTGGACGGGAAATTGGGGGTGGAGGACGACCCCTACGTTCCCCTGAAGTCCCGGTTGGATGAGGATACGGTCGAGAGGCTGCGTAGCCTGAAGGTCAGGGGGATTGCATTCAGTCCCCAATCCTTCCGCTTTTATCCGGAGTCCGAAACGGCCTGTCACCTGACCGGCTTCGTGGGTTCGGACGAGGGCGGAAACCTGGTCGGTCGGTATGGGGTGGAGGGGTACTGGAACACGGAGCTTTCCGGACAGGCCGGTTACCTGGATTCAAGGGGCAATTCGACCGATGGGGTGGCGGTCGGCGGCAGCGGTTTCCGACCGGCCCAGGACGGGGCGGATATCGTCCTTACGGTTGACCGCAGCATCCAGTTCGTGGCCTGCTCCAAACTGCGGGAGGCGGTCATCGGTTTTCAGGCCGTTGGCGGTTCGGTCGTGGTGATGGAGCCGGATACCGGCCGCCTATTGGCGGTCTGCGGCTATCCGGATTTTGACCCCAACGACTACTCGTCCGTCAGGGACATGTCGGTCTTCAACAATCCGGCCACCTATCATGCCTATGAGCCGGGTTCGGTCATGAAGCCCCTGACGATGGCGGCGGCAATAGACGCCGGTAAGGTGTCCCCGAACACCACCTATGAGGATACCGGTCAGGTGAAGATCGGTCCCTACACGATCAGCAATTCCGACGGTAAGGCTAACGGCCGGCAGACCATGACCCAGGTCCTGGAGAAGTCCCTGAACACCGGGGCGATTTTTGCGGTCCGGGAACTGGGACCCGACCGTTTCCTCGAGTACGTGGAGGCGTTCGGTTTCGGTCAGCCGACCGGCGTGGAAATCGCCGCCGAAACCGCCGGGGACATCTCTTCCCTCCGGAAACGCGGGGACATCTGGAGCACTACGGGTTCCTACGGTCAGGGCATTACGGCCACCCCAATCCAGCTTGTGGCCGCCTTTGGCGCCCTGGCCAACGGGGGGCGGCTGATGCGTCCCCATGTCGTTTCCGAGGTTCGCTATCCGGACGGCACCGGAAACCGGATCGAGCCGCAGTCCGTTCGTCAGGTGGTATCGAAAAGGACCGCCGACATGGTCAGCGGCATGTTGGTCCAGGTGGTGGAGAACGGGCACGGCAAACGGGCCGGTGTCCCCGGATATTGGGTGGCGGGGAAGACCGGCACGGCTCAGATGGCGCGGGCTGACGGCGGGGGGTATGACAAAGATCGGTTCATCGGCACGTTCGTCGGCTTTGCCCCGGTGGACGATCCGGCTTTTGTCATGCTGGTGAAGATAGAGAGTCCCCAGGGCGTTTCTTTCGCCGAATCGACGGCAGCCCCGCTCTTTGGCGAACTGGCATCGTTTTTGCTACAATACATAAAGATTCCGCCCGATCGGCCGTATTAGGCCGGCCTGTCCGAGACAACGATATGTACAGAAAGTCCTTGGAGGTTTTTTTGGCCAAAAGCGCCAGGAAATACCTGATTCGGTCCGGAAATCCGGAGATCATCGGGATTACCGGTTCAGTGGGAAAAACGTCGGCCAGGGAGGCGGTTCGGGCCGTCCTGTCCGGAGGCTTTCCGATCAGGGTCAGCCCCCGGAACATGAATACGGAAATCGGGATGCCTTTGGCCGTCTTGGGGTTGCCGGGCGGGGGGAAATCCGCTTGGCAATGGCTTAAGGTGGCGGTTATGGCCTGGTTTCGGGCCAATATCGGGAAGGCGGAACTGCCGCCGATCCTGGTGCTGGAGATGGCGGCGGATCGTCCCGGGGATATCGAGAAGCTTACCGGCATCGCCCCGCCGGCCATTGGCGTGGTGACGGCCTGTGCCCAATCGCACCTGGAGCTTTTCAGGACGATTGACGAGGTTTTTCGCGAAAAGCGGGTGATGGTAGAGTCTTTGGGCAAGGACGGGGTGGCCATCCTGAACCGGGACGACGAGCGGGTCTGGAAGATGCGGGAAAGGGCCGCCGGTCGGGTCGTGAGCTACGGGTTTGACGGGGAGGCCGACGTTCGCGCCCTGCCGGAATCGCTCGGCTACGCTTTTGATCCGGAGGGGGATTGCGGCATGCGTTTCAAGGTATCGGCTTTCGGCAGCACGGTCCCGGTGTTCGTTCCCGGGGTTTTGGGCCGTCAGGTGGCCTACGCCGCCTTGGTCGGCATGGCGGTGGGACTGGTCAAGGGAATGAACCTGGTGGAGATCGCCGAAAATCTCCGCAGTTTCCGTCCCTTGCCCGGCAGGGTCCGTTGTCTGGGCGGAATCAAGCGGACGGTCCTGATAGACGACACCTACAACGCCTCCCCCAAATCCGTATCCGCGGCCCTGGACGTTCTTGGGGACCTGCCGGTTGGCCCGGAGTCCGGACGCATTGCGGTTTTGGGCGATATGCTCGATTTGGGGGGGTCTTCACCCGGGCTTCACGGGGAAATCGGCCGCAAGGCGGCGGAAATCGGCCTGGACACGTTGGTTCTGGTGGGGGAGAGGACGACAGAGACGGAACGGGCCGCCCTGGAGGCCGGAATGCCCAGGGAAAAGGTGTTCCATTTTCCGGATACGGAAAGGGCCGGCATGTTCGTCCAGGGACGGATGCGTTCCGGCGACATCGTCCTGATAAAGGGTTCGCGCGGCATGCGCATGGAGGAGGTGACCCGGGAGCTGATGGCCGACCCCCAACGGGCCGCGGAGCTTCTGGTGTAGGGCCTACCCTGGAACAAACCGCGGCAAAAAGGCAAAAAACACCCTTTCGGGTGTTTTTGTTTCGAGGCTTTAACGGCCGTTTACAGATAGTGGAGACAACCTCCCCGTGCTGGATGTGGGCGGCAGTGTCCTTCGTGCTGGAGCGGTGATTTTTCAAGACGGCAGTGCGACATCAGTTCTGTCACAAACCCGTAACCTACTCAATCTTTTGCGGTACAGTTTTATTGTAGCTATTGAAATCACTACCGTGCTCCCTATCCGCCAAAGGAACTACCTCATTTTTATATGCTTCCCTCAGCTCTTCTATGCGAACACTCTTGGTTATGGCGGCAATGTCAGCCTGGGCACCAAATTCTGTATTCGAACTCACCTTTTCCATAGCATGAATCGTAGGAAGAAGGTAGTGGACATCGGCCTCAACATTATGTCTGCTTGAAAACAGATATAATTGATTGACTTCAGGAAATGGAAGTCTCCCATCAGGCGATTCGGAATCATGCAAGATTTGCAAGAACCCATCTTTATACCCCCCATTTTGAAGGACCGTTACCGTTCCTTCTAAATCACCTTTGATATTGGAAAGGACGACAACCTCATAAGGAGTGAAGGCAAGCCTGCCCTCAACAAAGCTGTCCTGTTTCTTTATTACCTTACCAACAAAAACGTTATGTGCCGCTCCTACGAGTTCGGCATCATCCGAAAAGTTAGCGATTGCAACAGTGCCAACCTGGTTAACAATACCCGGCACCCTCAAAACATTAGCGTGAAGACCAATACCCAGCACGCCAAGAAGCAGTACCCCCCCGCCTATAATTTTGCCTTTCATCCCTAGTTCCATAATTCATCGTAGCTACATTCATCGTTTGATGACGGTGTGACTGAAGTGCAATATTGATAATCATCCATCACATGATCGCAACCATCAACATGGTCGAGACCTAAAGCACGGCCAAGTTCATGAGAGACGATATGTGCCCTGTTTCCGTATGAGCCCCCATCCATAAAATATTCATTAAGCTCCAAATCATCAGTCCCCAACGAAGGAATGTATGCCCCCCAATATCCCAAGTAATGGCTGTCAACGTCCGAAATTTTTAAATCCTCATATGTGTATATTGTATCAGGAAGAATATCAACGGGACTCAACTGGTTCCATGCACCCCTCGCATCTTGCCACTCCCACGAATACTTTGTGGAACCGCCCCAACGTATCTCCCCGCTATCAACGGCGCTAGTCCAAAACAATGAATCCTGGGAACAAGCAAGCGCAGAACCTAAAGGCGTAACCAACAAGACCCTAACGGCCGTCTCCAGCTATTGGAGACGGCCTCCTCGCGCTTTATGTAAGTGGTAGTCCCAAGAAAAAGTAGTATCCTCTTACACCTTCTATTCAGACTCCTTATCACGGATCATCTCTCCCAAAGTCTTTTGATGTTCTCTATCATCAGGGTCAGCTAGCACTTTCTCAATCTCGCGCACAAACCTATCAGTTTTAATTGATTTTCCACCCCAATTACGAATATGTGCGTCCTTTTCAACATAAACGCCCCTTGAACCGCCAAAAAATGTGTAGAACCCTTCAGACACAGGCATCCAACCAAGGAAGAAAATGCCGACGTCACCTGCAACAAGACCTATTTTCTCGTTATCTCCTACAACCTCTACACCGCCGCCACCTAACGCATAAACCTCTATCGTTTCGCTGACATCATCCCCCTTAATCAACTGGTCGACAGAAATGGTTATACGCGTATTGTGGCTTAAGGGTTGGTCAGACAGTTCATCGACCGCAATCACCTCCCCCTGAACTATCATACTGGAATCAAGGGTATCAACCCTAAAATCAGGCTCTGTACGCAAGGCATTGACCAACAATCTCGTTCCGTCGCCCTGTGGGGTTGCGCTGCCTCCCTGGTCTTTGCCATCAAGTCCGTACATCAGCGTCGTAAGAGACACTATAACCGCCAATCCCGCTACAATTAATGTTGTTTTCTTCATATTAATAGATATATTGAATGCCGTTAATGTCGTCGGATTCTATAGAACGCATATATGTGCTCCCCATAGAAACTGATCCGCACATACTTGGCGGAGACGCAAAGCATCGCCACGACTGTGTTTCGTCCAAATGTAACCAGTGGCCCAATTCATGTACAGCAACACTCTCAACATCATACTGATAAATATTCGGATTTACATCAAAGGACTTCTCCAAGTTATAAGCTGTGTCCGTTTCAATGATCGATGTTCCACTAGCAACAGAAGATGTAAATCCAACATAACTGAGGTCCAACGAAAGTGCTCCGATGTCGTTATACCCATCAGTCGTGCTGCTTTGAACCAAGCTCGGGCTTCTTGTAGCGGTACCGCTTTGAGAGAACGTAAAGGAAGATCCTGCCCCGTTCCATTCGCTACGAGCGTTGTCTATCGCTCCCTGCCACCCCACATTCACCAGTGCGCCATGCAAGTAAAAACTTACGTTTCCTGAAGGGCGGGTGTATCCACTTGCTACATATGCGTATACATTGGAGACCAAAAAGAACAAAGATAGAGAAAAGAGGCCCATTGTGGCCAACATCACTCTAATAAAAATATTATTTTTCATATTTGCAATGGTTAAGTATATTATTAATAATTCCCTCGACATAGCTTCGAATAACGATATAAAGCACCGCCACTAACGAAGCGAAAATTATTTTCTAGATTGAAATATGTTATTTGCACAATACCATAAAGCACCCCCCCTTCGCAATTAAAATAACCCAGCACACAAAAACACCCTTTCGGGTGTTTTTGTTTCGAGGCTTTAAAGGCCGTCTCCAGCTATTGGAGACAGCCTCCCCGTGCTGGATGCGGGTGGTAGTGCTTTTCGTGCTGGAACGTCGTCTTTTCAAACACGGTTACTCTTCCTGATGGAAATCGAAATGTTTGACTATCCCAGAATTAACCCCGGAAATGACCTCCATGTTTTCCGTTACGTAAACGTTCAAACGACTGGTGTTAACGGCGTTTATTGAGGCGGTCTCAGCCGTAAAATTCTCCATATCAATCCAACAGTCCCCGGAATTTATTTCTAGGTTTTTTGCGGAACCCTCCAAATCTACCACTCCCCCTTTAGCATTCAGGACAAAACCGTCTCTCACCACCAAATCCCCTTTCAGCTCAACGAACCGCTTATTTAGGTCAATCCGCAGGTCATTCACTTCCAAACCCTCTAGGCTGACATGTCCACCCTCAACAATGATGCGGTCAAGGTCAGGAACGGTGATTTCGATGGTCAGTTTCTTGGTGCCGGCCGGGTATAAAGGATACCTGTTCTTCACATGACCTATTTCGACATCGTAATAGGTCTCCATCTCAGAGCGCCTGACAAACAGAGTACGACATAGGTCTCCATCTCAGAGCGCCTGACAAACAGAGTACGACCTTCAACGTCAAGGTCCAAGGCGATCTGGCTATAGGCATCACCCGTATACTTGTACCCGTAGCTATCTCCCTGATAAATGACAATGTCATCGTACTTCACATACTTGGAAATGTTAATGACATCAAATTCGGGCAAGATAGGATGCCCGATTCCAGTATTAAGACTTTTCATTCCAGAGACTTTCCTGTCAAATTTCGTATTCAGATTCTCAGTCATCAGAAAAAAAAAACGGAAAAGCAGATAAAATAGGCAAACACCGCGAACAGCACGGCTTGGCCCGACGGTTTCTTTTTCTTCGAACCAACAAGAAGAAAGCCAATATAGACCAACAGGAAAAACGGCGCAGAAAACACAGCCAAAGCCAACAGCAATAGCAACACGTATGCCATAGGGCCAACGACTTCGACAAGAGCAAAATCGACCATGATGTATGTCCTCATCAGGTGATTATTCGGAAAGAACAAACAAAATACGAAGGCTAAAGCAAATGCAACCGCTGGAAACGCACCCAGAAAGACAAGAAAATAACCAAGAGCTTTTTTCCGAAAAGAAGCGCTTCGATTGTTATGGGCGGTAAAAATATTTTTTATGGATATAGACATATAGCCAAGAAAACAGGCCTTAGATTACGCAAAAACTATATCACGGTTTTTTAAAGGCGAACAAAATAAAAACACCCACCATTCGGTGAGTGCTTCTGGTAGTCCCAAGGGGATTCGAACCCCTGTTTTCTCCGTGAGAGGGAGACGTCCTGGACCGGGCTAGACGATGGGACCCCAATATCCGAAAGGACAATACCATGTCCTTTTTCGGTTGTCCAGACCCTATCCGTTCGGCGGGTGTCTCCTGTCGGAACGGTTTTTCCGCCAACGGCATTTGCCCCACCCAAACCGGGCATTTACGGTATCGGGAATCAGTGTATAATTACTGCACGTAAATCATGGGATCGGGAAGTATGGTCAAGATCGGCAAGAGCGCAAGGAAGAGGAAGGTGATGGTGGTGGAGGACGAGGAAGTCCTGGTCAAGCCCCTCCGTCGGTTTTTGGAAAAATCCGATTTCGACGTGGTGACGGCCGCCAACGGCAGGGACGGGCTGGATTTGGGGGAAAGGGAGAGGCCGGACCTGGTCCTTTTGGACCTGATAATGCCGGTAATGGACGGTTACGCCATGCTGAAGGGCCTTCGGCAATCCGTTTGGGGAAAGGACGTTCCCGTGGTCATCTTCACCAATATCATCGGGACGAAAAATCAGGAGGGCATATTTCAGCACAACATAAGCCGCCACCTGCTGAAGGACTCCTCCAGCCTGAAGGACGTGGTCGGGGTGATTCAGGAGGTCTTGGCCTGATTCCGCCTTCCCGCAGCCTGACGGCTCCCTGTTGGGGTTTTGGGAACGAAAAAGCGCCCGAAAAGGCGCTTGAGGGGAAGGTGCGTCGTGTCGTGGTGGGCTACTATGACGGCGGGAGGATGGAAATTATCGACCGGGTGAATGCCACCCGGTCCTCATTGAGGTACTCGTGGACCGTCTCGGTTGAGATGGCCCTCTTTTCCCTGTCCCAACGGACAAGGACGATTGTCCGTGATCCGCATGTTTCGTGCGGTTCGGGAGGGAACTCGTGGATGAGACCCAACTCGTGGCCGTTGTTTTCGGCTCGGACAGCGGCTTCGGCTATCCGTTCCGTCTCTTTCCGTCCGTCCCCGACCGAAAGCAGTCGGGGGCAGAAGGAATATCTCAGGGTAGCGGAATCTGCCCTGAATTCAATTTTGGAAATCCGGCCCCGGTCATCCCACGGGGGGATGATCAGGTGCGGGATATCGCAGGCGAATTCGACGCATGCGAATAGCTCTGAGAAAACCTCCCTGTCGTCGTAGGACAGGTTGATTACGTGACTCGCCCCTATCACGGTGGCCGTGATGGTGAGCGGCCCCCCATCCGCTATGTTTCCCCGTCCGAAGATCCCGAACTGCTCGGGACCAATGCGGCCCATGGCCAGGACCAATGTCAGGTCCCTGGCACTCTGCTCCTCATACATTTCGGCCTCCTTTAAGGTGCGGTTGTTTCGTTGGTTTGCCTATTTTTACCATCTTTTTGCGGTCCCGTCAAGGTCCGTGAAAAGGGCGGTCCGGAGCGGGTGGGGATATCCGCAGGTTTTTGCCGCTTGACACTTTTTCTGTTCGTTGCTACCGTAAATTTTGCGCAAAAAAATCATGTTAAGAATTAATAACGCAAAAACATGCCAGTAACCGACAGGGAACTGGACAAGATACGCCAATATCTTGCCAGCGACAAGTTCAGGAAGAATCATGACGTTCTCCGGGCGATTTCCGGACAGGTCCGATACAGGATAATCTGTGCCCTGGCCCAGTCCAAAAACGGGCTGACGGTCAGCGAGATCGCCAAGCTGTTCGGATATTCCGTTTCTCGGGTCTCGCACCAGCTGCGGATTCTCCGCAAGTACCGGATCGTCACCATGAACCGCAACGGAAAGTCCATGATCTACGAGATCGTGGAAAACCCGTTCCTCAGGCAGTCGATCGACGCCTGGCGGAACGGTGCCTACAGGCAGATGTAAGCCGGAATCGGCACGGCGAAGGGGGCGTCAGGAGACGCCCCCTTGCCTTTTGGATGTTGCTTCCCAAGCGCCGTTCGGATATAATTTCTCTGTTCCGTCAAGGAAATCACTATGGGTGCATTTTGGCACGATTGGCTATACGTCCCGCTCCTGAACGCCCTGATTTGGCTGTATCAGGGGCCGGCTTTCGGTAACCTGGGGCTGGCTATCGTGGAATTGACCGTGGTCCTGCGCGTCGCTCTCTTGCCGTTCACGATCATCGACGAGCGAAGCCGTTCCAGCTATGAGAGGCTAAGCGAGAAAATCGGGGAACTGGAGCGGGAGTTCAGGACCGATCCGGTAAGGCGGAAGGAGAAGATTCGGGAACTACTGAAGGACCATAGGGTCAGCTATTGGTCGAAGGTATTCGTCTTGGGGGTACAGGGTCTGGTTTTGGTGCTCATATACCAGGTTTTCATGGCAGGAATCCGTTTCACCGGCGCGGACCTTATCTACCCCTGGATCAGTCCGCCCGCAGCCGTTAATACCGACTTTTTCGGTTTTGACCTGGCGGCCCGCAGCTGGTTTTGGGCAACGGCAGTGGCGGCGGTGCTGTTCGCCCAGATATATGCCGTCCAGAAGAAGCGCGAGCACCTGGTCACCAAGGCCGACGTGATGTACATGATCTTCTTCCCCCTGTTCACCTTGGCCGTCCTGATGCTCCTGCCGATGGTGAAATCCCTTTTCATCCTGACTTCCCTGTTTTTCGGAATGGTCATATTCTGGATCAGGCGCATGATTTCCGGCTGGGAATCATAGGGAAGCCCGTAATTCAACCTAACCGTCCGTCTTATGTCCCGATCCGGAGACAGCCTGGACAAGATAATGTATTCCTTCGTGGTGGAGGATGTCCTGAAGGGGCTTTTCGTTCACGTTCCGCCGGGGTATGTGGCCTGCGTATATGACCTGGGGCGGGGAGTGCTGAAGAAGGTTCTGACCCCCGGACTGCACCTGAAGATACCGTTTTGGCAGAAGGCCAAGCTTTTCAATACCCAGACCCTGGAGTACGGCATCAGCCGGCAGTTCAACCCGGAACACGAGCAGGCCTTGGGTGACCTGCCGATCATCGCCCAGACGGCGGACGGCAAGCAGATATCCATTGAGGGGACCGTACTGCTCCGTTTGGACATCAACCAGGTTCCGACCATGTGGCAGAACATAGGGGAGGATTTCGTGGCCAAGATCGTCCGGCCGACCATCCGTTCCCGGATGCGGATGATCGCCTCCCGCTACGACTATCAGGATGTCGTTTCCGCCAAGCGCGATGCCGTGGAGGTGGAATGCAAGAACGAACTGGAGAGGATATTCTATCCGCGGGGGATTTTCGTGGAGAACGTTCTCCTGTCCGACATCAGCCATTCCGGGGGGGCGAAGAAGGAGGGATAACCCAACTTCTTTCGGTTGAATTTGGCCAGGTAAGGCCGTCGGCCAGAGCCGGCGGTCTTTGCCTGTCAGGCTTGACAAAACCGCCTAAAAACGCTATAGTTTGTCCAATCAAAACAGGTAAACAAAGGAGAAGATAGATGAGAGAAATTCGGGTTTTGTTGGTGTTGATACTGACGATGATTATGGTAATTGGCGGTTGCGCCACTTCCTCATCCTCATCGGCACACAAGTCGGATGCTGGTCGGGTCTTGGTCAGCATTCCGATGGGTGGAGTTGATGCGGGTGAGGAAGAAAAAAAAGAGGAAAGATAAAGAGGGGAGAGAGGGAGGGATTTCTTCTCAAGAAAGACGGTTTTGGCCATAATTCAAAGCCGTTTTTGTTTTGGTTCGGCCGTGTCAGGATGGGCCCTTGACAAAATATGCGATTTGCATTAAAATTTCGGTGTCTTTAACAAATGGCGCTCCCGAACGGGAGGCCCATATACCCAATAGGAGGGGTAAGGATGAAGAAACTATCGATTGGGATGTTGTTCGTGGCGGTAGCGGCAATAATGGCCCTTTTTGCACCCGGTTGCCGGGGGGATGAAATGGATGATGATTGCCAGGTCGGCAATAAGGGGTGCGAGTGCACCCCGGGCGGTGGATGCGATCCGGGCTTAGTGTGCGCTTCCGGTCGTTGCGTTGATCCGGGAAATCCGGGGTCTGACACCGATACGGACACCGACACCGATACGGATACCGACACCGATACGGACACTGACACCGATACGGACACCGACACCGATGCTGACGGTGACGCTGACGAGTGCTACGGCGCCTGTGAAGATTTGGTATATGATGCCTGCACCTGCGGTTCCGATGACCCCTGCAACTGGGTCGGTGACGGGTACTGCGATGAGGACTGTTCTCAGGCCGTCTCCAGTCCGTTCGATGACAGTGACGATTGTGGTAGCGGAGTATGCGATGCGGAACCGGTATCTGGGGATTGGGGAGGCGATTGTCTATCCAACGATGATTGTACGGCTGGGCAGACATGCATCTTGATTGATGGTTACGGGTTTTGTTCCAAGGAGTGCTGCAATTCTGGCGATCTCGATCCCTATTGCACAGATATGGGGAGCGGCACGGAAGGTTGCTTCGTTGAGTTGATCGATGGTGGTACAGACTTCTGTTCCATATCATGCGAAGACGATTCCGATTGTCCGGACGGTTATTGCCACTATTGGATGAGTGAAGGCATAAGCATTTGTGCTGGATCTCATATTGGGGAAGATGGCGGATGCGACGGCGCATGTGAAGATTTGGTATATGATGCCTGCACCTGCGGTGCCGACGATCCGTGTGATTGGGTAGGGGACGGCTTCTGCGACTATCCCTTTTGCGCGGGGGTTACAGAAGATTTCTTTGTCGATATAGAGGAAGACTGCTGATTATCACGTTCTTTGGTTCGGGCTTGGTTACGGCGGATACTGGATTTTCTCCTGTATCCGCCTTTTGTTTCTCGGTATCTCTTGACAAAAACCGCAAACAGCGCTAAGGTGTCGGCGTCTTTGAAAATGGCGTTTCCATAATGGAACGCCCACATACCCATAGGAGGGGTGAAATGCAAAACCTGAACGTAACGATTCTGTCCGTGGCGATGTTTCTGATGGTGATTGGCCTTTCGGCCTGTGATGAGGATGAGGGCAGCGGAGAAGGGGGTTGTGCGATCGGCAGCGAAGGCTGCCAGTGCACGGAAGGCGGGGCTTGTGATGGGGATTTGACCTGCGCTTCCGGGTTCTGCGTTGACCTAGGCGGCTCGGATGCCGATGCTGACGCTGATGCCGATGCGGACGCCGATACGGATACCGATACGGATGCGGATACGGACATAGGTGGGGAATACGATATTGATTTCATTTTCGTGTCTCAAGTCAGCAGGTCCGCGGAATCCGCCTTCGACGAGGCATCCGCTCGTTGGGAGCGAATCATCGTGGGAGATTTGCCGACCGCCAGTTTTTCCGCCAGCCCGATAGAGGCCGGATACTGTGACGGGTTACCCCATCCCCGGATTGACTACGATATCGACGATATCGTAATAATTGTCCAGATCGCCCCGATTGACGGGGCAGGAGGCATTTTGGGGTATTCCGGCCCCTGCGTTTGGCGAGGGTCGAGTCTTCTGCCGGCAGTCAGCATCATCGTCATAGATGACAGTGATGCCGATCAGATGCTGGCGGAGGGCGTCCTGTCTAATGTGGCTTTCCACGAGATGGGACACTCCTTGGGATTCGGTATTTTTTGGGAAGCCATGGGTCTTCTCAAAAACCCCTCCCTTTACAACCCGGGGGCTGATACCCATTTCGTTGGGACCGAGGCGTTGGCGGCTTTCGAGCAGGTAGGTGGGGCGTATTATGATGGCCATAAGGTTCCGGTGGAGAACGGAAATTACGGTGCCGGAACCCAGGACGGCCACTGGAGGGAGTCGGTTTTTGGAGTCGAGGCGATGACCGGATTCACTTCCGGATCGGCGTTTGAGCCGGTGAGTATAGTCACCATAGGATCAATGGAGGATATCGGTTACGCCGTTAACTACGGCGCTGCCGACGTTTTCAGCCTCTCAACCGCCTTCTCAAGGCGGGGAGTCGGCAAGGTATTTGACCTGACGCAGGACATTAGGCGCCTGCCGTTCAGGACAATTTGACCGCTGACCGCTTCGCATTGTTCTTTCTGACTGTTTTTGCGGGCGCCGACTTTCCGTCGGTCGCCCGCTTTTTTGTTCGGGTTGTCGCTTGACCTTCTTGGCTCTTGACAGATGGCCAAATTTATGTCAACATTTCGGTGTCTTTAACAAATGGTGTCCGCCGAACGGCGGCATCCAAAACCCAACAGGAGGGTGTGTAATGAGAAAAATGGGGTTGATTATGATGACAATGGCAGTAATGGTCATGTCGGTGGTGTTGACGATGGCATGTCAGGGGGATGGCGAGGATGACGAAGACAAGGCCCCGTTGTGGGGGCAGTCCTGCAATTCAGACTGGGACTGTGATAACGGGGAAGGTGACCAAAGTGGCCAGAAATGTGTAAAACTCGTCTCTGACGAGTACGGGTTTTGTTCTACCCAGTGCTTTCGATACGGTTTTGCCGACGAAAAAAACTGCCCCGACATCGTTCCCGGGGAGGAACAATGTGTAATATCCGACGCCTACGGAAACGCCCCATACTTCTGCGCGATATTTTGTTGGTCAGACCGTGATTGTCCTGTGAACACGGTATGTGATTTCAGTCTGGACGGTATCTGCACCGGGAAACCGTCCGCAGAGGCATTGGACGAAGAAGAGGAATAGTAGGCAGAAGGAAGGGCTTCTTCTTGAATAAAGACGGCTTTGGGCCCATAACCAAAGCCGTTTTTTTATCGGATGCGGGATTTTCTGCCCCTCTTGACAGCCTTAAAAAAGGGAGGCATAATCCCTTTAGGATTAGCAGTCTCCTGTCAGGAGTGCTAATCTTTCATGCGTATGTCAATGGGTGATTCCGCCGAAAATCGAAGGAAAAAGGTTCTCTGGGCAGTGGTCCGGGAATTCGTCGATACCGCCGAACCGGTCGGTTCGGGTTCGATCGTCGAAAAATACGATTTCGGAGTTTCCCCGGCCACGGTCAGGAACGACATGGCCGTCTTGGAGGAGCAGGGGCTTTTGAGACAGCCGCACACTTCGGCCGGACGGATCCCTACCGAGATTGGTTACCGGTATTTCGTCAGCGAGTTCGTGGAACCCAAAACCAGGCCGTCGGCGGAGCAGGAGCGCCAGTTGGTTGAGGTCCAGCAGGCGGTTCGGGCCGGAATTGCCGACCGTTCCCTGTCTTTCGCCCAAAGTCTGGCCCGACTGACTAAGGGGACGGTTTTCGTCAGCCTGAACGACGGGCGGTTCCACCTGACCGGCATGGAGAACCTTTTCCGCCACCCGGAGTTTCGGGACGAGAAGCTGCTGTTTGCGGTGACTCATGCCCTGGATCGGCTTGATCAGGTCCTGAACGAGCTGGAGGGGCGGATGACCCGGGATGTCGATGTCCTGATCGGTGAGGAAAACCCGTTCGGCCGCGGCACCAGCATCATCGTCCTGCGCTATGGGACGCCGGAGACGGGGGAGGGGATCATCGGCCTGCTCGGTCCGCAGCGGATGGATTACCAGTCGAACTATTCGCTGATGCGGTGCCTGCGGGAGACGCTGATCGCCCCCGGATAGACCCAAAATAGCCGGATCAGGTTTATCCCCAATTCCTGCCATTCGGGAGACTGCCATAAACGGGGAGCCAAGCGAAAGATTATTTAAGAGACTTTCTATGGACGAAGACCGGAAAGACGACATCGAAAAAAAGGACGAGGCCGTTTCGGTGGATGACCTTAACGAGGCCCTGGCAGGGGTGCCGCCTGACGACGGGGGCGCGACCGTCGCTTCGCCCGACGACACCCCCGAAAGGTGCGCCGAGTATAGGGCCGGGTGGCAGAGGGCCATGGCCGATTACGCCAACCTGAAACGGGAGGCGGAGCGCCAGCGGTCGGACCTGTCCCGGTATGCCTGTGCCGATCTGGTTGCCCAACTCCTGCCGGTCATCGAGGCCCTTCGGAAGTCGTCCGTCCATGAGCCGAAACCGGCCGAGGGCAGCGAACACCCGCCGGATATCGCCCAATGGATCGGGGGCATCAGGGCCATCCGGCAGCAGCTGGATTCGGTCCTGGCCAAGGTCGGGGTGGAGATGATCGACGGGGTCGGAGTCGCCTTTGACCCGAACATCCACGAGGCGGTGATGACCCGGGCGGTGGAGGGATCCGGGTCCGGACAGGTGGTGGAGGTGCTGGAGGCCGGCTGCCGGGTTTACGACAGGGTAATCAGGCCCGCGCGGGTGGTGGTGGGGGAATGATATGACTACAATGTTTTTATCCGATTAGATAATATGAAACGCCGAAAAATACCGTACATGAGTTTTGAGGAATGGAAAGAATTGGGGGCTATGGTGAATAAGATGCACAACATAAGGCTTGAGGCCCTAAGTTATGCGTTTGATGAGAGATTGCCCAATGTTCATCAGCGTAATGGACAACCCGGAAAACCGGTTAAAATTGGGGATGGATTTTTAAAAGTAGAAAAAGCCTTAACAGAGTTGTCAAACAGATTAGATAGCGTTGTTTTCGACGCCTATCCCGAAAAGACAACAAAAGAGTTGAGTTCTGTTTTTTACGGTTGGGGTAAGGTGTCGAATGAATAAAACAAAAGAGGGTTCCCTTAGGCAGTTAGCCGTTCGGATTCCCCCTGTCGTGATGTCCATCACCATATCAAGTTGTCGACATTATGTCAAGTCAAGCGTAATCAGTCATTAAAACACAATGTTTATTCAAAATAAGCCCCTTCAGGGGATTTAGGGGCCAAGCCCCGTTATCGCAACCAATTAACCATATAGAAATATGCCAAAGATACTCGGAATCGATTTGGGAACGACCAATTCCTGCATGGCCGTCATCGAGGGCGGGCAGCCGAAGGTTTTGGAGAACAAGGAGGGCGCCCGGACCACGCCTTCGGTCGTGGCCGTCACCAAGGCCGGAGAACGGCTGGTCGGCCAGACCGCCAAGCGCCAGTCCGTCGTCAATCCCCAGAACACCCTCTATTCCATCAAGCGGCTGATCGGCCGGCGCTGGAACGACCCGGAGGTGCAACATGAGAGGCAGCTCCTGCCGTTCGAGCTGGTCCAGGCCGGGGAGGGGATCAAGGTGAAGATGTCCGGAAAGGAATACACGCCGGAGGAGATCGCCGCCATGATTCTGCAGAAGATGAAGGCCGATGCCGAGGAGCGGTTGGGGGAGAAGGTCGAGGAGGCGGTCATCACCGTGCCGGCCTATTTCGACGATGCCCAACGCCAGGCCACCAAGACCGCCGGGGAGATCGCCGGCCTGAAGGTCAAGCGGGTCATCAACGAGCCGACGGCCGCGGCCCTGGCCTACGGTTTCGACAAGAAGCAGGGCGGAAAGATCGTCATCTATGACCTGGGCGGCGGCACTTTCGACGTTTCCGTCCTGGAGGTGGCCGAGGATACGGTGGAGGTGAAGGCCACGAACGGCGATACCCACCTGGGCGGCGACGATTTTGACCAGCGCCTGATAAAGTGGGTGATCCAGGAGTTCAAGAACGACGAGGGGATCGACCTGGGGGCCGATGTCCTGGCCGTCCAGCGGATCAAGGAAGCGGTGGAGAAGGCCAAGATCGAGCTTTCCAGCGCCCAGGAAACGGAAATCAACCAGCCGTTCATCACCTCCGACGCCAACGGTCCGAAGCACCTGATGAAGACGCTGACGCGGGCCAAGCTGGAGGAGCTGGTGGGGGATCTGGTGGACAAGACCATGGAGCCGTGCCGAAAGGCCTTGGCTGACGCCAAGATGGAGAAAGGCGACATCACCGAAGTCGTCATGGTCGGCGGCATGACCCGAATGCCCCTGGTCCAGAGGAAAGTGGAGGAGTTCTTCGGGAAGAAGCCGAACATCACCGTCAACCCGGATGAGGTGGTGGCCGCCGGGGCGGCGGTCCAGGGCGGCGTGTTTCAGGGCGAGGTCCGGGATGTCCTCCTGTTGGATGTCACCCCGCTTTCCCTCGGCATCGAGACCTTGGGCGGCGTCTGCACCAAGCTGATCGAACGCAACACCACCATCCCCACCTCCAAGTCCCAGACCTTCTCCACCGCGGCCGACAATCAGCCGTCCGTGGAGATCCACGTGCTGCAGGGCGAGCGGGACATGGCGGCCGACAACAAGGCCCTAGGCCGGTTCATCCTGGACGGCATCATGCCCGCCCCGCGCGGCATCCCGCAGATCGAGGTGACTTTCGACATCGACGCCAACGGGATACTGTCGGTTTCCGCCAAGGACAAGGCGACCGGAAAAGAGCAGAAGATCACCATCACCGCCTCCACCGGACTGTCCAAGGACGAGATCGAGAAGATGAGGAAGGATGCCGAGGTCCATGCCGAGGAGGACAGGAGGAAAAAGGAACTGGTTGACCTGCGCAACAACGCCGAAACCATGGTCTATACGACCGAAAAGATGCTGAAGGAACATGCGGACAGGATTCCGGACGACAAGAAGTCCCAGATCCAGTCTAAGCTGGACGAGCTGAAGAAGGTCAAGGACGGCACGGATGCCGAGGCCATCAAGAAGGCCGCCGATGAGCTGACGGACATCGCCGCCAAGGTCGGGCAGGAGGTCTATCAGAAAGCCGCCCAAGAGGAGGCGGCCAGGCAGCAGGCCGCGGCCGGCAGCGCCAACGCCGCCCCCGGAGCCGACGCTTCCTCCGGTCCCGCCCCGTCCGGGGAGGAGGACAAGAAAGAGGGGACTATTGACGCGGAGTTTGAGGAGAAGCCCGCTGACGACAGGAAGGAGTAAACGGAACCCAGTAGGGGACAGCCTTGGCGCAATGGCGACGAGACTGTCCCCGCTGGTGACTTTTAACTCCCCTGACTCCCATCACCCTGCCGTGCCTGGCCGGTGTCCCTGCCCGGCCCCCCGGGTTGGATCGTGGGTGTCTGCTGGACGGGGTCACCGGCCGCCGCCGGGGTCAATGTGGCAGGTCGGTTCAGCCCCCTTTAGGGGGCCGAAGGCGGGTCGGTTTTCCGAAGCGGAGCAATGGGGGTCGGGTCGCCGGTCGCCCCCCTAACCCCCAGCGCCCCCCTAAATCCCCCTAACGGAAATCCCCTTAAGCCCCTGAAGGGGGTTTGGGGGCTAAGACAAATCGCTATGATCCAACCCAATCAACCGCAACCCAGCCCGAGTCAGCAGGGCCAGCAGATCCAACTGAAGGCCGACGACCAGACGCTTAAGGGCGTTTACGCCAACCTGGTCCAGATCAACCGGACCAAGGAGGAGTTCGTCCTGGATTTCATCAACCTCTTCCCGCCCATGGCGACTCTGAACAGCCGGGTCATCATGTCCCCCGGCCACATCAAGCGCCTGGCCGGCGTGCTCGTCAACCTGGTCAAACAGCATGAGGACGAGCATGGGGCGATTGAGGCGGCCAAGCAGCCGGAAGGCATTGGCTTCGATACCAACCGATAACTCTGCTATCATAAGTAAAATATTCAAAATAAGTCCCCCACAGGGGGATTTAGGGGTCGAAACCTGACTTTAAACAACTATATGTCCGAACTAAAAATCGAAGGGCCGTGCCCGAAATGCGAATTTGGCCGGCTGCTGTCCGTTTCCGGACCGCTGGTTTCCGGAGACGAGCATCCGACCAGGCGGTTGGATGAGACGATCGCCGCCCGCTGCGACAGGTGCGGCCATGAGGTGACCGGTGCCGAACTGAAAGATGACGAACCGGAAGAGTGAGACCGGATCGCCCCCCACCGGTCATTCGGTAACGACCGTCAAACCATAGAATAACGATGAAAAACCCCTACGAAGTCCTTGGGGTGTCGAAAGACGCCACTGAGGAGGAAATCAAGACCGCTTACCGCAAGTTGGCCCACAAGTGCCATCCGGACAAGACCGGCGGCAGTTGCGAGAATTTCAAGGAGGTCAACGCCGCCTACCAGATCTTGGGAGACAGGGAAAAGCGGAAGAAGTTCGACCAGTACGGCCCGGCTTTCGAGCAGATGGGCGGTTTCGGGGCAGGCGGATCAGGTCAGGGGGGATTCGGCGGGGCCCAGGGTTTCGGACAGGGGCAACAGTTCGATTTCGGGAACCTCAACGACATTTTCGGGGACATTTTTGGGTTTGGCGGCGGGGAACACGGAAGCGTCCGGCAGAAACGCGGTCGGCACATCGAAATGGACATTCGGGTGGATTTCAAGGAGGCCGTTTTCGGAACGGAAAAGGAACTGAAGGTTTACAGGGACATGGAGTGCCCGGACTGCGGCGGTTCGGGGGCCGCCAAGGGAACCGGGACGGTAACCTGTCGGGAATGCGGCGGCAAGGGTCAGGTCCGGAGCGTCCGTCAGAGCGTCTTTGGCGCCTTCCAGACCGTCTCTACCTGTCGGGCCTGCGAGGGACGCGGCCAGCGTCCGGAAACGCCGTGCAGAAAATGTCACGGAACCGGAATTTTCCGCGGGGAAAGGGTCTTGGGCCTGAAGGTTCCGGCCGGCATCAACGACGGGGAGATATTGCGAATGTCCGGGGAGGGGGAGGCGGCGGGAAAGGGCGGGATTTCCGGGGACCTTTACGTCACTGTCCGGGTCAAGCCACACCCGCGTTTTAGGCGGGACGGTTTTGACGTCCTGACGACCGAGCGGATACCAATGACCCTGGCGGCCCTTGGGGGCAGTCTGGAGGTGGAGACTTTGGACGGATCGGTTGACCTGAAGATACCGCCCGGTACCCAATCCGGCCAGGGTTTTAGGCTTAGGGGAAAGGGCGTTCCCCACCTGCGCCGTACCGGTCGTGGGGATCACCTGGTTGGAGTTGAGGTGGAGATCCCGAAAAGGCTGTCCCGCGGACAGAGGAAGGTCTTGGAGGGGTGGAACGATTTATAGACCATCCTATTGAAAATTTGCTATAGTTTAGGGCAGACGGACCGTCTGGTGTCCGCAAATCGAAATACCCATGTCTTTCCTGCAGACAACCGTCGTGTCCGGGGACGGGTGGCTACCCGTTTCGGCGGCCAAGGTCAGCGACGATATCGCCAATTCCGTATCGGGCATCAATTGGATGCATCCCAGCTGGGACCTGTTCATCCTGCTGTTTTTCGTGGTCGCCGTATTTTTTTACGGCATGATGCTGGGACGGGACAGGATCGTCACCATACTCATCTCGATCTACATGTCCCTGGCCGTGGTTTCCAATGCCCCGTTCATTGGTCAGTTGCGCCCGGAAAGCGGCGGTTACGCCGCGGTCCGGATACTGTCCTTTATCGGCATATTCGTCCTGATTTTTTTCCTGCTGTCCCGGTCGTCGGTGATGCGTTCGTTTGCGTCCGTCGGTTACGGTTCGTGGTGGCAGGTTTGGGTGTTTTCCGTGTTCCACGTCGGCCTGATGGTGAGCATTACCCTGACCCTATTGCCGCCGGAGGCGGCGGCACATCTGGCCCCGGTCACCCGCGGCGTGTTCGCCTCTGACATCGGCCGGTTCCTGTGGATCGTCGCCCCGATCCTGGGGATCGTCATGCTGAAGTCAGGGGGGAGACGGGACGACTCGTCATCCTGATCGGGATTGGTTGGGCAACAAAAAAGGCCAACCGCAGGGGGTCGGCCTTTTTTCGATTCGGACTATTCGGTCCCTGCCGGATTTTCATCTTCAGGCCCAACCCCTTCCGGTTCAGTCTCTGTCGGTTCGGGTTGGCTGGTGGACCACGTTCGGATGCTGATCGCCTCGAAAGACGGGGATAGGGCAATGTTTCCTTCGCCTATCACCTCAACAGCGGTCCCGACCGCCAGTTTTTCGGTATTGATTTCGGTCTGGCCGAACGGTTCCGGCGGCATTGGCGGTTCGGGCATGTCTTCCGGTCCGGACTCGGCCGATTCGCGGACGTACGCCTCAAAGGATTCCTGGTATTTCCGGTTCAGTTCCTCGAATTCCTCGGACGGAAGGTAGGACAGGACGGCGATTTTTGTCCGGTCGGTCAGGAGAACCCTTCTTGATGTCGGGGCCGGGTCGGACAGCGGGTTTAGGACCGTCGGGTTGGCGGCGATGTCCACGTAATTCGGACCGATGGCCGTGATCGTTCCCGATACGGATGTCGCTTCAGGATTCGGGAAAAATCCGGAATCGTCGAGTTTCTGTTTGGCGTCGCCCCAGGCCCTTTCGTAGCCGGCCCGGTATCCGTCGTCCGCCCGTTTGGCGCCTATCGCATAACCGGCCAGGAAGGCAGCCATGGCCAGCGCCAGGCAGACCAGGAGCTTCTGCCCCTTTCGGGTAGTTTTGGCTAAGGTGTCGGTGCGGGACGCAATTTCGGGATTTGGTGTCGTCATATGTTGGCTTGCGGTTTAGTTAGTAGTTGTTTCCATTATAGACGGTTTGGGGACGGTTGGGAATCGGTTCCCGTTGCCGTCTGGTTTTTGGGGACACGGGCCGATTTTTGTGTTATGATTGTTCCAGATAACGTATCTTGTATCCATATGGGGCATTTGGGTCGAAAAAAGGCCTGGTTCCTGGCCATTGGTGCGGTTGTGGGGGTTGTTTCCTCCGGTATTGCCGTTGGCCAGGCGGTTTTGGCCAGCACCTACCTTTCTCCGACGGCCAACCCGCCGGAAGGGAACGTGCCTTCCACGGTCTGGAACCGTTTGGACATCACCGGTCCCCAGGAGGGAACCGCCATCCAGATCGACGGCGGCGGCCCGGCCGAGGAGCCTATCGGGTCCGATACGGACATTCCGGTCGGTTTGAGCGTCGGCAGCCCGTTCCTCAACATGGGGCCGACCCGCGGCGGCCATAACGTCTATTACGGCATAGGCAACTATGACCGGATGTCGGCTGACCCGACGGCCGGATTTGACTACCTGCTGCTTTTGCAGACCTACAGCCAGGCTGGGGGGACGTACAACAATCGCCTAAGCGTCGATCGCGACGGAAACCTCATAGTGGACGGGGACCTTCAGGTGAACGGCGAATTTGGCACGTCCTCCGGGTGTTTCGGGCCGGTTTTTGTCGGCCTTACCCCGGCAGGATACACCGGGAACCTGAACGGGGCGGGAAACGTCGGTTACGCCGCGGCCAATGCCCTTTGTGCGGCCGCCTTTCCGGACGGCGGCCATGTCTGCGGCACGGAAGACATCCTGCGGACCGTCCGGTGCTCTCCGGGAAGCCTCCCGGTTTCCGGCAATCGCGGTTGGGTGAACGGCGGCACTCCCGGATTCACCACTCCGGCCGCCAATGACTGCATGGGTTGGACGACCGACAACTCGATTGCCACCAAGGCCTATGGGGCCTTTTGGGACTTTAGCGGCGCTTCGGGAGGCGTGGGTTACGCCACGGCCTGCGGCACTGCCCTGCCCTTTGCCTGCTGCTCATCGTCGTAGCGGTAACGGATAATTTTTACGCCTATGAAAAGTGAATTCAGGTCCTGGGGGCTGATGGCAACGGTTATTGTCGTTACCTCGATCTTTTTCTGGTCAGTTCCGCCGTCCCTGGCCCAAAGCTGCGTAACGGCCGGCGGCACCTTCACTTGCCCCCCACAGACCCCGGGGGGGGATTGGGGAAACGTCTGCGGCAGCGAGCCCAACCTCTACTGTTCCTATGCGCCGGAGAACTGCGCCTTCAACCAGAAGTTCAACTGCGCCACCTGTACTTGCGTCTGCGATACGGCCAATTACCCCTGTCCGGGTTGCGTGGCCGAATCGACCGTGATCGGCGACCCCTGTTCGCCGCCGATCGGTGGCGCCTATACCAATCGATGCGGCACCTGTGGCTGTCCGGCCGGGAAGACGCTCTGCGTCTCCTCTTCCACCTGCGTCACCAACCTGTCCTGCCCTCCCGGAACGTCCTTTGATCCCTGCGCCAATTCCTGTTCCTCCCCGTACATATTGCGTAGTCCGGCCAATCCCCAGGACGGGTTCGTTAGCGTCACCGGGGACATCACCACGACCGGCAGTTTGCGTTCCGGAAACGACGTGTATGTCGGCAGCGGCAAGTCCGTCAGGATCGACGGTTCCGGCATCACGCAGCTTAACGTGGGGAACTATACGGGCACGGCCGCAAACCTCGGACTGCAGGGATGGCTGTCCGGCGGTCACCTGTCCGCCCCCGGATACCCGGTTGATATCCGTTCCGGTTCGTCCACGGCCATTACCAGCCTGAACGACGCCAACGGCTCCCTGTGGACCGGTTTGCGCCTGGCCAGGGGGACGGGTGCAGGGACAGAGAGGTGGTTCGTCGGGATGAACGGCTCGAACGATACCCTGCGGATCGGTTCCCCTACCCTGGCCGACATCGTGACGGTTGACCCGTCCGGACCGGTCGGCTTCAAGAGCGGGGTTACGGTGCAGGGGGCAACGACCGTGGGGCCCATAAGGATAACCAGCGGCTCGCCGGCGGACGGCAAGGTCCTGGTTTCGGATGCCGTGGGCAACGCTTCCTGGCAGTCTCTGGGTTCGACCGGGGCCATGTCCGGGTCAGGGTCGCAATACCAGGTTGCGGTTTGGGACAGTCCCACTTCGGTTACGGGAATCGGTCCGGGAACGTCCGGGCAGGTTCTAATTTCCCAGGCATCGGGCTACCCGGTCCATCGGACGGTTTATGGCGATGCCACGATCGGATATAACGGATACGTTTCGGTTTACAACGACAGCCACCTACACAGCACCAGTTCCATATACGGCCTGGATGCCTCCAACGATTTCACGATGGGAACCCTGCCCATCGCCCGCGGCGGCACGAACGCCACCTCCTACGCCACCAACCAGTTCCTGTGGTACAACGGCTACAGCCTGACCGCCTCCGGTTACGGCCCGTCGTCCTTCGTTACGGGCAGCCACACCCACTCGGCCACCGACATCACCTCCGGCATCCTGCCCATCGCCCGCGGCGGCACGAATACGTCCTCGCTTTCCGGTAACGGACAGCTTTTGATGTATGATGGGACAAAAATAGCGGGTTCCGGCATCTATACCAATTTCGTTTCGTTGGCGGACCATACCCATCCGGCAAATTCCATAGTCTCCGGCGTCTTCCCCATCGCCCGCGGAGGCACGAACGCCACCTCCTACACCTCCAACCAGTTCCTGATTTACGACGGCTCCAAACTGACCGCCTCCGGCTACGGCCCGTCGTCCTTCGTTACGGGCAGCCACACCCACTCGGCCACAGACATCACCTCCGGCGTCCTGCCCATCGCCCGCGGCGGCACGAACGCGTCTTCACTCACTGCGTATCGTCTCCTTATGTATGACGGGGTAAGGATCGTTGCCTCCGGCGTTGACCAGTACGCTAACCATACCCATAGCATATTTACGAACAACGTTCGGGTTAGCGGCAAGCTTTCCGTGGGATTTGCAGACGGAATAGAAAATTTCAATGTCTATGGCACGTCGTATTTTAGTTCTACGGCCAGGTTTGCCGGCATTGTGAGCGCCGGTCAATTACAACAAAATCTTGCGGTTAATGCCTACGGAGGGACACCGATATGTTTCGTCGGCGGTTACAGTAGCGGAAATATCGGTTACTGCAGTTCCTCCATCCGTTTCAAGAAGGATGTGGAGGATTTGGACAGCGGCGATTGGAGAAAGGTATTTGATTTGCGCCCGGTATCCTTCCGTTGGAAAGAGAATGGCGCTGACGACATCGGGCTGATCGCCGAAGATGTCATGAAGGTCGATCCGGCGCTTGTCTTTTTCGACGACGACGGCCTCACCACCATCGGCGTCAAGTACGACCGGGTTCCCCTGTTCCTGCTGATGGGCCTGAAGGAACTGGACAGCACTGCCGTCAAGATCGCCGTTGACGGGTCGGTCGCCGTTCCCGGTGACTTGGCGGCGGACGGGAACCTTTGGGGCGCATCATCCGGCTGGATCGGCTGCCCGGAAGAGGGGAGCTGTTCCTGTCCGGAAGGGTATTATGTGACCGAGATTGCGGATCAGGGGGAGATGATTAGCTGTCGCCGTCTCTGATCCGCCCGTGGACTTGAACTCTGTTTTGCGCTAAGGTTTCGGACGATACCGCACGGCCTATGCTTAAGCTTTACGATTCCCTAAGGCGCAAGAAGGTCACCTTCCGGCCCCTGAAGGCCGGTCAGGTGTCCATGTACAACTGCGGCCCCACGGTTTACGGGAATGTCCATATAGGCAACCTGCGGGCCTTCGTTTTCGCTGACCTTCTCCGTCGTCACCTGGAGCGGAGCGGATATGCGGTTACCCAGATCATGAACATAACCGATGTCGGTCACGTGTTGGCCGATGCCGATGAGGGGGAGGACAAGATGGAGGCGGCGGCCAGGAAGGAGGGGAAGACGCCGGGGGAGATCGCCCTGTTCTTTACCGAGGCCTTTTTTGCAGACATTCGGGACATGAACATCCGGCCGGCTTCCGCCTATCCGAAGGCCAGCGAGCACGTTCCGGAGATGGTTGAGATGATCGGCCGCCTGATCGAGAACGGTTCCGCCTACAAGGTCCCGTCCGGGGACGGTCAGGGCCACAGCGTCTATTTTGACATCTCCGCCTTCCCCGACTACGGCAAGCTTTCCGGAAACAGGATCGATGGGCTTAACCCCGGAGCCAGGGTCGATGTCCGTCCGGAAAAGAAGCACCCGGCGGATTTTGCGCTTTGGGTGCATAACCCGCGGCACCTGATGCAGTGGGAGGCCCCGTGGGGAAGGGGCTATCCGGGGTGGCACGTCGAGTGTTCGGCCATGGCCATCAAGTATCTCGGCCAGACCATCGATATCCATACCGGGGGGGAGGACAACAGGTTTCCCCACCACGAATGCGAAATCGCCCAGTCGGAATGCTTTACAGGGCAGCCGTTCGCCCGTTTTTGGCTCCATGTCACCCACCTGATGGTGGAGGGGGAGAAGATGTCCAAGTCCAGGGGGAATTTCCTTACCCTGCGCGACCTGAAGGGAAAGGGCTACCGGAGCAGGGAAGTCCGCTACCTGTTGCTGTCCGCCCAATACCGCCAGCCGTTCAATTTCACCATGGCCGGACTGGACGGGGCCAGGTCCGCCCTGTCCAAATTGGACGATTTCGCCGATTCCGTCCGGTCCTGGGAACCGAAATCCACGGGACGGTCAACGGCTTTCGTCCGCAGGGCGACCGGCGATTTTGTCCGGTCGCTGGACGATGACCTGAACGTGCCGGAGGCCCTGGCCGCCGTCTTTGGCCTGGTTTCCGAGACCAACCGGCGCATGGCCGACGGTTCGCTGACGTCCATGGAACGTCAGGCCGTGACGGATTTCCTGGAATCGCTGGGAAACGTCATGGGGTTCTCGTTCGGCACGGCCGTCGATGACCGCGACATTCCCCAAAGCGTGGCGCTGATGATCGAGAAGCGGGAAAAGGCCCGGTCTGACCGGCGCTTTGCCGAAGCCGACGCCATTCGGGACGAGATCCTGGCCAGGGGTTTCGTCGTGGAGGACACCCCGGATGGCCGGAGGGTCAAGAGGGTCTGATTCCCTACAGCCACCTCTTCTTCTTGAGAAAGTAGATGACGACGGTGGCTGTGGTGGTCACCAGTCCGAGCATTATCCACCAGTCGCCGGAGTATCCCCGGATCGGCATGTGTTCGGAATCCATGGCAAAAACGGCGGCCACCAGGGCGGTCGGGAATATTATCAGGGCAATGGCGGAAAGAGCCTTGGTGGCCTGGCTGGTCTCGTAGTTTATGATTGACGTGTAGGATTCGAAGACGGTATCGATGGTCTTCTGGTCGTTGTCCAGGAAATCCCAGATCTCCTTGGCGTGGTTGATGAGATCCTCGTAAAGGACCTTCATGCCGTCGAGTTTCAGGACCTGCGGGGCGGCTACCATGAACTTTTCGATGACCCGCTTGTGTCCCTGCATGGCCTGGCGGAAATCCACGACATTGGTCTTGATCCGGAGGGTATCCCTGACCGCCTCGGATTCCTCCTGGTCACTGCTGAAAAGGCGGCGTTCCAGCTCTTGGATGTCATTGGCCACGTGGGTAAGCATGGGGAAGCAGTCCTTCAGGAGGGTGTCCAGGATGGCGTGCAGCAGGTCCACCGGGGCCTTGACGTATTCCGGAGGGCAGGAGGGAACGTTGTCTTCGAAGCATCCGGCCATGTCCCGGATGGCCTTAAGCTCGCCGGTGTGGCTGGTGATCAGGAAATTCGGGCCGATGAAGATGTCGATCTCACGGACCTTTATCCTGCGGGTATTTTCGTGGTATATGGGAAAAAGCAGGACCAGGAAGATGTACCCCTGTCTGGCGATCATTTTCGGGCGTTGGTACGGGGGGAGACAGTCACGCAGGTCCAGGTCCATCAGGAAGGGGAACCTAAGCTTGATTTCCGCCAGGATGTCAGCCGACGGGGAGGTGACGTTTATCCAGGCCATCCCCGGCCGGTCATAGACGGTATAGGACGACAGGCTTTCGGTCTTGTCTTTTGCCATATGGTTCGGTCTTGTTTCCGTCCCCTTATTTTACCATTTTTTCGGCTATGCTGTCATTGGGGGTGAAATGGGGTATAATTAACGGTGAGTTATGAAACCGTTCGAAAGGCGTGAGACCAAAGTGAATCCGGTTGAGCCCGACAGGTCCGCCCCGGATGCCGATTTTCGGGAGGGTTTGGAGACCGGTTCGGAATCCGAGTCGGTTTTGGGTTCAGAAAAGCCGAAGGAGGCGGTTCAGGAAGAATCGGCCCCGGTTTCGGCGTTACCGGTCAGCCTTCGGTCCGTAACGCCGTCCGTTCCGGCCAAGGATGCCTATCAACAGCGCCTGGAACGGGTTTTGGAGGACGGCCTGACGGACATATACCTGTCCATGCCCAAGCCCCAAAGGCAGGCCTTTCGGGTCGAGGGGGAACGGGTGGCGTCCCGCCTGCGACAGGCCATTGATTCGACCAGGATCAGGGCCTCGGAGATACTTGAGACGATTACCGCCTGGTTGCGGATGATACCCGGAATAAACCGCTGGTTCCTGGAACAGGAGGCGAAGATAAAGACCGATCGGGTAATCCAGCTGGCCGAGGAGCGGCGAAAGGAAAGGGAGGGCATATGATTCTTGGCCTGACGGCAATCGCGGAACGGTTGCCGACCGTGACGGTCGGCGGGTTCGTCATCCGGCCGGGAACGCTGGTTGCGGCCGCATCGGTCCTGTTGGCGGTCACGGTCATCGGCGGGCTGTTTTTTAGGGTGTTTCGGTCGGCCTTTCGCCGCCGGCACCGGAAACTTTTCGCCTTTCGCAAGCGGGTGATGCTGGTGACCGTCCCCAAGGAGACGGCCGAAAAGGGGGAATCGGGAATGCAGGAAAAGACCCTTCAGGAGATCCAGGAGGATATCGGGGTAATGGAGGGGATTTTTTCGGCCATCGGCGGCCTGAAGGCCCAACGGGGATGGCGGGCCTGGCTGTTGGGCCGCGGTGACGAGATATCCTTCGAGATGGTCGCCAAGGACGGGATGGTCTCGTTTTACGTGGTTGCCCCACCGGACCTGAAGGATTTCGTTGAACACCAGATCCAGTCGCAATATCCCCACGCCCAGGTCGAGGACATCCCGGACTACAACATATTTTCCCCGGACGGGGAGATTGTGGGGACGGAAATGGGGTTTTCCAGGGAGGTTTTCTTTCCGATCAGGTCCTTTCGGAAACTGGAGCACGACCCGCTCAATGCCCTGACCAACGCCCTGTCCAAGGTGGACAGGACGGACGGGGCGGCGGTCCAGGTCATCGTCCGGTCGGCCCGGAAGGAGTGGCGCAAGCCGGCCGTCAGGATCGCCTCGCTCATGCAGCAGGGCAAGAGCCTGAAGGAGGCCAAGGGGGAGATGTCTTCCTGGAAACTGATGCGGCAGGTATTGGGCATGGCCGGGGAAAAGCCGAAGGACGGCCAGCCGGAAAGGGACCGGAGACTCTCCCCGATGGAGGAGGAGGTGGTCAAGTCCCTGGAGGAAAAGGCCGCCAAGCTCGGCTTGGCCGTCAATATCCGGCTGGTGGCGTCTTCCCGAACGAAAGTCAGGGCCGAAGCCTACCTTACGAACCTGGTCGGGGCCTTCAGCCAGTATAACCTGCCCGAATACGGCAATCAGTTCGTGGGCAGGGGCCGGAAGAACCGCGACCTGCTGAAGGATTTCATCTTCAGGAACTTCAACGACACCAACCGGATAGTCCTGAACGGGGAGGAGGCGGCCGGAATATTCCACCTGCCGTTGCCGTCGACCGAAACACCAAATATCCGCTGGCTGACGGCCCGAAAGGCCCCGCCGCCGGCCGGCCTGCCGAAGGAGGGACTGTATCTCGGCGACATCAACTATCGGGGGGTCAAGACCCCGGTTCACATCAAGAAAGGCGATCGGATGAGGCATCTCTACGTCATCGGAAAGTCCGGGGCCGGCAAGTCGGAGTTCATCGCCAACCTGGCGGCCCAGGACATCCGTAACGGCGACGGGATCTGCATAATCGACCCGCACGGTGACCTGGTGGAAACCGTCCTGGGCGTCGTTCCCAAGGAGCGGGCCGAGGATGTCGTGATCTTCGATCCCTCGGATACGGAACGGCCCATCGGCCTGAACATGCTGGAGTCCCCGAACGAGGAGATGAAGGATTTCATGGTGGGGGAGATGATAGCCATTTTCTACAAGCTTTTTCCGCCGGAGATGATCGGGCCGATGTTCGAGCACAACATGCGCAACTTCATGCTGACGCTCATGTCGGATCGGGACAACCCCGGAACCATCGCCGAAGTGCCGCGGCTGATCGTGGATCCGGAATACCAGAAGCGGTGGGTGGCCAAGGTGAAGGATCCGGTTGTCCTGAACTTCTGGCAGAAGGAGATCGCCAAGACCTCGGATTTCCACAAGTCGGAAATGTTCGGCTACCTAATCTCCAAGGTCGGCAGGTTCGTGGAGAACGCCATGATGCGCAACATCATAGGACAGCAGAAATCGGCCTTTGATTTCCGGCAAATCATGGACGGGGGGAAGATCTTCCTGGTCAACTTGTCCAAGGGGAAGATCGGGGACATCAACGCCAACCTGCTTGGCCTGATAATCGTCACCAAGCTTCAGATGGCCGCTTTCGGGCGGGCGGGAATGCCGAAGGAGGAGCGTCGGGATTTCTACCTTTATATCGACGAGTTCCAGAATTTCGTCACCCCCTCGATCGCCACCATACTGTCCGAAGCCCGAAAGTACGGCCTGTCGCTCACCATCGCACACCAGTACCTGGGCCAGCTGTCGCCGAAGGGGGATACGGAGATACGGGATGCGGTCATGGGCAACGTCGGCACCATGATGGTCGGACGGATCGGCATTGACGATGCCCAGGTGCTGGAGAAGGAGTTTTCCCCGGTCTTTACGGCCTTTGACCTGGTCAACGTGGAGAAGTTCACCTATAACGCCAAGACCCTGGTCGATAACCAGTCGACCCGCCCGTTTAATTTCAGCCCGCCGCCGCCGCTCCAGCCCAATCGGAGGCTGGCCGAGGCGATTAAGACCCTGGCTCGGCTGAAATACGGACGGGACCGTTGGCTGGTGGAGCAGGAGATACTGGAAAGGACGCAGATGGGGAAGGAATCCCCGGCCCCTTCGCCGGAAAAGGCGGCGTCTTGACCCGCTTTTCAAGCCGTGCTATCCTACGCACGGACGGATAAAAAAGCCGTCCGAAGTTGAAATTACGCAATAATCAACCAAAAAGGTATGGAAGACATCCAAACCAAAAACGATCCTAATTCGGACGGACAGCCCCAGGCGCCCCTGGCCGGCGATGGGGGACATGCGGTCCTGGACCAAAAACAGGAGACAGTCGCCCCGACGGACGGTCAGGTCGGGGAAAACAGGGACGTATCCGAACGTTCCGCTGACCAGAACCGGATGAGGGTCATAGTCAAGGCCCTTAAGAACATCGAACGGGATATTGCCAACGTGATCCGCCTCCTGGAGGGGGGATCCGGGGTATCCAACCGGGAAACGGCCCTGATGGCCGTGTCATCCCTGACCAACAGGCTTCCGGCCGTGCGGGAGGACCTGCCGACGGACCAATCCGTTTCCGAGGGTCGGGTGGTGGAGGGGGTGTTTGACGGCCAGAACATGGTCGGTTCGGACGGCAAGATATACACCGTTCCGGCCAATTACGCCTCAAAGTCCAAGCTGGTGGAGGGGGACATGCTGAAATTGACCATCACCGCCCGCGGATCGTTCATATACAAGCAGATCGGCCCGATCGAGAGGGTTCGGGTCATGGCCGTCCTGGGGTTCGATCCGACCATCGGGGAATATTACGCCACCGACGAGACCCGCCGCTGGAGCATCCTGAAGGCCAGCGTTACCTATTACCGCGGCGATGTCGGCGACGAGATCGTCCTCCTGGTGCCGAAGAGCACCCCGTCCCGTTGGGCAGCGGTCGAGAACGTCATCAAGAAAAACCCGCTTGACGGGAACGTTGCCGTCATGCCGGCTGAAGGGGAGGCCGTTTCCTCCGTGCCGTTCGCTCCGGCTCCCGAACCGCCTGTTTCCGAGGGGCCGGTCCCGTTCGGGAACGAAAATTGACCGCAATCCCGCCAAAACATGCGGAAACACCCGGCCTGATCGCCGGGTGTTTTCCTTTCCCTTCCGGCCCCTTGACCTGTCCTTGGTCAACGACCGGGGCCATGATAATATTCATGGGGAAAATACCCATAGATTCGTTGCCATGTCCGTCACCCTCTACCGAAAATACAGGCCGAAGAACTGGTCCGATGTCGCCGGACAGAACCATGTCCGGGTAACCTTGGCGTTTGAGGTGGAATCAGGGCGCACTGCCCATGCCTACATGTTTTCCGGGCCGCGGGGGGTGGGAAAGACGACCATTGCCAGGATCCTGGCCAGGGCCCTGAACTGCCTGGACCGCAAGGACGGGGGTGAGCCATGCAACCGCTGCGAGGCGTGCCTTTCCCTGGATGAGTCAAGAACTCTGGACGTCATTGAGATCGACGCCGCCTCCCACCGCGGCATTGACAACGTTCGGGACAACATCATAGAGAATTCCCGCTTTGCCCCGTCCAGGCTGAAATACAAGGTATTCATCATTGACGAGGTCCACATGCTCACGCCGGAGGCCTTCAATGCCCTCCTGAAGACCCTGGAGGAGCCTCCGGAACACGCCGTTTTCATCCTGGCCACTACCGAGCTGCATAAGGTGCCGGCAACCATCGTTTCCCGCTGCCAGCGGTTCGATTTCCGGCGCGTACCGTTTTCGGAGATGGTCGAACGGCTTCATACCCTGTCCGAAAGGGAGGGAATAAGGGTTGACATGAAGGCGATCGAGGCCGTGGTCCGCCAGTCGGACGGGTGCCTGCGGGACGCCGAGGGGCTGTTGGGGAAGGTCATGACGCTCGGGGACGGCAAGCGTGTCAGCTATGACGAGGCCCTGATGGTCCTGCCCCGATCGGATTGGCAGGCAGCGGCCGGTTTCGTGGAGGCGATCCTTCACCGTGACGGCCGGTCCGCCCTCCTGACCCTGGACGACTGCCTGGAGGCTGGGGTGGAGCCGGACCAGTTCGCCGGGGACGTCATTGAGCTGCTTCGCCAGCTGCTGCTGATGAAGATGGGGGTAAGTCCGGAGACGGCGGCCGTTGAGGCGGATGAGGGACAGAGGGGCCGTTTTGCCGCCTGGCGCGAGCTGGCATCCGTTGCGGAAGTCATTGCGGCCACGGAAACGATGATGGAGAAGCGGCTGAACCTGAAGGCCGCCCACCCGCCGCAGTTGCCGCTGGAATTGGCGGTGGCCAGGATATGTGAGATGGGGACGGCAGGCAGTGCCGTTCCCGCAGGGACGGCGATACCGGAGGGGGAAAAAGCCGTCTTGCCTTCCCAAACTGCGGGGAGGAAGGTCGCCGAAAAAGGGGCCAAGGCCACCCCAAGGGATGGATTGGGGGAGGGGGATAACAAGACCGGCGGAGTCGAGATTGCGGAAGCCGGCGGAAAAAAGACCGTCGGTGAAAGCGCCTGTTCCGTCACCTTGGAGCGGGTCAGGCAGGTCTGGACCGACTTCATCCGCCAGTCCGGGGAAAAGAGCCATTCCCTGACCTTTCTCTTGGGCTGCGCCGAACCGTTGGCAATGGACGGCAATTGCCTAAGGGTGGGGTTCAGCTATGCCTTTCATTGCGACAAGTTCAACCAGGAGAAGTCCAAGCGGCTGATGGAAGAGGCCCTGAAGACGGTGGTGGGGGAGGATATCCGACTGGACGGAATCGTGACCGAGAGGGCGGAGGAGGACTATACGTGTTACGTGACGCACGGTCCGGATGAACCGGATGCCGTCGGCAAGGCCGGCGTTCCGTTGTCCCCGGATGCCCAGTTGTCCCCGGACGTCCCGCCGTCCCCGGTCGATGCCCTGGCTGCGGCGTTTGGGGGGAAGGTGGTGGGGTGACCGGGCGGTTCCCTGCGGCGTTCCCTAGCCTTCCAGGTGCCCGCGTATTTTTTGCCAGAATTTCGGTTCGTTGACGAGGGATAGGGAAAGGTGGCCGCCTGTCAAGGGACTGACCAGGGGGCAACCTGTCTTTTTGCAGAAATCGGCCGTTGGTTGGAAGGGAACCGTCAGGTCGTCTTGGGCGTGGAAAATCAGGGTCTTTTTCGGGGATATCTTTTCCATGCCGGTCGCCGGGTTGTATATCTGACCCTTGGTTAGGCGTTTCCAGTCGGCCGTCGAGAAACGGTATCCGTTACCGAAGGCCTGACGGGTGAATCCCTCCAGCCATTCCCACGGCTCGACCTCGCTGTCCTTCCGCCAGTCGATCACCGGAGACAGGGCTACGACCTTCCTGACCCGGCGATCCCGGCCGTTCATGAGGGCCGCCGGTCCGCCGAAGCTGGAGCCGATGAGATGCACCTGCGGCCGCCTGATCAGGTATCGGTCGCCGCTGAACAGGTCTCGGAAACCCCGGTCAAGGGAATCGATGACGTCGGAAATATCCAGGTGCGGCGATTTTTTCAGGAAATGGCCGTCCGATTCCCAGGTACCGCGATACCGAGGCATGACCGGCCAATATCCCCGGTCCGCCAGCCAGAACATCAGGTCCGGCTTGCTGGGGTAGGAGGGCATTCCGCCGCAGAGGATCAGGACCCTGTTCGATCGCCGGTCTTTCGGGGGGACGAATTCGGCCACGATGTCCCCGGCGAATCGGGTACGGAGGGTGTGCATGGGTTTGGGGTTAGCTTCCATGCGGGCATTTTACCACCAACAAGCCCGGAGCTTAAGGGAAAGGGGGTCTTGATTATTTTCCCGCAACCTGTTAATTTTATACTTGTCGGAGCAAAGGGCTTCGTCCCTGTCATTGCGGGATCGTCTAAAGGTAGGACAGCAGTTTCTGGCACTGCTTATCTAGGTTCGATTCCTAGTCCCGCAGCCAAAAACGCATCTCTAATGAGGTGCGTTTTTTGTTATGGATTAGGTATGGGGGTGTATTATGGGGCGGGCATACCGACCGTCTCCTTGAGGTCGGAGTTCTCCCGCCTGGGGCGGGACACCTCGAGGGCGGAAGCGTCGGAATTGTCCGCCCGGGCCCGGAGCCGGCCGCATATCGCATTGTTTCTGACCCCGAACCCTCTGCCTTCGCCTCGGAGACCTTAACGCCGTCCCTGACGGCCTGGGGGACATGGATATTCTTAGAGGTCCTTGTTTTCGTGTTTTGCCGTACGTTCCTGATTATGCCCTCTCCGAGGGGAAGCTGTCTAACATATTGGGTACGCTCCATGTTCACCCTGTCCGCCAACGGGCGGCTCACCCTGAATTTCGGCTGGCTTGATTCGGTAGTGGCAACGAAGCTTAAAGACGGGGCGGAGAGGATCAGGCTGACGGTTTCGAACGGCTGGGAGAATAAGTATCCGAGCTATCCGGCGGAGGAGTGGGTTGGTTGGGTTGATGGGTTTCCGGGATTGTTTGGGGAGATTGTTCAGAGGTGAGATATAAATGTTCATACATTAAAAGCCGCCCCAAGGCGGCTTTTAGGCTGGTTTGATGTCTGTTATCTCTATTGCTTTATCGACACCTCCAACTTTTATATTTATGGTATCTCCTTTTCTGTGTCCCAGTAGTTGCTTTGCCACAGGGGAATTGTAAGATATCACCCCGGGTTTTATTATAGGCATGTATCCCCCAATGATATAGGTTTTTTCCTGTCCAAGCACCTTGTCTTTAAATGTTACCCTGTGTCCGATTTTGACATCGTCCGTGGTTACCGGTTTCTGGATGATTTCTGCCCTATTCCTGATGTTGATCAGGTCATCGATTTGGGAAGTTATCATGTTGAGTTGCCTTTGGCCTTCCTCAAACATGTAGTTGTCGTGCCACGTCTCGGAGCTTTGCCTTGTGCTTTCGGCAGTGTCGTTGTGGACTTCCTTCAATTCCTCCTTAAGTTTGTTGATTTTTGTATCAATTTCCGTAATCTCATCTTGGAAGAAGTGCAGCTTGTGCTTTAACATCATTGCTATCGTCATGGTTTAGATTGGCGCGGTAAAAAGCCCCCCAAATTATTGACATGATAAACAATTTGTGCTAAATTATCAAGTTGGAACTTAACAAACAACGTTTAACCGTTCATACAATGAACCTACTGATTGGGGGATTAAGATGTCTAATGGATTGAAAGGTCTGCCGAATTTTGTAGCGATTGAAGGTGTCGACGGAGTGGGAAAGACGACCATTGCTCAAAAAATGGTTGAGAATTACGGGTACGTATATAGATATACGCTACCGGAACCGTTCGGCAAAATAAGGAAGGCGGTTGATGATCTCGGCCATCCGGACGCTCGTTTCTTCTACTACCTTTCTTGTGTTATCGGATTCCAGAGGGAGCTGCTCTCGCTACTTGTCTCTGGAGAAAGGGTGGTTGTAGATAGATACATATACTCTACGTTTGTAATGCATGAAGCCATGGGGGCTTCGGTCAATTGCGTGGATATGGCCTCATTGCCTATCGTCTTTCCGGACAAGACCATTCTCTTGAGTTGTTCCTCGGAGGTCAGGAACAGCAGAATCTTGATGCGTGGCAAGGAGAGTCAAGACTACATTCAGTCTAAGAGCAATGAATTCGACCGGGCGAGCCGTTACTTTTATGAAATAAGCAATCAGATGTCCGTGGTCGAAACGACCGACATGAATTCAGATGAAGTTTATCGCGCCGTAAGCGGGATATTGATTCAGAAAGGAGGGAAAGATGTTGGCCATATTTAATAAATTGATGGAAAACGGCTTGTTTATTGATAAACACCTTTCGTCCGTTCGAGTTAAGCTGACCGCAAAGTGCCAATGGTCGTGCCATTTCTGTCATATGGAGGGAAATGCCTGCTCTCAGGATATCGTTGATATTGATAACATGATGATGGCTCTGGAAAGGTTTCGGGACAATATGGGGATTAGTGAGGTTCATCTAACCGGTGGCGAGCCCACATTGCACCATGGAATCATAGAACTGGTTTCCTCAATCAGTAAGGCTGGCTTTGTAGTAAAGATGACCACCAATGGCACGAATCATATTGACCGCTATATGCAGATCGCAGACGCCGGGTTATCGGAGCTCAATGTCAGCATGCACACCATGGATGCGGATGCTTTAGGGGCCATAATGGAGCCACAAAGGAGCATCCGATGGGCCGAAAAGGCCATTGAGACACAGATGGAAACTTGTGCTGTCATGTCAGGAAAACTTAAAGTAAAGGTTAATACCTGTGTGGCATCAGACGAATCAGAAGCAGTAAAGATAGCCGGATATGCAAAAAGTCACAATCTGGTATGGCGCCCGATGAATGTCCTGGAGGTGCTGGATGAGGCCTTTGATGCGTTGAGTAGAATGGGCGAGAAACTGGGTGCTGTGCCGGTTATGGCGAATGTGAGCAGCGGAAGCTCTGCTTGCTCCGTGGTTATGCGCGATCCAGATGGTTTTGAGTTTAAGGTTAAGCTCATAAGGCCGTTCCTTATAGGTTCGTTGTGTGACGGCTGTCCCTTGATTGAATCTGGTCGGTGCTATGAATATCTGTACGGTCCTCGTATAGAGTTTGACAATGGATTGCGTGTTAGAAGCTGTCTGCATCGTCAGGGTTCGCCATATGTCCTTTCCGTGGCAGATTATTTTCGAAGCCAGACATTTGTTGGGTTGTGTGAAGTCTTGCGCCGATCACGATTGACAAGTTCTGTGTTTAACCGCCCTTAGCATGCTATGGGTGGTTTTTTGTTCCTATTATGCTAATATTCCATCGTTAACGACATCACAACAAAGGTATGAAAACCGAGTACGAAGCAACATACATAAACGTCGACAAGGACGAAATCAGGAACCGCCTGAGGGATGCCGGAGCGGAGCTCGTCAAGCCGGAGTTTCTCCAGAAGCGCGCCGTGTTCAACCTCCCTGCGGGGCATGAGATCGACGGCGGATGGCTGAGGGTCCGGGACGAGCAGGACCGCATAACCATGACACTGAAAGTCGTGGACGGTAACCGGATAGAGAACCAGAGGGAGATCGAGATGGAAATCAGCGATTTCGAGAGCGGCCGCAGCCTGCTTTCGGCCATGGGTGCCACAGAAAAATCCTATCAGGAGAACCGTCGGGAGCTGTGGTCTATTGACGGGGTCGACGTGACTATCGACGAGTGGCCTTTTCTGGAGCCGTACGTCGAGATTGAGGGCCAGTCCGAAGATTCGGTAAGGGCGGTTTCCGAAAAATTGGGGTTCGATTACGATGATGCGATGTTCTGTTCGGTCGGGACGATATACGCCAAGAAGTACGGAATCGATGAGGATATCATCAATTATCGGACTCCCAAAATAGTATTTGAGATGGATAATCCGTTTGCTGGGTAAAATTCGCCCCGTGTCCCATTCGTCCCATTCCCGCCCTAAAACCCCCTGACCGAATCCCGTCACAGAATCCCAAACTGGACACCCGGAAAACCCATTGAACATACAGCAAAGCCCAGTCTAGGCCGAACTGGGCAGCCAACCCCCGTTGCCATCCGCAGGATGGCTATGGGGGTTTTCTTTAGCCCCTAAAACCCCGGGGCTTGACCCGGGGAGTTTCATTGTATGGGAAGACTAACCCCTCATAGCCCCGTTAGGAGCGGAGTGGGGTAGTTCTGTAGCCATAAGAACCTGAGCTGAAAAGCTCGGGTTTTTGTGATAAACGCGGATGTTTACGGACAGGGGACGGCTTTTGGGGCTTATCAAACTTGCAAATTACATAAAACGGTAAAAAGGAGAGGGTTTCATACCCCTCCTTTTTCTTGTAGTTTAGCCAACTTTATTTTTGAAAACAATTTTCTTCATAAAATCTTTAGATTTGAAAATATAGTATTGATACTTATTTCGCCATACGCTAGACTGTATTTATCTTTCAAGATTTGGACGGGATGGGCCGTCCTTTCGGGGGGTGGAAAATAGACAAACATGGCGTGATTGAAGCGGCTATACGCACGCGACAGGAAACGGAAACAAGCGGCAGCTTTACAGGCAAGGAGAGAGAAGATGCTGCAAGGGAAGAAAAACGGTTCGGAAAAGAAAACAAATAATAATTTGAAGGCGGAAGATATTTTCGGCGACATAGACCTCTATTAGATCGAGAGACGACTTCCCCCTCTTTTCTAAAAAAAGGGTATTATTTTATAAATATTTTGTATATGGGAAAAACTGTAAGAAAAAATAATTATGTGGAATTTGCGCTGTCTCTGCTGTTCGGCGTTGTTTTCCTACATGTTCTGATTTTTGCCGTAAACATTTTCATTCATCCGCCGCATTGGTTGCCCGGCTATCGCGTCGGGGGATTGAGCGCCGCCTTGGGCAGGGATCACCTGTACCGGGCACAGGTGGCGAAGATTTTTTACTTGGCCGGAGCTGTATCTCTAATTTCTTTTTGCTATTTACGTTTCGTTAGACGCATACGGTGTTTCATTGTGGAAGCTTTAGCTTCCCTGGCGGTTTTTGCGGCCCTTTTCGCCTTTCTCTCTACAAGGGGCCACCAGTGGTACTTCCCGTTCTCTTCCTCGGGCGCATGGCAGTGGTTTGAATCTCTTAGCGTAGTCGCCATTCTTTTGGCTGTGGTGGCGTTTGGGACGGTGTTTTGCTTGAGAGGTATAAGGCGTTAGGGTGTTTGGCCTGTGCGTCAAAAAGCGTTGACCGTATATTGACCACGCTATGCCCTTTCGTGCGTCCTTGCGTCGTCTCGTGTCCGCTTGTGAGAAAGTCGGTCTTGGGCTAACTCTAGACAAGAAAGCCGTTTTTTGGCTAAACCCAGCCCAGAAACAAAATAAGGCCAGGTCAGGTTCGATTCCCAGTCCCGCAGCCATGAACATAAGACCGGGAGGGGTAGGGGGCTGGACTAGTAGGGAGCAGACTATTAATCTGAATAGATTCCCCGGCCACTTATCGATTACGGCCAGTGGTTGGCCGCAATGAGAGACTTTTGTGTTGCGCATGGTTGCCATGATCGATATACTTTTAAGGTCATAAAATTTCACCCTATGCCACGAATGCCGCGCATCGCCTATTCTCACGATCTTCGTGAAAACCACATTGAGGTCGTTGAGCGGAAGGGATTTGGCCACCCTGATACCATGGCCGATCATCTCGCGGAGCGACTGTCGCGAGAATACTCCGTATACTGTCAGGAGCGTTTTGGGGCAGTTTTGCATCATAACTTCGATAAGCTGAGCCTTTTGGGTGGTTCTGCACACGTGGAATTCGGCAAGGGTTTTCTCACACAGCCAATCCGCGTCATCGTCAATGGGCGAGCGACGCGTAAATTCGGGAATGAGGAGATCCCCTTGGAAGAACTTATAACTAAATGGGTGGAGGCATTCTTTTCCTCACGTCTGCCGCTGATTTCGGTCAAGAAAGACCTAAGGATTATATTCGAGGTCAGTACGCAAAGTAGTCCTGGAAAAATTGACGCTGCTGGCGGTGATCGAGGATCACGATCACGATGGTTCTCTCCCTCGTCCCTTAGGGATCTTCCGGAACTCCAGAGACTTCATTCTAACGACACCTCGGCGGGTGTCGGCTATGCGCCCCTTTCGCTTCTGGAAAATTGCGTCCTCAAGCTTGAACGTGGTTTGAATCGCAGCTTTGCCAAGCGGCACACGTGGATGGGCGGTGATATCAAGGTCATGGGCGTAAGAAACGGGGACACCTATGAGTTCACGCTCTGTGTGCCCCAGATCGCGTCACAAGTAAGAGACATCGCGGAATACGTCGACAATAAGCGGATCGTCATGCGTTACGTAATGAGCACGTTGAGGAAGCTCGGCCTTGATGACCCTAAAGTGTCCCTCAATACACGCGACTGTGAGGACGTGCCAGAAGTCTACCTGACGGCCACCGGAACGTCGCTCGAGAGCGGAGATGAGGGAATTGTTGGTCGAGGCAACAGAATCAACGGCCTGATTACCCTGCAAAATGCCATGAGCATGGAGGGAGCAAGCGGAAAAAATCCCGTATATCACATCGGGAAGCTTTATAACCTTTGCGCACAGCGCGTTGCGGAAAAGCTCTGCACGCGTCTCGGTCACGACGTCGAAGTAAGCGTCGTCAGTCAGAGCGGGCGTGACCTGATAGATCCCTGGTTTATTTCAGTGCGGACTAAAAAGAGGATGTCGTCCGCAGGGCGGTTATTGGCCGATGGCATAGTTCGTAAGGAGCTAAAGGCAATCCCCAAAATTACCAAGTGGCTTCTAGACGAGGCCAGGGAGCTTGCCTAATATGGAACGTTTCCTTGAAGGCAGGGAATCGGCGGAATCACACGACGAGAAGGTTTCGCAATTTTTAGGGAGAGAGGGCCTGCGAAGGCTTGACGCGTCGCCGAAGTTTTCGGGACACCCGGAATTTGTCGAACGGCCCGTCAATCCGGAGGCTGTCGAGCGTCTGTCGCCGGATTCGCTGCGTCAATACTTTGAGACGTGCGGTGCGCGGCTCGAGAGGGCGATGGCGCTTGGGGAGGAAACCCATACGACGCTATTCCCCGTTGCGGCCATTCAGAAGCTGGAACCGGTGTTCTATGAGGATGCTCCAATTCCGGAAGGACCGAGTTTCATCGCTCAGCCGGTCATTCGGACGCAATTTTGGGATAAGGTCTCACAGGGGACGTCCACGAGTTTCGTGAACATCGCGACCGAACACGTTGGCGCCAGAATGGATGAACATATCGGCCATGTCCACGAATGGCTGCAGCTCATGAGTTCCATGGGTATCAAGAAGGAAGACCTGCAATACCGTCTGACGGCCAGCACGGAGAGGTGGAATTCCAGAAAGGTGCAATGCGAGGTGTCGAAGTTCTATTACCAGGGCATGGAGATTGGCGACGGCGTTTACATACCTGACTTTCCACAAGCGGAAAGAGGCCCACTGAAGGTGAGCGACGTGGGATTTGGGATGGAACGTCTCCTTTGGATTCTACGCGGCGGCAATTATTTCCCTCTTGAGGGAAACGAACACGACGTCGACGCCGCAAGGTCATTGGCGCTCATCGCTGCTTCGGGCGTGCAGCCAGGCAACAGGGGACGTGAGTACCGTCACCGACTGTATTCCAAGCGCCTGGTCCAGTCGATGAAAAGCGGAGAGGAAATCTCTAAGCTCATATCGTCTGCTCACGCTGGCTGGCTCCCGTGGATGGCAGAGGCAAAACCCGTGCAGGAGACACTTGGTATAATCGCTGAGGAATACGACAGGAACCTCCGCCGCTCTTTGCTTGACGGACTCAGCATAAACCACGCGGACGTTGGAATAGACGTGAATTTGCCGGAATCGACATTCTTTGAGCGACTGGGCAGTACCTCCATGGATAGTTCTGAAATCTCGTCCCTGGTCGATGAATACTATAGGAGAAAACTATGAACGGCACCCTTTTCCTTTCCGGTGGAGGAGACGAGCGCAAGGCCTATGCACTGGATGAGGCCTTCATGCGCTCACTTAATGATTCGCCACGCGTCCTTTACATCCCCCTTGCCCTCGACCGAACCATGCGTGGATTCGAGGTGTGCTACGACTGGATTACCGCAACTCTCGGAAGTCACTCCAGCAATTTCGTGGACGTTGTCATGTGGCTGGATGTCGAGGGCAAGACCGTCGTTGAATTGAGACAGTTCGATGCGATCTACATCGGCGGCGGTAACACCTACAAGCTGCTTTCCGCGTTCAGGGAAACCGGATTCGACTCCGCCATCAAGCAATATCTTGACGAAGGGGGCACGGTATATGGAGGCAGCGCCGGCGCAGTCATCTTCGGCCAAACGGTGCGTACGGTACCGGAAGAAAATGACCGCCAATACGTGCACGAGGCGGCTTTGGGGATTATCGGACGTTACTCACTCCGTTGTCACTATACGTCCGCCGAAGAGCAGCGGATCAGGGAAAATTCCATACGCTTCGGAATTGATGCCTTGGCGTTGCCTGAGGACACAGGCCTCATTCTGAATAAGGACGGATTGACCGTCTTTGGGATGGGCATAATTCATTTTGACTCCTCCTCGGGTGAGGTCGAGCCCGTCAGTAACGGGCAGTCACTGACTCTTTAATACATGAAGAAGAAATTCGTGGTCTGCGACTATGCCAACCCAAATAACTACACGTTCCCGAGCTTCGGTTTCGGGAGCTCGGAAAAGCGCATCTGGCAGGTCGCCAAGACTCTTTCAGAGATGGACGACATCGAGGTAATCATCACCGGCCCCATGTGGCTGCCAGAATACGTGCCCAATGCCGTGCACTTCAAGCAGAGACTTGATGAGGCCACGGCCGATCAATTCCTCAAGGAATTTGGCAAGGTTGACTATCTCTTTGCTGGGCACGAGTACTTCGATAAGAAGAAGCAAACTGATTCCTTCTTCAGGGTGGCGAATAAGCTGGCCAGCTACGTTCTTCATCCTTACGAATTTGGGCCCGAGTCGGTCTTTGACGGACATAAAGCTTTTCTCTTCTGCTATTCGGAAGAGATGCGGAAAAAATACGCCGATCAAAAACCGATTCAGCTGTTCCTTTATCACAGCGGTGTCGGCGAAAACGCATATCTGACGGCCAATCCCAAGCCATATCTCGTATGGATAGGCCGGCTTGATGCTCAGAAAGCCCCACATTACGCCATTTTGGCTGCGGAAATCCTCGGTAAGGAGATCAAGGTACTGGGAAAAAGTGTATACGACGCCGAATATTCCGAGAAATACAAGACAATTCTCGAGAAACCGCACGTTAAGCTTTGCGGCGTGGTGTTTGGCGATGAAAAGATGAAACTGCTTTCAGAGGCTGAGTGCGCCCTCTATACGTGTAGCAAGGAATATTGCGAGGCTGGAGCGGGGACACTCGGAGAAATATTGTGCTCCGGTGTGCCTCTTGCGGGCATGACGTGGAAGGGTGATGATGCGGTTAGTGAGGCTGTCTCCAGCCCTCTTTTGGGTAGTGTGGCGCGCGTGCGTGATGGGGTGACGGATGACGAGATTGCACGACTGCTAGCGGTTTCCGTCAATGATTGCCTATGGCTAGATCGAAGCAGAATCTACGAATTAGCACATGAACAATACGACATGAAAAGATTAATGCGTCAGATGATGGATACGATGGACAGTCAATAGCTTTCGGCCATGGGTGCCACAGAAAAATCCTATCAGGAGAACCGTCGGGAGCTGTGGTCTATTGACGGGGTCGACGTGACT
>JAFGIV010000021.1 GCA_016929435.1 Candidatus Uhrbacteria bacterium | reverse complement strand
GTGGTGGTGCCGTCACCGGCCACGTCATTGGTCTTGGAGGCGACCTCCTTGACCAGCTCGGCCCCGATGTTCTCGAACTTGTCAGGCAACTCGATCTCCTTGGCCACGGTCACGCCGTCCTTGGTGATGGTCGGCGAACCGAAACCGCGGTCCAGGACGACGTTCTTCCCGCCCGGCCCAAGGGTCGTCTTGACCGCATTGGCCAAGGCATCCACCCCCTTCTTCACCCGCTGCCGGGCTTCCTCGGAAAATAGAATCTGTTTTGCCATATTATTGACGGTTATTCCTCCAACAGGGCAATGATGTCCGACTCCTCAAGGACGAACATCTCCTCCCCGTCGACCTTGACTTCGGTCGGGGCGTAACTCTTGAACATGACCCGATCGCCGACCTTAAGGGCAATCGGCCTGATGCTGCCGTCCTTCTGGACCTTGCCCGGACCGACAGCGACGATTTCCCCCTGCTCCGGCCTCTCCTTGGAGACGGTGTCAGGGATGACGATACCCGATTTGGTGGTCTCGGACTTCGCCAGCGGCTTGACCAAGACCCGATCGGAAAGGGGTTTGACCCGCATAGCCTTTCGGTTAATGAGTTAATTATATTAAAAATCGGTTCATTAGCACTCCTATTTAGAGAGTGCCAATGACATTCCGTATTTTTAACCATACGGCGGATGATGTCAAGTGGCCGGCAAATAAGAAAAAAGCGCCCATCCGGCGCTTTTGCTGAGATTGTTTTGGTCCCTTATGTTCGGCATCCCCCGTGTTTCCCCTTTTTTCTATCCCTAAAAAAATCGAGCGAATACAGACTCAGGAGAAAGAGGATAAACAGGGCCGCTGAGGCAAAAACAAAGCCGAAGAACAAACCCCCTTCGGCAAAGGCCACGTATGCCCTAAAGGCCATAAAGGCCGCGGCAAACGCACAAAACGCACCGACGACCACCACCAAAACCCTCCCGTCTTTCCGTATCCCTTTCATTTTCTTCCCTCCATCTTTAAAAAGGACAATAAACAGAATTCATGATCCAAGACGGTAATCTATCACGAAAGACATCCGATGTCAATACCGAATCTCCAAAACCGATATCTCCGGCGGCTGGAGGAAACGGATCCGAGTGCCGGATTCCCCCACCCCGGGACTGATGAACAGCTTGGTTTGTCCGTAGTCGAACAGGCCGCGGTCAAAGTCCTGGGGCAGGCCTATGGGAAGGTGCGGAACGGCCCCGATCAGCGGCAGGCGAACCTGTCCGCCGTGGGTATGGCCGCTGATGACCAGATCAATGCCGTTGACTTCGGCCGCAGAAACGATATCCGGCTCATGCCCCACGGCCACGGTAACCGCACCGTCGGGCACGCCAACCAGGGCAGCGCCCCAATCCGGGTCGCCGTATATCCAGTCGTCCAGGCCGATCAACGCGATTTCCCGACCCGGTTCGCCGACCATCACCGTCTCGTTCGTCAGCACCTCCGCGTTCCGGGATTCGATGCAGTGCCGGACATCGACCGCCCCGACCCGGTAATCCCAGTTGCCCAGGACGACGTATGTCCCGTACCGTGATTCCAATTCCCCGAACGGCCCGAACGACTCCATGCCGGACGGGACGCTGACCAGATCGCCGGCCAGCAGGACCAGGTCCGGCCTAACGGAATTGACCCGTCCAACGACCTTCTCCGCCCATCCCGTCCCCTTGTGAAGGCCGAGATGGACATCCGAAACCACTGCCACGCGCAGGACCGCATCCCCGGACCCGACCGTAACCGGATATGTCCTGATCTCCAGCCGGTAGGGCTCGATGAAACTGCCGTAAACGGCGACCAGCCACAAGACAACGCCGAAAAACGCCAAAAGCGGGCGGAAACCGACATTCCGACCGCTTCGGGCGCTCCGAACCGTCAGGATGACGAAAACCGGCACGACCGCCAGAAAAGAGGCGATCGCCGCATCGGTAACGAGGTTGACGGCCGGGATCATCTAGGCTATCCGTTTCTTCAGCTGGCTCTTGGCGAAACGAACTGCCATTTCCGCCAGGCGCATTGAATACCCCCACTCGTTGTCGTACCAGGCAATGACCTTCAGGAGGTTGCCGTGCATCAGCATCGTCAGGTCAAGGTCAACGACACTGGAGCTGTCATGGCCGACGAAATCGGATGATACCAGCGGCTCCTCGGTCACGGACATGATGCCCTTCAGGTCCCCTGCCGCCGCTTCCCTCAAGACCCGCCTGACGGTTTCAAGGTCGGTTTTCCTCTTAAGGACAAAAGTGAGGTCAGCCAGGGAAACGACCGGGACCGGCACGCGGATGGCCAGGCCGTCGAACTTTCCCTGGAGGGAAGGGATGGCCTCCCCCGTGGCAACGGCCGCCCCCGTGGTGGTGGGAACGATGTTGACGGCCGCAGCCCGGGCCCGGCGCAGGTCCTTGTGCGGACCGTCCTGCAGGTTCTGGTCGGCCGTGTATCCGTGAATCGTGGTCATGAAGGCGCTCCTCACGCCGAACTTCCTGTCAATCACCTTCGCCACCGGGGCGATGCAGTTGGTGGTGCAGGAGGCGTTGTTGATTATCCGGGCCTTGCCGAAATTGTCCCTCTTGGCGTCGACGTTCACCCCCAAAACGCTGGTCGGAATGCCCTTCCCCTTTCCCGGTGCGGAAATCACCACCAGTTTGGCTCCGGCCTGGAGGTGCAGGCCGGCCTTTTCCCTGTCCCGGAAGATTCCTGTGCATTCCAGGACCACATCAACCTTCATCTTTCCCCACGGCAATTCCGCCGGATTCCTCACGGCGAACACCGGAATCTTCTTCCCGTCGATGATCAGGTTCCTGGGATCGCTGCCGATTCGGTGTCCCCATTGGCCGTAAACCGTATCGTATTTGAGGAGGTGGGCCAGGGTTTTAGTGTCGGTCAGGTCATTCACGGCCACGACCTCAAAACCCTTCAGCCGCCCCCAAGCGGCCTTTAGGGTATTGCGTCCGATCCGGCCAAAGCCGTTGATGGCGACTCTCACTGGCATATTGCTTTTCGTTTACTTGGATAGTTTGGTTACTGATTAATTATACCAAAAAACAAGCCTTTATTGTATCCCCGGACGGACGGAGACCCCCCTTGCCACGCATCGGCAGGCCGGACGGACGGAGACCC